>JAKAWN010000182.1 GCA_021827245.1 Acidobacteriota bacterium | reverse complement strand
GCCACTCTCGTGCGCGATCACCTGCTGTGTGCGCAGCGCCAGGGTCGCAGCGTGCTCGGTGGGTAGCGCCCAAGCCTCGTCCAGCGAATTCGTGTGGAGCGACTGTGTTCCGCCCAGGACGCCCGCCAGCGCCTGGATAGCGGTTCGCACCACGTTATTGTAAGGCTGCTGTGCGGTCAGCGAGCATCCCGCCGTCTGGGTATGAAATCGGCACAGCCACGAGCGCGGATTCTGCGCTCCGAAACGCTTGCGCATCACGGTCGCCCAGATTTTGCGCGCCGCCCGAAACTTCGCAATTTCCTCAAAAAGATCATTGTGCGAATTGAAAAAGAAGCTGAGGCGCGGCGCAAAATCGTCCACGCCCAGGCCCGCCAGCCGCACCCATTCCACGTATTCAATTCCGTCCCGCAACGTAAATGCCAGTTCCTGCACGGCCGTCGAGCCTGCCTCGCGAATGTGGTAGCCGCTGATCGAGATCGGATTCCAGCGCGGAGTCTCGCGCACGCTGAAAGCGATGGAATCCACCACCAGGCGCATCGAGGGCGCAGGCGGAAAGATGTATTCCTTCTGCGCGATGTATTCCTTCAGAATGTCGTTCTGGATGGTGCCGGAAATGTGCTTCCAGTCGGCGCCGTTCTTCTCCGCCGCCACCAGGTACATGGCCCAGATGATGGCCGCGGGCGAATTGATGGTCATGGAAGTGGTCACGCGCTCAAGCGGCAACCCCTCCAGCAGCGTCTCCATGTCTTCCAGCGACGACACCGCGACCCCGCACTTGCCCACCTCGCCTTCGGCCAGCGGATGATCGGAATCGTAGCCCATCAAGGTCGGCAAATCGAAGGCGATGGAGAGCCCTGTCTGGCCCTGCTTCAGCAGGTAATGCAGCCGCTGGTTGGTGTCCTCCGGGATACCAAACCCAGAAAACTGCCGCATCGTCCAAAGCTTGCCGCGGTACATTGTCCGGTGTATGCCGCGCGTGTAAGGAAATTCGCCCGGGTCGTTAAGATCGCGCTCATAGTTGAAATCTTTGAGGTCGTATTCGGTGTAAAGCGGCTCAACCGGAACACCCGAAAGCGTGGTGAATCTATCCTGGCGCTCCCTCAGCGTTACGGCCTTTCGTTGCTCCGGATTACGTGCTTTTGCCATCGATTCTGGCCGCCATTTTCTGGCCCTATCTTATTCTGGCGACAGAGGCAAAGTCAAACCGCGGGGCTGTGGAGGCAGTCGACGGCAGTGACTGTCTGGCTGGAGCGCGAATGCCACTTGCGCCTCGCTTTTCCGTAGGCGTTCGTCGTCCAAGTCTATCCAGGAGGTTATATGCCCCAGGAAGTCTCGATTTCCTCCAGTGTTCGGCCTTTAGTTTCGGGAACTTTTCGAAATGAAAAATAGAAAGCTGCTATCGAAGCCACTCCATAAACCCAGAAAGCTCCGCGCGCCCCAAGCACCCCAATCAGGCTGAGGAACGTAGCACTTGCGAGAAAGTCGAAAATCCAGATTGTGACGGTAGCGAGCGACATCGCCTGGCCGCGGATGGTGGTTGGATAGATTTCCGAAATCAACAACCAGAAGATCGGCCCAAGTCCGATGGCAAACGAAGCTAGATAAACGAGAACGTCAATCAGGATGGCGACTCGCGCAACGTGGGCCACACCAAAGAGGTAGCCCAAGTACAAGAGACTCACAGCCATCAGCGCAATTCCTACGAGCAGCAGGGGCCGGCGGCCGACGCGATCCAGTAGGGAAAGCGATATGATTGTGAAAACCAAGTTCACGCCGCCTACCAACACTGTTGCCAGGATTGCGCTTGTTGCACTGTGAAAGCCCCCCATCTGCAGGATGATGGGCGTGTAGTAGACGATCGCGTTTACGCCCGTAATCTGCTGAAAGACTGCGAGCCCTACGCCGACGATGAGTGCCTTGCGAAAGCGGGGCGAAAAAAGGTCGCCGAATCGCAGACGGTCAACTCCGGTTACCTCCTCAAGCTCCGCCATATGCTGGCGCGCGCCTATCGGATCTTCAACTCGGTTGAGGATCTGTAACGCGGCATCGAAGCGTCCCTGAGATGCCAGCCAGCGCGGACTTTCGGGGAGGAAGATGAAAGCAACGAGGAGCACGAGTGATGGGACGACTGCACTAATGAACATCCCTCGCCAATTGCCGCTTCGAGAGAAGAGATAGTCCACGTAATACGCCACCAGGATGCCTGTGACGATGGCAAGCTGATTCAGCGTGACCAAGGCCCCGCGAATCTTGGGGGGAGCGATTTCCGCGATGTAGAGCGGTGTGATCATTGAGGCGACTCCAACCGCGAAACCCACAAAGAATCGTGCCGCTACGAAACTTCCGAGCCCGTTGGCCATGCCGGTCAACACCGCAAACGACCCGAAGATAACGGCATCCACCAGTAGCACAGGTCTGCGGCCGAAACGGTCTGCAAAGTAACCCGCCACCGCAGCTCCCAACGCCGCACCCAACAAGACCGCGCTGACCGCCACTTCCGTTTCAAACGCAGAAAGGTGAAATAACTGCCTCACGAACAGAATGGCGCCGGAAATGACGGCAGTGTCATATCCGAACAGTAGTCCGCCCACGGCTGCAGCTACAGCGATGACCAGACCGTACGCTGTTCCAGTTCGACGGATCGTGCCGGTGGCATCCTGCGTGCGGGAATTTATGCCCATATCGGTCTCCGCCCTTTCCTGTCGCAATCCTTGCGCGCCCGAAATTCGTCGTACACACGCAAGCAAAACGCTAAAGCGCATAGAGGGGAATTTAACTGCTACATAGGGGCGACGTGCCCGAGTCTTGGTACGACTGGAAGAGACAGTCTAAACCAACTCTTAAGGTGGGAGCGGAATTCTTTGAGATTCAGCAACAATTGCAGAGAGGGTTCTTTGTCGATGCGCCGTACGCCGCCTCGAAGCGTATCTGCCTGGCCTACCGTGGACACTTCCCGCCGGGCTCCGCCGCGTATCAACGCCTTGGGAGAGGCCCTCAACAAAGGGCTTTGGTTTTGCTCACTGGGATGATACTCTTTAGCCGTAAATTCGCCGGTTTGGTGTCGGCACTTTGTCCCTTTAACTCGAGGCGGTCAGTGGACTGACCTTGCCGTTACAAATCAAGTTAGCGATTAGCGCCTTAGAAGTAGAGGTTTATTTTCTGTTTGCCTGATGCATGGCAAACAAGTTGGGCGCTGGGGTGCGTCAACAGCGGATGGAAGCGTTGGCTTCAGCCCTTTCGCGCGCCTGCAGTCCACTTGATTGGGAAGTCGCCCCGGCATAAGTTGAGGGCCAAGGGTGTTCAGCCAAACCCAGAAAGCGTTCTGTGTTTAATCTCTGCCTGGATGAAAAATCATGTTTAGCGGGAAAAATTCTCTTCTTCTGGAAGCCGTGTTGTCGCTCCTTCCAGTTGGTTTGCTGAGTGCTTTTGGGTTTGCACAGCAAGCAAGCCGGCCATGGATGAACAAGGGTTTGAGCCCGGATGCACGGGCCGAGCTCCTCGTGAAGCGGATGACGCTGGACGAGAAGATTCAACTTGTTCACGGGCTTCCAAGCATGGGGTTTTCAGCAGGCTTCAAACGGGCTCCGGGTTCGCTCGGGGGTGACGGATTCGTTCCGGGGATTCCTCGTCTGGATATTCCCGCTCAGCAGCAAGTAGGAGCGGGCCTTGGAGTCACCGATCAGGGTTTACGTTCCAATGGGCAGGCGGTGGCCCTGCCTTCCTCACTAGCCGAAACATCGACATGGGATCCGAAGATGGCGTGGGACTTTGGAACGGTGATTGGCAGGGAAACCCGTGACCAGGGATTTGACGTTTCGCTCGGCGGGGGAATCGACATGGCCCGGGATCCGCGTTGCGGGCGGAACTTCGAGTATCATGGGGAAGATCCCATCCTGGGCGGGACAATCCTCGCCCAAGAGTTGCGCGCCATCCAGAAGCAGGACGTTGTAGCCACCATCAAGCATTATGCCGTGAACGATCAGGAATCTGGCCGCAACTATGTGAGTTCGGACCTTAACAGTCGCGCATTACGTGAAACTGACCTTTTGGCGTTCGAGATTGGCGTCAAGAAATCGGGTGTTGGCGCAGTGATGTGTGCCTACAACCGAGTTAACGGGGTCTATTCTTGCCAGAATAGCTACCTCCTGAACGATGTCTTGAAGCTCGACTGGGGTTTTAAGGGCTGGGTCATGTCCGATTGGACAGCGGCACACAGTACCGTTAAGTCTGCCCTGTCGGGACTTGACCAGGAGATGCCTACCGCCGTTTATTACGGGGCCGCTCTCAAGGAAGCAGTGGAAAAGGGTGAAGTGCCGATATCGCGGCTTGACAATATGGTCCATCGCATTTTGAGAACACTGTTCGCTGAAGGCGTCTTCGACAATCCTCCGGTTGTAAAGCAAATTGACGTTGCAGCCGATGCTGCCGTCGCCCAGCGAATTGAAGAAGAAGGCGCTGTCCTACTGAAAAATGCCGGTGATCAACTCCCGCTTAATGCATCGACACTGCATTCGATTGCTGTTATTGGGTCGCATGCCGATGTGGGCGTTCTTTCCGGCGGAGGCTCAGCACAAGTGACTCCGGTCGGCGGGAACGCCGTTCCGCCCCCGAAGGGGGTTCGTTACCTCGCCCAGTTGCTTAAGTATCCTGTGTGGGATCCTTCTTCTCCACTTAAAGCAATTCGTGCAATGGCGCCCCATGCAACCGTGGAATATAATTCCGGTACCAACTTTGCCTCGGCCGCTAAGCTGGCTGCCGCTTCCCAAGTGGCCATCGTGTTTGTAAACCAGTGGACGTACGAGGGCGCAGACCTTCCAAGCTTGACCCTGCCGGACAACCAGGACCAACTGATTCAAAAGGTGGCAGCGGCGAACCCTCACACAATTGTGGTGCTGGAGAATGGCGACCCGGTTCTCATGCCTTGGCTTGCCGAGGTAAGCGCAGTCCTGGAAAGTTGGTATCCGGGGCAGAGAGGCGGTCAAGCGATTGCCAACATTCTCTTTGGAAAGGTTGATCCCTCAGGAAAGCTTCCAATTACGTTCCCCAAGAGCGAGTCCGATCTTCCCCGCCACCACATCCAGGCACCGCCCCCGGGGGAAGGCTATTTCGATGTCGACTACACCGAAGGGCTGAAGGTTGGCTACAAGTGGTATGACGCTAACCACATCAGGCCGCTTTTCCCGTTCGGATACGGGTTGTCTTACACCAATTTTTCCTTTTCCAACCTGCAGGTGACTCCTGCAACCACCCATGGCGAGAGCAAGATTAATGTAAGCTTCGATCTAAGGAACATCGGCACACGCACCGGGACGGAGGTTGCGCAACTTTATCTTGGTCTTCCTCCCGGCACGGATGAGCCTCCCAAGCGACTGGTTGGCTGGGCCAAGGTTGACCTTGAGGCAGGACAAACGCGCAAAGTCACGGTGACGATCAACCCGCAGTCGGCGTCCCACCCATTGTCTTTTTGGAATGCCGCTGTTCATGGGTGGAGCGTTGAAGACGGTGCGTACAAAGTATATGTTGGTGACTCCTCTCAAGACATATACCTGACCGGTACAGTAAAGGTTCGTCACCCCGGCGGGAGCCCCGAGATCCCGAAAATGACAGTGAAGCCGACGACGCGTGGGAAATTCGGTGCGTAGATTCCTCGACCTATACGAGAATGGTCGCTGGAGTGGCCCCTGCGACTCGGTATTGTTTAATTGACGCAAGGTGATCAAGGGAGCGTGTCAGCAATTTTGCGACGCTCGCGGAGGGATGTTTGCATGCAGAAACAAAGAACAAGAACTTTCTCCTTAAGACTTGCCCTCGGAACCGTGTTGGCATTAGCAACGGCGTCGGTATCGCTGGCTGCAGGACCTGCCCATTCAAACAGCCAGCGGCCCTGGATGAACAAATCGCTTTCAGCCTCTCAGCGAACGGATTTACTGCTTCGGGCAATGACGCTTGACGACAAGATTGCCATGGTTCACGGCGTGGACCGGAAAAAGCATCCTTTCAAGGGGTATGTCGGGTATGTCCCCGCGAATTCGCGATTGGGCATCGCCGCGCTGAAGCTCGCGGACGGAAGGGCTGGCGTTGGGAACGACGCCAAAGACGTGACTCTGCTTCCCGCTCCGATCGCCGCCGCCTCAAGTTGGGACACGGCGTTGTTGCACGAGTACGGGCGAGTCCTTGGCGAAGAGCAGTGGCAGAAGGGCACGAACGTTGCGTTGGGTCCCACGATCGACGTCGTTCGGGTGCCGGAGTGGGGCCGGACCTTTGAAACCTATGGCGAGGATCCTTACCTTAACGGCCAGATGGCTGCAGCCGAGATCCGCGGCATTCAAAGCCAGGGACCCATCGCTGACGCAAACATGTATCTGACCATGAATCAGGAAAGTGATCGGTTTCGCGCAGACTCGGTTGTTGACGTAAGAACCCTGCAGGAGATTTACCTGCCACCCTTTCGGGCCGCCGTGCAGGAAGGTGATGTGGGTACCTTCATGTGCGCCTACGTTAAGACCAACGGCGTTTACTCTTGCGAGAATCCGCAATTGCTCCATGATTTTCTCAGGACAGAACTGGGCTTCCGCGGCTGGGTGATGAGCGACTGGGGCGCGACCCATTCCACGGTCGCTTCCGCCAAAGCTGGCCTGGATCAGGAGATGCCTGATAGCCGCTACTATGGGCAGGCGCTCAAGGCGGTCGTCCAGAATGGCCAGGTGAGCATGGCCACCCTCGATGAGCATCTCCGCAGAATCCTGATAACGATGTTCCGCCATGGGCTGTTTGATAAACCACAAACGGGCAACTGGGACGCCAACGTTCGCAGCAAAGCTCACGACATTTTCTCCCGAAAGGTTGCTGAGCAGGGCACGGTGCTCCTGAAAAACGAGGGCGACATCTTGCCGCTTTCGAACGTTTCCTCAATCGCTGTGATCGGTGCAGACGGCGGGACAAAGCCGACGGCCGAAGGAGGTGGCAGCTCCCACGTGGTGGCGCCCTACGTGATCAGCCCGCTCGATGGTATCCGCAAGCGCGCAGGCAAGGGTATTCAGGTCTCCTATGCCGACGGCAGCAGTCTTGCGAAAGCGGCCGCAACTGCACGGCCCGCCTCAGTGGCAATTGTGTTTGTGAGTACATCGGAGAGTGAAGGTCATGACCGGCCGAACCTGGAGTTGCCCGGCAATCAGGACCGGTTGATTTCAGCCGTTGCCGCTGCCAACCGAAAGACAGTTGTTGTTCTGAACACGGGCGGCCCGGTGCTGATGCCGTGGGTCAACCAGGTGCGCGCCGTCGTCGAAGCCTGGTACCCTGGCCAGGAAGATGGCAATGCGATTGCCGCCATCTTGTTCGGAGACGTTAACCCTGCCGGCAAGCTGACGCTGACGTTCCCGCGCACTGAAACCGGAGTTCCTACCGGATCGCCATCGCAATGGCCGGGCATTAACGGAGTCTCAACTTATAGCGAAAAGCTGGAAATCGGTTACCGGTGGTACGATGCGACGGGTACGCAGTCTCTGTTTCCGTTCGGTTTTGGGTTGTCGTATACAACGTTTCGGCTAAGCCATCTCAATGTCTCTCCCGGAAAATTAGCGGCGATGCCTGGCGGGATGACGCCAAAAGTTGTCGCGACCGTCGATGTTACAAACACCGGCCCTCGGGGCGGAGCCGAGATTGTCCAGGCCTATGTGCATCAGCCTTCAAAGAACGGCGAACCACCTCACCAGCTCTGCGGTTTTGCGAAGACCTTCCTGAAGCCTGGTGAAACCAGGCAAGTAAGGATGCTCCTGAACCCTTGGTCGTTTTCCATATATGACACGGCACTCCACAAGTGGATCTCGCCGTCTGGCGCCTACCAGATTCTGGTGGGCGCGTCTTCGCGTGATCTCCCGCTTCATGCTGATGTCACGATTGTCTCAAGTGCCAATTCGGGGGGAGACAATTCCAACTGACTTGACCACAGGGCTGGCACAAGCGATGCAACGAAGCCCCGTCCGTTATGGTTGAACGCGCGCGTTGACGGGGTAGGACAAGTTGTTTAGTATCAGTATGGAAGTGCATGCGGGCTGGTGTCCGCCCGGGACTTCAAATCCTGCGGATCTGCCTCTGGTGGATCGGTCGGTTCGATTCCGACACACTTCCGCCAAGGCGTCGGTGATCCTGTTCAACCGTTGGCAGAACGAAGCACCACGCTTGGCGACGGACCTGTTTCCCATGAGTCCCAGCAGACCCCCTAGAAAAAAACCATTTCACGCCTGGAAAGAGGTCAAACGCCAGGCGCGGAAACGAGCCGGGTCGCCTCCGCCCACCAAGCGTCAAGAGAGCCAACGCAATAAGCCACCCAAGCATAAGAAACGTGTAATGGAAGAAGCTGAAGAGCAGACGTGAAAAGTGGCGGCCTTGATCTATGAGGGCAAGCCTGCCACCCACCGGTCAGCCGGAGTATAATCGCTGCGTGGTGATCCACTTCGACTCGTCAATGCCAGGTGCATGTCCAATCTCCGAAGCTTAGAGCCATGCGTTGCTCAAATTCTGTCACCGTGCAGGTGCGACGACTTTCACGGTCAACTTCCCCCATGTGAAAGGTGAAGTGAGTAAACAAGCGGCAAACGACTTCTTCAAAAGATTTGATGACTTCTCAGCCGGAGAGAGGGTTTTGGAGAACATCTACGGCCAAGGTTTTCAACGGCAGGAATGCTGGGTGCTGACCGACGAGAGCATTGAAGCTATTCGGGCGGAAACGGCTCGTAATTTGCTTGCGTTTGACGTGTTACACCTGTCCGAGGATTGGCTGTTTTATCATAGCGATGCACTTCTCTTGCAAGTCGTCTCGCACGAGGAGGAAGCTACCCTGAGACTTTCGAATTCTCAATACCCCGAATTTGGTATCGGTCCGGTGAACCCCATGCGCCGACCGCGACATTGAGTAATGGGGAATGAGTCTGGGAACCAGACGGGAAGGCTCAGAGGGCTGCAGTGGATTGGCGAGTGGCCTGCCAGTGGTCGGGTAGTAACTCGGCCAGCCGGCTCTGAGGGTGGTGGCTGACGTGTTCGAAGAGATCGCGCAGATAAGCGAAGGGATCGACGCGCAGCCTCTTGCACGTGGCGATCAGGCTGGTCAGCACAGCGGCAGTCCGGCCGCCATTGTCGCTGCCATAGAACGTCCAATTGCGACGACCGACAGCGATGCCGCGCAGGCTTTGCTCGGCACCGTTGTTGTCGATGGCCAAATCGCCGTCGTCCAGGTAGCGGGTCAGGGCTTCCCAGTTCGACAACGTGTAGGCGATGGCCTCGCCCGCGGGGCTCTTGGGCAGCGCCTGCGGCTGCTCTCGTTCCAAGTAAGCACGGATGTCCTCCAGGATCGGCTTCGATTTTTCCTGGCGTAGGGCGCGGCGCGCTGCGCCTTCCAGACCTCGGTCACGGGCTTCGCGTTCCACGTCATAAAGCAGGCGGATATAGGCCAGCATTACCGTCGAGCGCATCAAGTCCGAAGATTGCGCTTCGAAAAAGCGCCTTCTCGAATGAGCCCAACACCCAACCTCAATAATTCCGCGCTCAGGCTCCTTATAGAAATGATCGTAGGCAGAGTAGGCGTCCGCCTGCAGATATCCCCGAAATTCTTCCAGAAAGGCCTCCGGCCCGTCACGACTGCGGTTGGGCGTGTAATCATAAACGGTATACGGATGTTCGTCATCCCCTACATAGGTCCAGATCCTGCCCGTCCGCGTGCGGGGCAAGTCGGGATCGAGCACCGGCACCGGCGTGTCGTCAGTTTGAACGGCTTTCGAATCCAACACCTGTTCTTTCATCAGTTCGTAGAGCGGGCTCACCAGATCGGCGCCCTGGCGCATCCAGTCGCACATCGTCTGGCGTGACAACTCCACGCCCTGGCGCCGGAAGATCTCTTCCTGCCGATGCAAGGGCAGTCGAGTGGCGCGGCGGAATCGCACCGCCGCGCTCTCCCAGAACCGGACGTGAACCTCCCGGCTCATCCGGCTCCTATCGTCCAACCGTAGCAGCAAGCTGCCAGTGCGGAAATAGGCTCGGCTGCCGCGACCGAAGCCGCCGCAGCCAAAGCCAAGCCCGCCATTTTCGCCTCTTCAGCCGCTTGTATTTGCGTTGCGCCCAGCGGACAAGGAAGTGATCGAGCGTGTGCAGTGCGCGCCCCAGAGCCGACGGATAGAAGCGCCCGTAGTAATTGATCCAGCCTTTGAGGATCGGCTGAGTCTTTCGCACGAGGGCTTCCAGCCCAAGATCGCCGCGATGATGGAGCCGCCACTGACGCATCGTCTTCCGCATCGCTTTGGCTGCCCTATCGCTGACCGCCGGAGCGAAACTGACAAACAGCTTGCCGAAACGGTTCTTCGCCTGGCGCGGCCGAAACGTGTAGCCGAGGAAGGTAAATTGCTGTTCCGAGTAGCTGCCGGGCCGATTCGCATCCTTGCAGTACACGATCCTGGTCTTTCGCAGATTGAGTTCCAACTTGCATTCTGCGAACCGCCCCTGGAGCGCCTCCAGCAATTGGCGCGCCTGGCTCTCGCTGTCGCAGTGGATGATGGCATCATCCGCATAGCGTTCAAACGGTCGTGCAGGACACCGCCGCTGCATCCACCGATCAAACGCATAATGCAAGAAAAGATTCGCCAAGATTGGGCTAACCACCGCCCCTTGGGGAGACCCTTTCTCTCGATTCACCAGGGTGTCGTCTGGCATTTGGACGGGTGCCCTCAGCCATCTTTCGATGTACAGCAGCACCCATGCACAGTCCGTATGCCAGCGCACGGCACGCATCAAGAGCACCCAATCAATTTCATCGAAGAAACCCTTGATGTCCAGGTCCAACACCCAGTCGTGGCGCCAACATCGCTGTCGCGCCATGGCTAGCGCATCGTGTGCTGACCTGCCGGGCCGATACCCGTAGGAATCCGGGTGGAACACCGGTTCCAACCTCGACTCCAGGTACCGCAGGATCACCATCTGGGCGATGCGGTCGGAGACCGTAGGAATTCCCAGCGGCCTCGTTCGCCCGTCTCCCTTCGGTATGTCCACCCGACGAACCGCCGGCGGGAAGTAGCTGCCCGATGACATCCGATTCCAGATTCGATAGAGATTGTTCTTTAAATCTTTCTCGAATTCGGCAATGGATTGGCCGTCCACTCCCGCCGCTCCCTGATTTGCCTTCACCCGCTTGTACGCCTCCCACACCTCCCGCTTGGGAATGCAAAACGGTTTCGCCTTGTCCACGGAAGTCCTCCCGTTCACCGGTTGCTCCCCTGACATGGCTGGACAACGGTGCCCCTTCGGTCCAGCCCCATTACAGGGCCTTCTTCCCTACTACGGGCACCTCCGTCCCTGTGTCCCGCGTCGGTACTCTGGCTCTTGCGAAGGCTATTCGCTTGAGTTTCTCCCTTGGCATCGGGACGACAGGTTCCTACGTTCCTTGCTGAAGCCTGCCTCCAGATCACGCCGCCTTCATGCCGGATGCCAGTTGGACCGTAAACAGGTGCCGTCCAACCTTCTCCCGGGCTAATCACTCCCGCCCGGTTTCGACATCGTTTAGATACTTTTCGACACGTCATCAGCGGTTCGCTTCCGCTCGTCTTCTTGAGACTTACCTGACAGAGTCTTGCTCCGCCTTTTCCTCAACGCTCACCACGCAGGCTCTTGACCAACGCAGCCTGAGGCGGTTTGAAACCTGCTCCTGTAAGCCGGTTTCGAGGGGCCATCCCTCATCTTCAGCAAAGCATCGCTTCCACTTTCAACTACGGTGGTCGCGTTCGTAGCACACAGTGATCCCCGTACTTGCTCACTGCCACCTGCGCCAGCAGCCCCGGCCCCGGCAGGCCTTTTTCGATCGGCGCCATGGGCTTCTGAGCCGTGACCACCGTGCATCCCTTCGGGCAGGCATATTTCTGACAGGATTCCTCGATCACCACCAGAGACGCCGGCACGTATTCCAGCCGCTCGCTCACGTCTTCTCCGATCCGCGTCAACTTTTCCTGGCACTCCGGACACTGCCGTTTGGCTTCCTCAAGATCGTAAACCACCCGTTGCCGCTTCAAAGATTTTGGCAATGAACCCCCGGCCATGTCCGGGGCGCGAGGATGTCGGCTTCGGCGGAGGCGCCTCGCTTTCGTCCGAGGCCGGAGGCGTCTTCCCGCCTTGGGCCAGAATCGCGGCGGCAAACAGGAACAATTGATCCTCACTCACCCGCTCGCGCCGCGGCCCGTAACGCGCCCCCAGCAACTGTTCCACCCAATGTTGCAGTTGCTTGAGCCGGCGCTCCTTGCTCTCCACTTCTCCAAGCAGACCCATCACCATCTGCCGCAAGGCCGAAGGATCGCTCGGCAACTCGTTCGGGTCAATCGCCACTGACGCGCCTCTCCTTCTCCCGCTCCGCCCGTTCCAGGTCTATGCCCAGGCTCACCCACTCGTTCATCAGTTCCCTCAACTGCTTGTAATTCGCCACCTTCCGCCGCATCGATTCGACTTGTTCAGGCCGCAAGAAACGCGTCGAACTCTTTCCCCGCCAGGTGAAGCTCATCTGATAATACGGACCGT
>JAKAWN010000181.1 GCA_021827245.1 Acidobacteriota bacterium | reverse complement strand
CAGTCGCCCTACGGGCTCCTTCGGCTAGCGGCAAAGAAAAACCAAAACCGGACAGATTATGTGCTATAAAAACCGGACATCTTCACGTGCTAAGAACACCGGTAGGTTGATTCTGCTGGAAGATTTCCCGCGTGCGAAGGCTTCTCCGAGATTGTTACCGGGGCGCTCCGGACGAACCCGCCACCGTGTACGCTCAGACCGCCAATCAACCCCCGATATGTGACAGTTGTCACATCCCTTGCTTCGTCTCGGGCTCCTTGTTCAGTCGCAAAAATCGCGGACCGTCACGACGTGGCCTGATCTCCATTATTGATTCCGTGGTTCTTCTGGTGATAGAGCAAGCCCGTGCGTGCTTCGCGAGATCGTTTCAATGCATCGGGGCGCGCCACCGTTCGATGATGCTTTTGAGTTAGTGGTAGGGAAGGCTTTTCAGAATGTCGCGGTCAGGTGCGGCGGGTCTTGACGGAGTCGTGGGTTCTTCGGATCCCAAGAAAGCCTGAGAAGCTCCAATAGTACGCCGATTCGCCGCGTGCAGCGCCTGCTCCGGCCTCCTGGCAGCAATTACCTCGTGAAGAAATGCGCTTCCCTTCCCGCTTCGCGCGAAAAGATAGTTCGGGCCGCGCCAGGGCTCGGAAGAATCCGCCACTAGATGAATCAGGCGTCGGCGAAGTTCCTCCATTGTCGCCCGCACGGCGGAGGATTCGGCAAGGTTTGTCTGATCCAAGGGATCAGCAGTCCAATGGTAGAGTTCCTGGCGGCCGTCAGAGCTGTAGATATATTGCCACTGGGGCGTGGTCAAGCTGATCATGGCCTGCTTTCCACCCTCGTTGAAGATGGGAACCAGCTCGGAGATAACGAAGTTATCGAATGGCCGGGGTGTAAAGCCGGGCATCCAGAATCTCGCCAAGCTGTCGCGGTTGAAAGGAGCCTTCCCGCCTCCAGCAAAGTCGAGAACGGTGGAGAAAAGATCGCGTGTGCGGACCAGATGCCGGATGCGCACCCCCCTGGGAATCCCAGGCCCGGCGATGATCAGCGGAACGTGCAGCGCCTCGCGGTAGAGGTTGTAGCCGTGGCTATACCAGCCCTGCTCGCCGAATTCTTCGCCGTGGTCGGAGGTGATGATGATGATGGTGTCCTTGCCTCCGGGAGATTCGTGGAGAACATCAAGCAGTCGCCCGACTTGTGCATCGAGGTAGGCAAGACAATTGTCGTAGCCAGCGATCAGCGCGGCCCGGTCAGAGGGTGTGATTCCGTGAGGCGCGCCCGGACTTTGCAGGGCATCAAACAGCTTATGAACCAGCTTGTCCGGGATTTTTCCGAATCGGTGGTTATATGGAGATTCGGTGAGATAGGGCACGTGGGTATCAAAGTAGTTGATAAAAAGGAAAAACGGGCGTTTCGGCGGGCGCCGGATCCAGCGGAAAACCTCATCGTTGATCTCGCGCGCATCCTGCCGATCGAGGTAGTCAAACCGGCAATAGCGCTGATAAAGAGGTTGTATCAGCGCCGTGCCTGCCAACGTGTCCTCGAGATTGTGGCTTAGCGATTCGCTGTCGTCTACATAAGTGTTGAAGCCCCGCCCGATGCCCCAGCCTTTCTGGCAATAGTCAAAGTTCGCCGCAAAGCCGGCTGTAGCGTATCCCCAGGAACGGAGAACGTCGGCCAGTGTCCGTGGTCCGGGCGGGAGCGGATTCGCCCAATCCGCTCCATGCTGATGGGGGAGCAGGCCGGTGAACATGGAGGCGTGGGAAGCCAGCGTCCAGGAAGTCGGCGCGATGGCGTTTTCAAACAGCACACCGTGCCGGGCCAGACGATCGATATTGGGCGTGGTGGGGCGCGAATAGCCGTAAGACGACAGGTGGTCGGCCCGGACGGTGTCGAGAACGATAAAGACGATGTTCGGGCTGCCAGGACGGGCGTGAGGCTCGGCCCTGTTGCTTGCGGAACCGGGCAAAGGACTTAGCAGGAAATATCCAATGCCGCAAATGGCAACAACCCCTGCCAGTGTCATTGCCCATGCCAGACAACGCACCCACCCGAAGCGCAATCGGCCAACAAGTCGCGAAACCGGTTTCCACAGCAAATAGACAGCCAGCAGCGAGGCGGCAAACCCAGCGGCATACCAGGCGAGCGGAATCAGAAGGTCCTCGCGAAGGACAAAATTCTTGATCAGGATTCTGGCGTGCAGCCAGCGCAGCCGCAAGGCAACAAACGTAACAACGGCAGCGGCGGCAGCGGCTACAAGCACGACGGTCCGGTGTTTGCCGGGATTTCGGACCGCCAGCCATCCCAGCAGCAGGCCCCACAGCGCAAAACAGGCCATGTCAAGCAAGGGCGCCAGGAACCATTCTACGCGCCCAATGTCAGGAATCAGGAGGGCCTCGATGCGAGGCGAGTTTCGCAGCAGCGCGGCTTCAAAGATTCCAAGCAGCAAGCCAGCAAGCGCGCTGATGGCCGTGAACCGCGAAATCATCTTTTTGCGACGGCTTGCGGCGTCATCTGGGGATGTTCGAGCGATTTTCATCCGGCCGCTCCCACTTGTTCGTAGTGACCCTCAGCGTTACAGGCTTATTGCTAGCCTGACATATCTCTCTGGCATGCACAACGGTGTTTCAATTGCAATTCAATCCTACTCGGGTATCTGTGTGGCTATGAGACGCCGCGGAGGGTTGTCGAGTCCGTCGGGTTTAATCGAGGGCGAGGTATTTTTCCACGTCCGCAGGTTTGAAGCCGACCAGTTCCGGTTCGAGAGCAATCGTCATTCCAGTCCGGACATGCACAGCGCGCCGGACGCAGGCGGCAAGCGACAACACGTCATGGGCAGTTGCGCCTCCGTCATTCAGAAGCACCAGCGGCTGGGTTTCATTCACGCGGGCGCCGCCCTCACGATGTCCTTTCAAGCCACAGACGTCAATCAGGAAGGCGGTAGGAATTTTCACCGATTCAGCGGAAGCCGAGCGCCTGTGAATCTCTTCCAGCCGATCGCACTCCGTCGCTGAAAAATTGCGCCGAATATTGCCGCGCAGAACCGCAAATTCAGCCTCGCTCAACACCAGATTCTTGAAGAATGAGCCGGCGTTCCCGCCCTTCTCTTCGCGCGGGAACGGGAACTTGCGGTCGCGAATCTGGATGATGGCTTTGCGGACTTCCTGGATAGCAGGCGTTCCAACGGCCAGCTCATCGAAGTGGTTGCGGACGTCCGGATAGCAGAGGTTGGGTTTGCCGCGCCGGTCGAGCCGCAACTCGAGTTGCAGGATGAGGAATTCATCCTTTGCGCTTGTGTTGAAAATGCTCTTTCGATAGCCGAAGCCGCACTCGCCTGCACCGAGCCTTTGCACCTTGCCGGTCCGAATCTCCATGACGGTCGCGCTTTCCAGGACATTGCTGACCTGCTGCCCGTAGGCACCGATGTTCTGGACGATCGCCGCGCCAGCCTGGCCGGGAATGTGCGAAAGGTTCTCGATTCCCCAGAAGCCCTCCTCGACCGCCTGGCGGACCACTTCATCCCAGGTCTCACCGGCTTCAACATGCAGAATGACTTTTTCGCGTCCCGCTGCTTCAACCTGGATGCCGCGCTGCACGGGATGGATGACCAGACCCTCAAAGCCGCTGTCACTGACCAGGATGTTGCTTCCCCCGCCGAGCACAAAGATGGGCAGGCGTTCTTCCCGCGCAAACGTGAGCGCTTCAAGAAAATCTTCGCGCGTGGCTGCGCTGGCAAAGAACTTCGCCGGCCCTCCCACTTTGAAAGTAGTAAAGGGCTTGAGCGGCTCATCCCGTCTGATCTCGAAATGGGTCATGCCTCAGTGTAGCGCCCGGCGGCCAGGGAGTCACTGCACGCGCCGCTTGCGGCCCGCCCAATAGGGTTCCCGCAAAACCTTTTTCAGAATCTTGCCTGTTCCGCCTTTGGGCAGGCTATCGATAAATTCCACAGACTTGGGCACTTTGAATCCGGCCAGATGCTTGCGGCAGTGATCCAGAATTTCTTTTTCGGCAGGGGACTGTCCCGCTCTGAGAACTACGAGAGCCTTTGGGACTTCACCCCATTTTTCATCCGGCACAGCGATCACGGCGCACTCCAGCACCGCCGGATGGGTAGAGATGACGCGCTCAATCTGCGCCGAGGCAATGTTCTCACCGCCGCTCAAAATCATGTCCTTTTCGCGATCGACAATAAGGAAGTAACCCTCCTCGTCAATCGTGGCCAGATCGCCAGTGTGCAGCCATTCGTCACGGATTGCGCGCTCCGTGGCTTCCGGGTGCTTCCAGTAGCCTGCCATCACCACGTCGCTGCGAACTACCACTTCACCAACTTGCTCGCCGTCCGGCTTTACGTCCTTACCATGAATGTCAACCACGCGGATTTCCGTACCAGCCAGTGCGTGGCCTGCGGTGGCTTTGCGCCGCAACTGGACGTCGCGCGGTTCATGCGCCAGATGTTCTTTGACGCTGGCAATGGAAACCACCGGAGAAGTTTCCGTCAATCCGTAGCCGCCATTGGACACGCAGTTGGGCATCTTCTCTTCAACCTCGCTGATCAGCGATGTGCTGCACGGCGCCCCTCCAATGTTCACCACCCTGACGCTTGAGACATCGTACTTTGCAAAATCAGGATGGTTGATCACCGCAGTGATCATTGTCGGAACCATCTGCAAGTGCGTCACGCGTTCAGACTGGATGAGCCGGAGCACATTCAGCGGGTCGAATTTTCTGGCGATGACGTGCCGGCCGCCCAGAAGCGTCAACACGTGCGGCGTTCCCCAACTGTTGACGTGGTACAAGGGAACGCTGTAGAGGGCGACTTCATCGTCCGTCGCGTCCTCGGTTGGCAGCCGGTAGAAGGCATGCAGATAGAGATTGCGGTGCGTCAGCATCACGCCCTTGGGGTACCCTGTGGTTCCGCTAGTGTAGAAAAGCTCCGCAACCGAGTTTTCGTCAATCTCGCGATAATCGATTTCCGCCGGCTCCGCGTCCGCCAGGAGTTCGTCATAGGTTTTCGGGTTTGCCCATTCCGGCGCCGAACCTCGAAGCGCAATCCAGTCCCCGACCGAGCGGACCTCCGGCCGCAGAGCCTCAACCAGCGGAATGAATTCAGGGTCAAAGAAGAGCACACCGGGCTCGGCATCGTTCAGGATGTAGGTTAGCTCTTCCGGGCTCAGGCGGATATTAAGAGGCAAGAGGATCGCGCCGAGTTGAGGAACTCCGAAATAGGCCTCCAGCAGGCGATGGCAGTTGAAACTCAGGAAAGCCACGCGGCCGCCTTTCCTGAGCCCCAGCCCGACCAAGGCATTCGAAAGGCGGTCGCAACGCTCGCCAAACTGCCGATAAGTGAACCGCAGGCTTTCGCAAACCACGCCTTCCTTATTACCGAAGATACGTGCGGCATGGCGCTTGAGGCGAACTGGAGTGAGAGGAAGGATCATCGCTGGTTGTCATCCCTTCGATTCTCATGTGTTCAGTCCCTCGGCCTCGACAGACCGCTTTTGCGAGAAATTGATTTGACCCACGACGAACCAGTATGCGAGCAGCCCGCTGATCAGAAGGGCCGGTCCGAGTACAAAAGCCGCCACAAAAGAGTGGGTCCATGCAGCCAGGAAACCTGTGATCAGGGGCGCTGCAATTCCTCCGATGTTTCCGGCAAAGTTCAGGAACCCCGTCCAGACACCCACTTCTTCCGAGGGCGCGCAGACCTGCACAATCACCAACTGATTCGCGCTCGAAAGTCCCACTAACCCGGCGCCGACAATCAATGCAACGGCCACCATGGCGCTGTGGGCAAAGGCCGCCGGAATCATCAGCAACCCGAACATGAAGCCGAAAGTGATCATGCCCTTGCGCGTCCGGGTTTCGTCCCAGCCGCGATGGATCAAGCGGTCGGCAACCCAGCCGCCGAGGGGCTCGCAAGCGCCAAAAACAGCATACGGCATGGCAGAGAACAGGCCAGCCTTTACGATGCTTAAGTGGCGGATCTGATACAAGTAATCGGGCAGCCAGGTCAGCATGAGATACCAGAAATAGTCAAAGCAGAAAAAGCCCAAGCAGACACCCAGGAGATTGCGGTCAAAGTGCGCCAGTTTGAAGCGCGGCGGAGCCTGCTCCACGGCCCGCGCAGCTTTCTCTTCCTTCAGCTTCGCGAGCCGGGAAGGAAACGCAAAAAACCAGGGAATCAACCAGAGAAACCCCAGGATCCCAACAAACACAAATGAGTCTCTCCAACCGAACCGCATCAGCATCAAGGGAATACCAACTCCGCCCAGAACCAGGCCGAAACGCGTGCCGGAATCAAACATTCCCGAGGGCAGCCCGCGCTCCGAGGGCGCGAAAAGGACGCTGACAATCTTGTTCCCGCCCGGAAGGTAGATGGATTCACCGATGCCCAGAACGATGCGCAGCAGGATGAGAATCGCCAGGCTTCCCGCCAGCCCTGTCAGCCCCTGCGCCAGAGACCAGAGCGCAAACGCTCCGGCATACACCCACAGCAGGTTCATGCGGTCCGCCATCAGCCCAATGGGAACCTGCATGAGGGTGTAAGACCAGAAGAACGCGGAGAGCAGGATTCCTTTGGACTCAAATCCCAGGTGAAGATCGCGGGAGATCAGCGGCAGCGCAAAAGAAATGGCGGCGCGGTCAAGGTAATTGATGACCGACGCGATAAATAGCAGCCACATCACCACCCAGCGCCGCGTATTGCTGACGCCAAAGGGGCCTGCGCTGGCGTATTGGACGTTCATAGTTGTTCCATTTGATGAATCCATCAATTCCCCCGGCCTACAGGAAGGGCTTGGCAAGAATATCGCATTTCGCAAAGAGATCAAGAGCAAGATTGAAAACTACGGCCATGGAGCCAGGCCATCCGGCAAGGTTTTTCCCGCAGGACCGCGGGAATTGTTCAACTGCACTGAGAACTTCGTAGCGAGGTATAGGCCGAACCTAGAAGGGAAGCATGATCCAGCCCAGGATGACGGCGATGCCCACAAAGGCGGCAAAAACTTTAGCCCCGTAAATCAACTGCTCGCGCAGCGTCTGCTTGCCGAGAACTGCAAACACCACGGAGACCAGGAAGGAGAAGAGCACCAGGGCCGAGAAATGAGAGATGACCATTCGTTTACCTTGCGGCGAAAAACTTCCGGCAACTTGCCGGGCTAATTCTTTCTTCCCAGGGCGATGTCGTATGCATCGAGAATCGTCAGCACGTTCAACATGCCCGCAGAGATCAAATAGGCTGTGCCGTAATCGGAGCAGACAAAGTAAGTGTTGCCGCCCGCGTATCCAAAAAAGGTAGCCGCCGGCATGGGCACTCCGGCTGAAAGTTCAGCAAAGTAGCCCAGCGTGTGCAGGTATGAACCTGAACCCGTGGAGAAGAATTGTCCTTGCATCGCGATCCCCAGCGCGAACATCCCCACGATGGCAAGAAACAGGACCAATGCCCGCCACTTGCGGCCCAGCAGGAAATGCCCGAGCCCGGGAATGAGCCACGCAGCAACGCACAGGCCGAACAGACTGCCCGTCGAAGGCTGCGGACGGGCGGGCTTGGCAGCTTCCGGCGTCGATTTCTCTTCCTGCTCGGCGATTTTCCTTGCCATAGGCTGGACTTAAATCTTCTTAGCGGGCTGACTTCACAGTGCACACGGCCCCTTCGCCCGCCCAAGCAGTAACGATACCATAGAGATGAAACGAGCAGCAATAAGCGCCAATGCGACGCTGCTCCCGAGCCGTCGTTTGAGGTCGGCCGGTGATTGTGGCAGCGGCCGCGACTGCTCAGAAAAGACGACTGGCAGGTGGAACAACAGCGCGAATAAAGCAAACTGGTTGTTTCTTGAGCGATCAAGGCACCGTTTGCGGAAACATTTGGGCTTATAATCGGACGGACCAGATTCAGGGGGTGTTTCCAATGAGACGGATGGGCAAGCCGGGTGTGCTGCTTGCAGTGCTCGTAACTGCGTGGTGTTTGATTCCCGCCGGCCAGGTTTGCCTGGCCCAATCGAACGAAGACATGAAGAACCTGATGAAGGAGATCCAGGAAATAAAGGCCTCCCAGGAGGCCATGCAAAAAGACATTACCGCCATCAAGGAGAGGCTGATCCCTAAACCCCCGCCGCCTTACGAGGGAACCGAGATCAGCATTCAAGGGGATCCGGTGATGGGAAGCAAGGACGCGAAAGTGACCCTGGTGGAATTCACCGATTATCAGTGTCCTTTCTGCGGCCGCGCCTTCCGGCAGACTTTTCCACAGGTGGTGGCCAAGTATGTGAAGACAGGCAAGTTGAGGTACGTCATCCAAGACTTTCCGCTGCAACAGCTTCACCCCAACGCCTTCAAAGCCGCCGAAGCAGCCCGGTGCGCCAGCGACCAGGGGAAATACTGGGAAATGCACGACAGGCTGTTTGGAAATCAGCAGGCGCTGGATGAAAAGGGTCTGGAGGCATCCGCCCAGGCGTTGGGGCTGAATATGAAGGAGTTTCAGCAGTGCCTGGATAGCGGAAAGTACAAGGCGGAGATCAACAGCGAGATCCAGTCTGGAATGAAGCTGGGCGTGCGGGGAACTCCAACCTTTTTCCTGGGCCCGACCGGCACGGACCTGGACAAGTTCAGAGCCACCAAGGAAATCACCGGCGCGTATCCATACGCGGCCTTCAAAAAGGCCATTGACGACATCCTTTCAGCCTCCAATGAGGAGACCAAGGCGAAGCCCGCGGGCAAGCCGGGAGAATCGCCGGCGCAAAAACCCGCGGCGCAGGGGACCCATCCCGGAGGGTAAGCGGCGGGCGCCAGGAACGCACCGATCAAGGATTATAGTGACAACTTCAGCTGTAGCGTAGCATCCCACCTGCCTGAACGGCGACCTGGGTTTTGTAATCGCAGCCATTGCGCAATCGGCGCAGTAGTATTGCCAGTCCTCGGTGAGCCGAACACTACAATCGGCATGGCAAAGGGCACCGTGGCGGTCGCATTCACAGCGGTCTTCCGGCTGGCCGCAGATGCAGCAGTGGAATCTTTTCCGGGCCATATTCTTTCTCATCGGCAATTGTGCCAGTCATCCTTGACCCTTTTCAGGTGGCTATGCTACGTTGCATGTTTCGGTTCATGAACTGATTCAGGCAAGGAGGAGCGGATTTGGCCACGCCGGCTGAACCCAGGCCCAAGCGCACGGCGCTTTATGCCGTCCATAAGGCCGCGGGCGCCAGGATGACGGAGTTCGGTGGCTGGGAAATGCCCATCGAATACGCGGGCATCACCCAGGAACACCTGGCGGTGCGGAGCCGTGCCGGACTGTTTGACGTCAGCCACATGGGCGAGATTGCCGTGCGTGGGCCTAATGCACTAGCCTTCCTGCAATCGATCACCTGCAATGACGTTTCCCGCCTAAGCGACCACCAGGCCCAGTACAGCGCCATTATGTGCCCCGAGGGAAGCGCGGTGGACGATTGCGTCGTCCATCGCCTGGGTGAGAACAATTACTTCGTCTGCGTGAACGCCGCCAACACCGACAAGGATTTTGAGTGGCTCGTGGCGCACAACTCCGCGGGTGCTGAGCTGGAAAACCTCTCCTCGCAATATTCGCAGCTTGCTTTGCAGGGACCGCGGGCGGCGGCAATACTGAGCAAGGTGACGAGCTTCGACCACTCTTCCATCCGTTACTACTGGTTTTCGCCCGCCCGGTGCTGCGGCGTGGATGGAATTCTGGCAAGGACCGGTTACACGGGCGAAGACGGGTTCGAGTTTTACTTCTCGCCCGAGCATTCCGAGCACGTGTGGAAGGCTCTGCTCGAGGCCGGAAAAGACGAAGGCCTGCAGCCGGCTGGCCTCGGCGCGCGCAACACGCTGCGCCTTGAAGCCGGATACGCGCTTTACGGCCATGAGCTGGACGAGAACACGACTTTGCTGGAAGCCAACCTCGGCTGGATCTGCAAACTCGATAAGGGCGATTTCATCGGCCGTGATGCGCTGCTGAAGCAGCGCGAGGAGGGCCTGCGCAAGAAGCTGGTGGGCTTTGAAATGGCCGAGCCCGGCATCGCGCGCGACGGCTGCCCGGTGTGGATCGGCGGCAAAAAGGCGGGACAGGTGACCAGCGGTTCTCCCGCGCCGTTCCTGAAGAAAAACATCGGGCTCGCCTATGTGCCGCCTGCGGCAGCGCATCCGGGCGAGGAAATCCTGATCGAAATCCGGCAGCGAATGGTGCGGGCAAGGCAAGTGGCACTACCTTTTTACAAACGGCCCAAGTAGGATGGAAAGGCGGGGCGAAACAGCAGCCCCGAACGCAAATTCGTTGGGAGCACGGATTCCATGTACCCTGAAGATTTTCAATACACGAAGGACCACGAATGGATTCGAGTGGAAGCAGACACCGGGACGATCGGAATCACAGAGCACGCCCAGAAGGAATTGGGTGACATCGTCTACGTCGAACTTCCGAAGGTGGGCGATCCCGTGACGGCAGCCGAGAGCATTGGAACGGTCGAGTCGGTCAAGGCCGTCTCCGAAGTCTACTCGCCGGTAAGCGGAGAGGTGACCGCCGTCAACGGCAAGCTGCAGGATCATCCGGAGCTTTTGAATTCCGACCCGCACACTGCCGCTTGGCTGATTCGCGTGCGCCTGTCAGACCCCAAAGAGGTTGATAAGCTGATGTCCTCTGAGGAATACGAGGCGTACATCCGGGAACCGGAGTCGCACTGATGCGCTATCTTCCGAACTCGCCGCGCGACCGGGCGGAAATGCTCCGGGCGCTCGGTCACAGTTCGATTGAAGAACTCTTTTCGCAAATCCCCGAACAAATCCGCTTCCGAGGCCGGCTGAATCTTCCCGGACCGCTTTCGGAACAGGAAGTCCTCGCATTTTTCCAGGAAGCGGCAAGGCAAAGCAGCCGCAAGTATGCCTCGCTGCTGGGCGCGGGCGCCTATTCGCACTACCGGCCCGCGGCCGTTGACGCAATGCTTTCTCGCGGAGAATTCTTTACCGCCTACACGCCGTACCAGGCGGAGCTTGCGCAAGGCACGCTGCAGGCGATGTTCGAGTTCCAGACGCTGATCGCGCAACTCACCGGGATGGAAGTCTCGAACGCCTCGCTCTACGACGGCTCCACGGCCGCCACGGAAGCCGTCCTGATGTCCCTGCGCCTCGCGCGACGCAACCGCGTGCTGGTGGCACGAACGCTCCACCCGGAGTATCGCGAGGTGATGGCGACTTACGTTCGCCACCAGGGAACGGAAATCGTCGAGATTCCCTATTCATCTTCGGGAAGGCTGGACCTTGCCGCGCTCGAGTCCGCGCTCAAAAAGGAAACTGCCGCTGTCGTCATTCAGTCGCCGAATTTTCTCGGCGCCGTCGAGCCCTGCGGCGAAGCGGCCGAGCTTGCCCACAAGAGCGGCGCGTTGCTGGTGGTGACGGTGAACGAACCACTCTCGCTGGCGGTGATCAATCCGCCGGCGGATGCGGACATCGTCTGCGGCGAAGCGCAATCTTTCGGCGTCCCAGTCGCGTTTGGCGGGCCGTACGTTGGTTTCCTCGCAACACGCGAAAAGTTTGTGCGGCAGATGCCCGGCCGGCTGGTGGGTCAGACCACGGATTCCGAAGGCCGCCGGGGATTTGTGCTCACGCTGGCCACACGCGAGCAGCACATCCGCCGCGAGAAGGCGACCTCGAATATTTGTACCAACCAGTCGTTGTGCGCGCTGGCCGCAACCATCTATCTTTGCCTCCTGGGCAAACGCGGGCTGAAGGCCTTGGCCGAGCATAACCTGGCCGAGGCGCATTACGCCGCCGGACAGCTTGCTAATGTCCCCGGCACATCCGTCCCGTTTGCAGCGCCATTCTTTAATGAGTTCGTCGTCAAAACTCCCGGAAACGCCGGGGAACTTCTGCGCGAGCTGCGGCAGGAGAAAATTCTGGGTGGTGTCAATCTCGGACAGTTCTACCCCGAGCTCAAAGACCATCTGCTGGTGTGTGTTACGGAGACGGTGAACAAGGCGACACTCGACCGGATGGTTCGAGTGTACGGGAAGTTTGCGGGCCGGGTAAAAGTCAGCGCCGGTGCATCATCGGCCGATTCGCATGCCGTGGGTCAGGAGAAAGCATGAAGGAACATCCGCGCCACGCAAGGCCGCACATCACGCGCGACGAAAACCTGATTTTCGAGCGGAGTTCGCCCGGCAAGTGCGGCGTCGATCTGCCCGCGCCGGATGTTCCGGCGGCTTCGGCGTCCGAGCTGCTGGGCAGCGAGAACTACCGCAAGGACATTCCGGGCTTTCCGGAAGTCTCGGAACTGGAAGTGATCCGCCATTTCACGCGCCTCTCAACGTGGAACTACGGCGTCGATACCGGGCTCTATCCGCTCGGTTCCTGCACCATGAAATACAATCCGCGCATCAATGAAGTCGTCGCCCGCCTGGAAGGCCTGGCAACCGATCATCCCTATGCCCCGGCGGAACTGGTGCAAGGCTGCTTGCGGGTGCTTCATGATACGACACGCTGCCTGGCAGAAATTACGGGCATGGATGCCGTGTCGCTGCAACCGGCGGCGGGAGCGCAGGGCGAGTTTTCCGGCATTCTGATGATTCAAGCCTGCCTGGGCGACCGCGGCAATCCTCGAAAATATATTCTGGTTCCCGATTCCGCCCACGGCACCAATCCGGCCAGCGTGAGGACTTCGGGGTACCAGGTGCGGCCCTTGAAATCCGACGCCCACGGCTGCATCAATCTGGCTGAACTCGACAACGCGATGACCGAAGAAGTTGCCGGGCTGATGCTGACCAACCCGAATACTCTCGGAATTTTCGAAGTTAGCATTCGCGAGATCTGCGGAGTG
>JAKAWN010000180.1 GCA_021827245.1 Acidobacteriota bacterium | reverse complement strand
CCACCGAGTTCGACGGGTGGAAGGCTTACCGCCTGACCAACGGCCTGGTCACTCTTTATGTCACACCGGAGATTGGGGGGCGTGCCATACAACTGGAGCTGGGCGATCACGCCTACTTTTTTGTGAATAAAGCGCTTGAGGGAAAGGTTCTGCCGGAAAGCCAGAATAACTTGAAGTCCGGCTGGGCCAATTACGGTGGCGACAAAGTCTGGCCAGCCCCGGAAGGCTGGATGAACGATGACGAATGGCCCAGCATTCCCTACTACGTTCTCGACGGCAGCCGGTTCAGATCCGAAATTGTCAAGAACACTCCCGAAGAGGTTGCCGTCCGCGTGACCAGTCCTCCCGATCCCCGGACAGGCGTCCAGTTTACGCGCACCTTTCATGTTTATGCCGGGACCACGCGCGTCCGGGTGGATCAGGTGATGCGCAACATCAGCCAGCGACGGATTCGCTGGGGCATCTGGCACCTGATCCAGAACGATGCGTCAGACGCCCGCGATCCTTCCAAGCCAAACCCGGAATTCTACGTGTACATCCCGTTGAACCCACACAGCATGTTTCCCCAAGGCTATTACCATCCTTACGGCGACGTTCGCAATCCCAGCTACCGGACAATTGACCACGGCCGCATGTTGCTTGCCCACTATATCTACATGGTAGGTAAGGTTGCAGCCGACTCGAACGCCGGCTGGTACGCCGTGGTTAACGGGCAGAAAAATACCTGCCTTGTGGAAACGTTCAAGTATTTTCCAGGCAAGGAGTATCCTGATAACGCCTCCGTCGAAACATGGAACGAGGGTCCTGGACATATCTCTCGCGGACCTTTTTTCCAAACCCTTCCCGACGACCCCAAGGAGACTCCCTACTTTGTTGAAACGGAGGTGCTCAGTCCGTACGCTACACTCGATCCCGGCCAGCAATACGAGTTCACCGTTCATTGGGCGCCCACACGGTTGCCGAATCCCGTCGTGAAAGCTGTTTGGGTGGGAGCTATCAGCAAGCCGCTCTCTGCGGAAGTGTCGGGCAATCAGGTCACTTTGAAAGGGGTGTTTGGCGTGTTTGTTCCGGGAACCGCCGAAGCGGTTTTCTACAGCCCAATGGGTGCGGAACTAGGCCGTCAAAAGTTGCAGGCCGTCGATCCTCGCGAGGTTTTTCGTCTGGATAAGACTTTGCCGCTCCCCGCGGATGCCTTCCGGGTCAGCATTCGCGTCATGGACGCGCAAGGCCAGAACCGCGGCTTTCTGGGCAATGTGATCCTCAAAAAAGGCTTTCGGGCATCTTCTGATCCCCGCTGAGAGTTTGGCTTCGTAGCTTTGTGCCTCAGCGCCTTTGCGTGAGTCTGCTTCAGAAGGATGCTGAAAAATGTGTAGCGGCGGCTTTATGCCGCCATCTCTCATTGAAAAGGTAGGATTTATGGCGACGTAAAGTCGCCGCTACATTATCCGAGCAGGGTACTTCTGCATCCCGTTAGGCGTTTGCTCCCGTGGCAAAGGCTTCCACTTCTTCCCGTGTGGGAAGCGAGGGCAGAGCGCCTAGCTTGGTTACAGCCAGCGCGCCGGCTAGATTTGCGTAACGCATTGCGTTTTCCATCTTTTCGCCCATGGCAATTCTCACAGTCAGCGCTGCGGTAAAGGCGTCTCCCGCCGCCGTTGGATCGACGGCTTTGATTTTAGAAGCCGGAAAGTGGATTGCGCCTTCAGGCGTAACGAGCATTGAACCGTCGCTGCCCATTTTTACTACAACTTTTTCCGCGCCCAGATCGAGTAGCTTTTCCGCAGCTTTCCTGATGGATTCCCGCCCGTTGATCTTTTCATTGCTCAGCGCTTCGAGTTCCGTCTCATTGGGCGAAACGACGTCGGCAAGCTTTAGAATTTCTGTCGAACAGCGACGAGGCGGGCCCGCATCCAGCACCGTGAGTTTCCCTGCCTTGCGGCCTGCACGCAAGACCGCCTCGACAGTTTCCATCGGAATCTCGAGCACGGTCAGGACAGCATCGGCTTCAGCAATCGATTCCTGCGCGTGTTCGATATCCTCAGGCATGAGCGTATAGTTGGCTCCCGGATCCACGACTATCGAATTGTTTCCGCTTGGATAGATCGTGATAAAAGCGCAGCCCGTTGAGCGGCTGGGGTCACGCCGGACCCAGCGCGTATCGATTCCACTCGACTCAAGATGGCCCACCAGAAAATCGCCGATGATGTCTCTTCCCACAGCGCCGATGAACGTCGCCTTCGCCCCAAGTCGGGCGACGGCGACTGCCTGGTTGGCGCCTTTGCCGCCGGGAAAAAACTTCAGGTTGGTCGCCAGCAGGTTTTCTCCCTCACGAGGGAGCCGGTCGGCATTGACGACCATGTCGAAATTGTTACTTCCTACCACCACTACTCGGACGTCTTCAACCGGTTTCACGTTAGCCTCCTCATGCTACGACAGACAACTTATACCGAGTTCGTGCCTGGATCAATTCCCTTCGCAGTGCCTCGGGGCTAACATTCCCAAATTGGGAATGGAATCATCGTGTGCGCCAGCCTCGGCCAACGGCGCTTCAATCGCAATCGGCGTTTACACCCGGAAGCCTTTAGGCGTATCCTCAGCAAATCAGGGCCTTCTGGAAAGGAAATGACGATGAGCAAGACAAAGCAGGTCTCCGTTTGGGTTGAGAATACTCCAGGACAAATCGCGCGGGTCGCCCGCGCCCTCGCCAGCGCAAGAATCAACATCACCGCCTTCGCGGCCTACGGCACTGGCGGCGACAGCCCCATCCGTCTGCTCGTCACAAGTACCGCCAGAGCCAAGAAGGTGCTTCGTGATCTGGATTTGCGCGTGACGGAAGAAGACGTCCTCAAGCTCACGTTGCCGGACAAGCCCGGCACCCTCGCCACCGTTGGCGAGCGCCTTGCACAAGCACACATCAATGTTGACTACAGCTACGCAACGATCACCAAAGGCAGCAAGAAGGCCGATCTGGTTCTGGCCGTTTCCGACCTGGCCGGCGCCACCAAGGCCCTCAAAGATTTGTAGCAGTGCGTTGAAGACGCCAGTCACAGGTCATGCCTAGTGAAAATGTCCTTGCTGAGTCCAACCATCTGCCCTTACATAAACGGATAACGGCAGAGCTCGATGGCGCGGTTCGCCACCCGCCGCTTCAGCCCGATCACGTCCGGAGGGGTTCGCCGCAGTAAGCGGCGCAGGATGGCAAGCTGTGTTCGTAACGTGTCGCCCTCGGAAATCCGACTCAAGCCGCGTCTTGCGTCTGCCTCAATTCGGTCCGCTGCTTCACAAGCGAAGATTCGCGTGGCGTCAGCTTCAGCCTGACAGGCATCAGCAGAAGCCTTGCTGATTTTCTTGCGGGTCCGCAGCAGAGCGCTTTCCAGCGCATAAATCTGCATCACCAGATTGCTGATCACGCCAACCACTTCCTGTTCTTCCGCGAGCGCCTTCAGATATTTCTGCACTGCGCTTCCAGCAACCAACAGAGCCGCTTTCTTGGCGCCTTCCAACACTTCTGCAACATCACCAAGCTGGCCCCGATCTTTTGATTCTTCGCCTGAGGGAGCGCTGAGAATTTCATCCAGGAGCTTCTGCGCGGCCGGGATCGGCCCAAGCTCGCCTTTCATCGAACGTTTCAACAGCATGTCGGTAATCAGCAGCCGGTTGATTTCATTGGTCCCTTCGAAAATGCGGTTCACGCGCTGGTCGCGATAGGCTCGCTCCACCTCGTACTCGCTGGAAAAACCGTAGCCTCCAAAAATCTGCACGGCCTCATCGACAATCCAATCCAGGGTTTCTGTTCCCACCACCTTCAGAATCGAGCACTCGACGGCGTATTCCCGCAAGGCCGCCAGGATCTGCGCGCCGGCATCGGGCGAGCCGAGATCGACGCCTTCAAGCATCTGGTCGATCAGGCCTCCGGTTCGGTATGAGAGGCTTTCCGTGGCGTAGGTCAACGCCGCCATTTCCCCCAGCTTTTCCTTGATGAGTCCGAAATCAGCTATCTTCCGCCCGAAAGCCTCACGTTGCCTGGCCCAGCCGACGGACTCCGCAATCAAGAACTTTGCCGCGCCGACGCATCCCGCGCCCAGCTTCAGCCGGCCCACATTGAGGATGTTGAAGGCAATCAGATGTCCTTTGCCCACTTCACCCAGCACGTTTTCCGCCGGCACATGAACGTTTTCAAAATTTACGGGCGTGGTGGAGGAACCACGAATGCCCATCTTATGTTCTTCGGCACCCGGCAACACACCTGGAAATCCCCGCTCAACAATGAACGCTGTAAAGCTCTCACCATCGACTTTTGCAAACACGATGAACAGATCCGCAAAGCCGCCGTTGGTGATCCACATTTTGGAACCATTGAGGATGTAACTTTTCCCGTCAGCGCTGAGCGTCGCACGGGTCTTGCAGTTGAGCGCGTCCGAACCCGAGCCTTCTTCGCTCAGCGCATAAGCGCCAACCCACTCCGCCGACACGAGACGCGGGACGTATTTCGCCTTTTGCGCCTCGGTGCCGAAATAAGCGATGGGCAGAACTCCGATACCCGCCTGTGCGCCGATCGTCGCCGTCCACGAACCGTTGCGGGCTGTCTTTTCCGCCACAATGATGGAAGAGATTTTGTCAAGTTCGAGCCCGCCATACTTCTGAGGAATGTCGGTCGCGGGCAGGCCAATCTCCGCAGCCTTCCTGAGAAGTTCGCGCAGTAGCGCCGGCTTCTTTTCCTCAATCTCGCGCGCCCGCGGAACAATTTCTTTTTCCATGAACTCTTCGGCCGTCTGGGCGATCAGGCGGTGTTGGTCCGTCGTGTCCTCGGGCGTAAAGATCTCTTCCGGCGTCCGTTGTTCGATCAGAAAACTCCCGCCTTTGATTCGCCGTTTTGTCTCGCCGGTTGTCATGAATTCCTCGTTTTCTGGGATCAGAATCGGCTGTCAGCAGGAGCTTGGAGGCTCGTCTCCGGCTCATTGTTCAGTCGCCAAAAAGCTTCGTCTCCCATTCAAGCCCTGTTTGCACTGCACAACTCAATCTCAAAAACCTGGAGTTTACTGGAGGTTCTCAAAAATCCCTGCCGCTCCCATACCCCCGCCGATGCACATGGTCGCCATGCCGTAGCGCGCCTTGCGGCGGTTCATTTCGCCCAGCAGAGTGGCCGTGAGTTTGGCGCCCGTGCAACCGAGCGGATGCCCAAGCGCAACGGCCCCGCCGTTGACGTTGGTAATCTCCGGATCGAGCCCGGCCTGCTGAATCACTGCCAGCGCCTGCACGGCAAAAGCCTCGTTCAACTCAATGAGTTCGATGTCCTGAAGCTTGAGCCCGGCAAACTTCAGAGCCTTGGGGATGGCGAAAACGGGGCCCATGCCCATTTCCTCGGGCAGCGTGCCAGCCGTTGCATAGCCTAGTAATCGAGCTAGTGGCTTCACCCCGAGGGCGTTCGCTTTTTCCGATGACATCACCACCGCCGCCGCGGCGCCGTCGCTCATCTGCGAGGCGTTTCCCGCTGTGACCGTGCCCCTGGCGTGGAAGGCAGGCTTCAATTTCGCCAGGGCTTCGGCTGACGTATCGCGCCGCGGCCCTTCATCGGTGTCAAAGACGATCCTGCAAACCCTGGGTTTCCCATCTTCGTTCATCCTGACTTCAAGCACATCGAACGGCGCGATTTCTTCCTGGAACCGGCCCGCATCGATGGCGGCAATTGCGCGCTGGTGACTGCGCAGGGCAAACGCGTCCTGTTGCTCTCGAGTGATCTGATATTTCCGGGCAAGATTTTCCGCCGTCAGGCCCATGCTCAGATAGGAGTCGGGATAACGGTCCACCAGGTAGGGATTGGGAGAGAAATGAAATCCGCCCATTGGTATCAGGCTCATGCTCTCGGTGCCGCCCGCAACGATCACCTCTCCAAAGCCTGCCATGATTCGCTCAGCGGCCAGGGCGATTGCTTCCAGGCCCGACGAGCAGAAGCGGTTGATGGTCATGGCGGAACAGGTGACCGGCAAGCCGGCGCGCAATGACGCAATCCGAGCCACGTTGTTGCCCTGCTGGGCTTCGGGCATGGCGCAGCCCATAATCACGTCTTCAATCTCGGCAACATCGAGCCCCTGAACGCGCCTGACAGCTTCGCTGACCACCGCTGCGGCGATGTCGTCAGGGCGCGTGTTGCGCAGCGTGCCCCGTGGCGCTTTACCTACCGCCGTGCGAGCGATTGAAACAATCAGCGCTTCTTTCATGCTTCACCTCCCGGCCTGGAAAACTCAGTTCCGCAGCGGTTTGCCCTTCTTCAGCATAAACTGAATGCGTTCCTGAGTTTTCTTCTGCCCGCACAGGCTGACAAATGCCTCGCGCTCAAGGTCCAGCAAATATTGCTCAGAAACCGCCTGGGGCGAAGTGAATTCGCCGCCGGAAAGGACCCGCGCGATGTGTGTTCCCACAACGACGTCAAAGTCAGACAGGCGCTCAGCGCGCCGCATCAGATGAAGCCCAAGCTTCATGCGAGAGAACGTGTCCTGCCCCAGCACTCGAACGTCCTCGCGGGGAACGCCGGCGCGGTAACCCAGTTTCACAAGGTCCAGAGCCACTTGCTTGGCGTCGGCAATTTGGCGGTCGCGGTTCATGCTGACAGAATCGCGGTCTGTAAGGTATCCGAGCTTGCGAGCTTCCGCCGCGCTGCCCGAGACTTTACCCATGCCGATGTTGAGAAACACTTCTTTGACGTAGGTAAATGGGTCGGCCTGCTCGTCCGCAGGCGCGGCATCAAGCGCGCGGATCAGCATTTCCTTGGTTCCTCCTCCCGCGGGAAGAAGCCCCACGCCGGTTTCCACCAGGCCCATGTAAGTTTCGGCGGCGGCACGGATGCGCGTGGAATGGAGCGCCATCTCGACTCCGCCTCCCAGCGTCAGCCCGAACGGCGCGGCCACCACGGGCTTGGCGGCATACTTCAGCGACATGTTGGCGTTCTGAAAAGCGCGAACCATGCGGTGGATTTCGTCCCAGTCGCCTTCCTGAATGGCCATCAGAAGCAGCATCAGGTTTGCGCCTGCAGAGAAGTTTGGGGCCTGGTTGCCGATCACCAGCGCGTCAAACCCGTCATTCAAGGCGCGCAGGGCTGAGTGCACCATATCGACCGTGTCCGGGCCAATCGTGTTCATTTTGGAGTGAAACTCCAGACAGACCACTCCATCGCCAAGGTCGATCAGGCTTGCGCCTGCGTTCCGCTCGATTTCTCTTTTCTGGTCTTTCAGCGGCGGCAGCAACAGGATGCCCGGCGGAGTCTCAAGCGGCCGGTACTGCTTCCTTGCAGGATCAAAAACCTGCTTTGTTCCATCGCGCGATGCATAGAAGGCCTTTGAGCCGGAGGCTAGCAAGCTTGCCACAAGCGGAGGCAGAGGACGATTTTCATTTTTCCATTGGCTAACAACCTTTTCGACGCCCACTGCGTCGCAGAGTTCAAAGACCCCCAACTCCCAGTTGAATCCCCACCTCATGGCGCTATCGACGGAGGCGATGTCGTCAGAGATTTCCGGAATGCGCATGGCGGCGTAGTGGAAGAGATCGCCCAGGAGCCTGCGGTAAAACTCGCCCACGCGGTCTGGTGAATCGAACAGCATGGCAACGCGCTGGGCAACGCCATCCACGTTGCGGGCCATATCAACCGAAGGGAAACGAGGCTTCTGGCGTTCGCGATACTCGAACGTACCCAGGTCGAGCGTCAGAATCTCGCTGCCTCCGTCGCCCGCGCTCCTGGTCTTCTTGTAGAATCCCTGACCGCTCTTCTCACCCAGAAGGCCGCGGGCTAGGATCTTCCGCATAAAGCCCGGCAGCACAAAAAGATCGCGGCATTCATCATCCGTGAGGGCTTCAAACAGGTTTTTCACCACATGTTCTGTCACATCCAGCCCGACAATGTCGATGGTGCGAAACGTGGCCGATTTCGTCATGCCGATGATGGGCCCCGTCAGCAGGTCGATTTCCTCGATGCCCAAGCCGTCTTCCACCATCCGGCGGAGAACGGCCATGGTGAAAAAAACTCCGATACGGTTGGCGATGAAGTTCGGCGTATCGTTGGCGAGAACAATTCCTTTGCCCAGCACCCGGTTGCCAAAGTTTCTGACTGTTTCCACCACTTCCAGCGAGGTTTGCGGCGTGGGAATCAACTCCAGCAGTTTCATGTAGCGCGCAGGATTGAAAAAGTGCGCACCCAGGAAATGGCTCCGAAAATCCTCCGGCATTCCCTCGGCGAGACTGCGAATAGAGATTCCGGAAGTGTTCGTGCTGATGATGGTTCCAGGCTTTCGAAACTGCGCCACTCTCTGGTAAAGCGATCGCTTGATCTCCCGGTTTTCGGTGACCGCTTCGATGATCCAGTCGCAATCCCGGACCATCTCAAGATGATCTTCGAAGTTTCCGACTGCAATCAGCCGGGCGGCTTCGGGGACGAAAAACGCCGGCGGGCGTGATTTGAGTGCGGCGTCAAGCCCCGCCAGGGCAAGGCGGTTGCGTGCCTTCGGGTCTCCGGTTGGTGCTCCTTCGGGCACGATGTCGAGAAGGAGGCTGGGGACGGAGGCGTTGGCAAGATGGGCGGCGATGCGGGCTCCCATGGTTCCCGCTCCCAGAACTGCAACTTTGTGGATTTCGTGCACGAAACCTCCCACGTTGAGATGAAGTATGCCCAGTGGTGATTATGAGAGATGGGTGTAGGAGGGTCAAGGCGAGCCATGCTTGCGACGAAGTTGATGTTTACTTGGGGGATGAAGGTCGTGAATGAAGTTTACCTCGTCGCTGTGCGTCCAGTGTCAGGAAGAAGCCTTGACACAGAGGGCACTGAGGTCCTCAGTGTGCTCTCTTTGTGAGCCTCGGGCCACAGAGGGCACAGAATGACAGGCCCGTGGGGGGCGCAGACGCTTGCGCTGTAGCGTCTGATGCGATCTCGCATAGCGAGAGACTTTTACCGGTGCCCGCCCAGATGCCAAGCGAGAGGCCTGTTACCCGCTGTCACGTGGCGCGGTGACTGCCGTCACATCGTTCGTCTTGGCGTTGCAGGATGGTTTTATCAAGGCAGATCCGCAGGAGCCAGACCGCGTGTACAGCAATCCTCCGAAGCGGGGCTAGGTTGTGACGCAGTCGAGTGCTTTCGCTGGGTCGGGTCCTGTTGGAGCTCTCCCATGGATCACCGATGGCGTGCAACTTGCGGACCGCGTGTGGCAGGTGCACTGGCTGGGAGCTTGCTCTCGCTTGCCGTGCTCGCCCAAGAGGCAGTCCCACCCACGAGCCGGGACGCCAATCTCGAACGTGGCAGAGGACTATACGTGTTGCACTGCCAGATGTGCCACGGGACTGATGGCGACAACATGAATTGCATGGATATAATCCCCCTGGCCGGTTTGGACCGGCGGCCGCGCGTAGGCCTGGTGAAAGACGTTTTTTCGCCATCCTATTTCTTCAGAGGCACGACCTTCAAAGGAGCTGATGCGCGCGATCTAGCCGCCTATTTACTAAGCCTCAAAGGTGAGAAGGGATTCGACGATGCGGGTCTGCGGTGCCCGCCCAGGCTGCTCGCCAAAAGGTACGAACTCTTCGATTACTACCGGGCGATTGACGTCCGCGACGCGGCAGCTTATGCCAAAGGGCACATCCCGAACGCAGAACCCTGGCCAACCGGCGCGAAGCGCAGCGGGAGCGAGCCTCTCGCTGTGGACCTCATAAGGCAGAAACTCGGATTGCTCGCCGTCCGGCCTGCAATGACCATCGTGGTCTACGACGAAACCGTGACGCCCGCAGCAGCCCGCATGTGGTGGGATATTGTTCGCGCGGGACAGAAGAATGTGACTATTCTCGATGGGGGACTCCGGGAGTGGGCCAGCGAGGGCTACTCCGTGACCACCGTGGTCACGCCCATGACGCCGAGCACCTACGTTCCCTCGGAATTGGCAGAAGTGGCTGCCAGCCGCTCCCGTCGGGACTACCCCTTGCTCCGCTTGAGGGTAGGATTGGCGCAGCCCTCCGCAGGCGTCTTCGACTGGGAGTTCACGGTAGCCGACGGGCAACTCCGACCCGCTGCCGAGATTCGCGACTATCTCAAGCGAAGCGAACTCAAATTCCCTGGTTCCTACCGCGTGGAGGGAAGCGACTCCGAGGCCAGCTTCCTTATCTATGTGCTCCGCCTCCTTGGCTACGGCAAAGCATCCTACGATCCTGTCAGCAAGGTGCTCACCGCCAATGACACGAACCAGCGCGACCTCGAGCGCCGAACACCGTAGCCCTTTAAGAACGGCTATGGCCACGGCTCGCATTTCACGCCGCGGGCTAAAGGAGCCAAGAGCCGCAGATCGCAAGGGCCTGCGCTACAGATTGGGTTAGCGGGTGGGTTCCATCTGGAGGGCGTTGTTGAAGCGGTTGAAATAATTGAACAGGCCGGCGACGGCGGCGATTTCAACAATCTCGCCTTCGGTGAAATGCTCCTGGAGGCGGAAGAAGATTTTGTCGGGCACGTTATTGGAATCGAGCGTCAGGGCTTCCGCAAAATCGAGCGCCGAACGCTCACGCGCGTCGAAGTGGTTGGAATTCCCGTTCTCAAGCGCTTCCAGTTCTTCTTTGGTTGCTCCGAACCGCCTTGCCAAGGCGGTATGCGAATCCAGTCAATACTCGCACTTATTCAGGTGCGAAACGCGAACGGCCACCAGTTCCTTGAGTTTCCGGTCTACGTCTCCCGTGGTCATGACCGTCCGGAAGTGGTCCGTCATGGTGGCCATGATTTCGGGCCGATGGGCGGCCGTCCGAAACATGTTGGGAACTTTGCCGCGTTCCTTGATGAAAGCATCAAAGGCCTGGCGGGCCCGCGGATCGGCGTGATCCGGAGCGATTTTGGAGAGTCTTGGCATATCAATGCGCCCCGTTGGAGGTCTTATTGCGTTTCGTATGCAGCAAGGAAGGTTTTCATCGTTTCCGGGTTCATCTTGAGTTTCCCGGAACGAATGAGTTCCTGCTTCAGGTTCTGCCGGAAAATCTCATACGCCAGGGTTCGTTTTTGAGCCAGGAGCTGCTCTCGGATCTGGCTTTCCTGGGGAGCGAAATTGCTCTCGCTCGGAGGCGTATGGGACACGACATGGATCACAACGTCATCGCCTTCAACGTTGAGGACTCCGCTGGTCTGGCCGGGCTGGAGCGTAAATGCCTGCGGGATGGACTGGCCGGGGCCCAGGTTGGGCAGCGTGTCCTGCAGCGTGAAATCTTTGCTCTCCTGCAGATCGTAATGATTCGCGCGGGCAATCTTGGCGAAATCTCTCGTCTTGGCCTGCTTCGCGAAAGCCTCAGCTTTCTGATGCGCAAGGATCTTTGAATGGGATGCGCGGTAATCCTCCTCCACCATGGCGCGGACGTCGGCAAGCTTTGGAATGTGGGTGGGAATGATTTTCGTGACCTGAATGATCGCGGTGCCTTTGGGCACGGTGATGGGCTGCCCCACATCGCCTTGCCTCAGCTCAAACGAGAGGTTCTGGAAAGCGTCGTTCGAACCAAAGTCAGGAATTGTCTGGTTGTATTGGAACAGCGGAGTTTGCTTGACTTCCAAGCCGGCCTGCTTGGCAATCGAAGCGAACTGTTTCGGGTTCGCCTTGAATTCGCTTTCGAGTTTATCCGCATAGTTCTGCTCGGCGGAGGCCAGCTGGCGCTTCATGAGCGCGGCAAGAATGGAATCCTTGACGTCGTCGAAGGACTCCAGGTGCGCAGTTTGTTTGTCTAAAACCTTGATGATGTGGATGCCGTAGCTGGTGTGAACCAGGCCGCTGACCTCGCCCGGTTTCATCGAAAAGGCGGTGTCTTCAAATTGTTGCACCGTTTGTCCGTGGGTGATCCAGCCAACGTTTCCGCCATTTGCGGCGCTGGCGTCGTTGGAATATTTCTTGGCCATTTCAGCGAAGTTCGCGCCCGCCTTGATTTTGGCCAATACGTCCCCGGCGGTTTTTTCTATTTTCTTGATTTCCGCCGGGCTCTTCCCCGTAGTCTTGAAAAGGATTTGAGCCACCTTCACCCGGTCGGGCACTCGATAGTCCGAGAGGTGATCGGTGTAGTATCGCTTCATTTCAGCGTCGGTGACGTTGACGGTGGAGCGCACGTCATCTGGGGTGATCAACACATACTGAACCTGGCGCTGTTCTTTCTGTTCGTATCGCTTGGGGTGCTCCTCGAAAAAACTCTGCAAGTCCTTGTCGGTTATGGGCACAGCTTTCAGAAATTTGCTGGGGTCGAACACGACGTATTGAATCTTGGCCTTCATATTCAGTTGCTCATAGGCTTCGTGCACCTCAGCAGGCGTCACCGAAACGCCGTCCGATACCACTGCCTGGATCTTCTGGAGAAGCAAACTCTGGCGAACCTGGTCTTCGAACTCCTGGGTGGTCTCGCCCAGTTGCTGGCTGACAATATTCTGATAGGCGGCCATTCCGATAAACTGGCCTTTAGGGTAGAGCCATGGGATTCTTTCGAGCGCAGCCCGCAATTCCGCGCGGGTGACCTCGAGACCCATTTTCTTGGCCTCCATCGCCATCGCCTGCCTCAGGATCAGGTCATCCAGTACGGTGCCGGCAATGGTAGGGACAATGCTCGGATCGCTTCCGAGCGAGGAATTCCGTAACTGATTGTCAATCGTTTGTCTCAGGTCCTGAGTTGTGATCCGGACTCCACCTATGCTGGCGAGCACGTCGGAAGGCCCCTGGTTCATATCCCCGCCTCCGAGGGGGGTGAAAATCATGATCATGCCGAGCGAAACGATCGCGAGAAAAAACACCAGTGTCCACTTATAGAGCCTTGCACGGTGTTTATTGAAAAGCCG
>JAKAWN010000179.1 GCA_021827245.1 Acidobacteriota bacterium | reverse complement strand
GATGTGGCTGCGGGGGCCTGATAAAGCCCCGAGGTGGAGACCGTGCCGATCTGGCTGCTACTACTGCTGGCGCTCGAAACGCTCCAAGTGACAGCGGTGTTTGTGGAACCTGTAACGGCAGCCGTGAACTGCTGGGTGCCACCGTAACCCACCGTAGTACTGGCCGGCGAAATGCTCACGTTCACGTTCGATGAAGGCGGAGGCGCCGGAGTGCTGCCACTTCCGCCTCCGCAGGCGGCTGCAGCAAGCGCAACAAGGATCGCCGATCCAATCTCTGTTAACCGGACATATCTCATAAGCTGTCTGTGACCTGGACCTACATGCCAAGATATAGCAATTCGATTAACTGCGAGTTTAGAAAGTTACGCTGTGATGCGCAAGGGGAGTTTTCGCAATGCCCTCAGCGCAGCCGACGAAGCTCATTCACAGAACTTTTCGGCTGGCTGCACAGTCCTCGCGGGTGCGGACCCGCTGTTTTAGTATCGGTCTGGCCTTGAGCCCCTGGTCAGGGATTGGAATTACCGCCAAAAATCGAGCCAGGCTGAGATGGCTGGCTGGGACCCAGGTGGAATCCTCCGCCGGAGTTCGGTTGAGATCCCGGACCCAAGGAAGGCTGTCCTGGCTGCGCGGCAGCACCAGGAACAAGGCTGGTCCCGGCCAGGTTAGGGGCGCCGGGTGCGCCGGGAATGCCCAGAAACTCCCATTCGTCGTATTCAGTGCGGTTGTCGAAAACGCCTATCGAATGCTGATGGCTCGTGCTGGCGACGCCAACGATGTAAGCTCCCACGAGCTTGTTTTTCCCAAAAAGAGAAGTAGACGAACCGCTGCCCTGCTGAGTTTGTGGCGAGCCGGGCCCTGAGCCAAAGAGCGAAAAGTTTCCCATTTCCGGCCCATTCTGCTGGGAATTGCTCTGCGCAGTCTGCGAGCCTGTTCCCTGCGCTCCGGTTGAAGATGACTGGCCAGGGGAGTTTGTACCGCCCGGGAGGCCTTTCGGCCTGCCGGGTGGGCCCAGAATCTTGGAATCAAGGATGATCCCGGTGGCCGTGGCGTGGATGAATCTCCATTCCCCATTCTTGGCCATCGGATCGCGGTAGGCTTGCCGGAGGAAGCTCATATTGTTCGTATGAAGGAGTTCTTTCACCGAGGTCGGATAGCGGTGAAACTGCATATGGAAGAGTTCGATGGCGCGCGCGTACTGTTCACCGCGGAAGATCAATTCCTTTTCCTTTTCTCGCTGGCCTTCAACATAAATGCTGGGCACCGCGGCTGTCAGGGAGATCAGCAGCAGGGTTGCCATCATCATCATGATCAGCAACACGTAGCCTTTTTCCGCCGACGGGCCTTTCGAGCGGCCCTCCTGAGGGCTATTGAACCAGTGGGATCGGTAATTGAACTTTTTCACCTGTAACTCCGTCCTCAACCTTGACAGTCGAGGATGTAATACTGAGGATCTTGTAACGATGCGAAACGATGTCGCCATCGTGAACAACGTAAACCTGGTCCGAATCCGTCAAGTAGGCTTCCGGCCCGATGCCGATCCTTTCAGAGAATCCGATCGCCCGAAGGGGAATTGTGCTGGGAGCTTGGGCGAGACTTGCAGCGGCGGCTGCGGCACTGGCTGCCTGTGCTGCGCGTTGAGCAGGCGTGATGGGCGGAGCGCCAAAATCGAAGGGATTACGGGCAATGTCAGGCAGCGGCCGGGTCACATACTCCTCTAAAGCCTGCAATTGGAAGTTGGGATCAGGCTTCACGGAACCATTTCCTTTTTCAGACAATTTTCTTGTTGCCCGCACAGAATTTGAGAGCGGCTGGGATACCGTCTGGTCCGGTTCATCGGCAGGGGCGGAGTTACCTTCGATTTCCGAAACCAGCCTGAAGACCAGGAGTATGCAAATTCCGGCAAGTGCAATCTTTCCCCATTTCTCGAAATGCTTGCGTGCGTTCATGGCGTGGTGTAAAGAATTCCGCCAACCCGCAGACTGACCGAGCCAGCTTGTCCTGCCGAAAATGAAAAATTCCTCACCAGCATAAGATCATCCGCCGTTTCCAGGGAATGTGCGAATTTCAGCAGATTTGTGAACGAACCTTCCACCGTAATATCGAGTCCCAACTGCTCGAAGGGTTCACCCTCCTCAGAACTCAGTTTATAACTTACGTTGACCAGTTTCACGCCGTTTTGCTGGGTCAGCACGCGGACCAGCCGCGCCGCATCTGAAAAGACCGTCCGCCGTGCCGGAACGTGTTCATGGATAAAATTTTTAAGTTTGTCATCCGCCGCGGGGAGTTCCTTCTCGACCTTTTCATAGCGCGCCACTTGAAGCTCCCTCTGCTGCAACTGCAGCATGGCCTGGTGATAGGAATTCTCGTGTTGGATGATCTCCCTCTTGATGGGACGAACCGCCAGGAAGTAAACAGCCAGATCCAAGACAACAGCCCCGGCTGCGGCGACCTCAAAAAACCGGATTATTTTCTTTCGGCGCTGCCTTTTCATACCTGCTATCAATTCGTCGCGGACGAGGACGGCGGCACGTACTTCGCCGTGCAGATCATCGCAACTTCCTGTGGCGTGCTGCCACTTCCCCCCTGGAATCCCTGGCTCTTGATGACAATGTCGCTGAATTCGTTGGACTCTTCCAGATTGCCGAGAAAAGTTTCGATAGCCTCTTCGTTTTTTGCCCTCACGGCGAATTGCACTTCCGGATTGGGCTCTGCCGAGGAAGCCAGGGCCAAACCATTGAGCCGCGCGGCGGGGGGGAGCAGCTTACTGACCTCGAAGGTGAGATCGGTCAGAGAAAACTGCTTCTGGCTGATCAGTTTATTCAGGAACTCAGTCTCCGCCATCATTTGTCTATACTCGGGCCGTTCAATCTGGCGCTGGAGTTGAGTTTCCCTGGCTCGCAACGCCGCATCCCGGGTTTTGACCTGGGCCAGCGCCTGCTGTACCTGATGCGAGCGCCGCATCCCCTGGTACGCGGTGCTCGCCAGCCAGACCAGAACAATGATCGATACGATGAGCGTTGGAATGGTCCAGAGCATCGAGTAGCGCTCGCGGTGATCACGAGGTTCGGCAAGATTCAAGTAGACTTTCATACGGTCCTACGCTGCATTGGCCACAATCCCGGAGATTGTGGCGCCATAATCACGAAGAAGCTCCCTTTCTTCCTCTGAGAGCCGGATGCCCACCGCCTGCGGATCGAGGACCAGGCTGTCGACCTCTCGCAACAGGGTGCGGCCAAGCTCCGCGGCCCAATCTTCCGGCACAGCCGGACGCGCGCAGAGGCGGACATTGCTGATTTCAAGCCCCAGGCTGTCATGGGAGGCAGCCAGAGCGCGCGCCGCTTCCTCGGCGACCAGGGCCAGCCGCTCTTCCGGGGATTTCCCGTTCATCGGCTGATTTCGCCACATTCTGATTTGCCGGCCGCTCACGACAATTGCCGTCAGCGTACTGGGGGAGACATGAAGCAGCAACTCGCCCCCGGGACGATCCTCGCTCAATAGAGGAAGGAGCGCGGCAGATGAGGGCAGCACCAGCCTGACATCGCCGTTCAGATTGTCCAGCAACGATTCGTATTCCGCGACCACGGATTTCCGCACGGCCACGGCAAAGACTTCAATCCCGCCAGATTCTTTCGAAGCGGCCTCCAGAGTTACGCGCGCCTCTTCGATGGGGAACGGCAGCAAGGTTTTCATCTTCCACCGAACCAGCGATTCCTGCTCCTTGCGGTCGGCAGGGAGAGTCTCAAAGCTGAGAATGCAGACTCGCACCGCGCTGTCAGGCAGCAACAGACCGAAAGGCCCTCGATTGTTGCCCAGGACTTTGGCCATGGCCGCAATCGTCCGGCTCGCCTGTTCCGGCTTCAGGATATTGGGACGGCCAGGTACCGGAGAAATGACACCAGACTCAAGGTCGCCAACAGCCACGCGCGCCACTTTGCGAAACGTCCTCGAAATCCGCACGCCCAGAATATACTCGGGCTGGAACTCAAACAGCCCCAGCGGCAGCGCAAACCTCCGCTTCCCGACCCTGAGCGGACGAGCTTTCCCGGCGGAATCGTTTCGTCTTAAGAATTTCTGGCGAAAGTCGAGTTTATTCAACAAATGTGACCTTATTGATTTCCTTCAGCGTTGTGATTCCCTGGCGAACCTTCTCCAGCGCAGCCTCCCGCAAAGTTCGCATCCCTTCATCCCGGGCCGCTTGCCGGATTTCAGACGACGGCCGCTTGTCAAGAATCAGTTCGCGAATCCTGTCCGAAAGCGCGAGCAGTTCCCCGATGGCCGTGCGGCCGCGAAACCCTGTCTGGCTACAGTGCTGGCAGCCGGTGCCTTCGTAGAAAACCACGTCTTGCCATTTTGCCGGGTCGATACCTGATTCCTCATACAACTGGCGGGGGATGCTCACGGGCTTCTTGCACTCATCACAAATCATGCGAAGAAGCCGCTGCGCCAGAATACAGTTGAGCGCCGAAACAAAGTTGTAAGGCTCGACACCCATGTTCAGGAATCGTCCCAGAACATCAACGACATTGTTGGCGTGTACAGTGGTGAAGACGAGATGGCCTGTCAAGGCGGATTGGATGGCAATCTGCGCCGTTTCGTTATCCCGGATCTCGCCAACCATGATCTTGTCGGGATCGTGCCGCAGAATCGAGCGAAGGCCGCGGGCAAAAGTGAGACCCTTCTTTTCATTGACGGGAATCTGCGTGATGCCACGGATCTGATATTCCACGGGATCTTCAATGGTGATGATCTTGTCTTCGTCGCTCTTGATTTCCGAAAGCGCTGCATAGAGCGTCGTGGTCTTGCCGCTGCCGGTCGGCCCGGTTACCAGCACCATGCCGTAGGGCTCGCGGATGAAACGGCGCAACCGTTTGATTTCGCGTTCCGAAAAACCGAGTACGTCCAGCCGAAGCTGCCGGAATTTCTCGTGCAATGATTCCTTGTCAAGAATGCGCAGGACAGCATCCTCGCCATGAATCGAAGGCATGATGGATACGCGAAAATCGATGGGACGCCCGTGATAGCTCACTCTGAAACGGCCGTCCTGCGGCACGCGCCTCTCTGCGATGTCCAGGTCCGCCATGACCTTGATTCGGCTGATCACGTTCGACTGGTGTTCGTAAGAAAGCGGGTTCATGGCCTGCTGGAGAACGCCGTCGATGCGGTACTTCACGACCATTGAGTTGTCGCGGCTTTCAAGGTGGATATCACTGGCACGCCGCTCCAGCCCGGCAAAGATAATGGAATCTACCAGCCGGATCACAGGGCTGACGCCGCGCTCTCCGACCAGTTGCTCAAGCGAAAGATCCTCGTTGCCGTTTTCTTCTTCGCGGATAACGTCCAGACGGAACTCGACGGTTGCCTCGTCAAGCACGCGCTGCGAAGGGTCTGTTTTGCTTAGAAACTCTTTCACCTGGCTCGGAGCGGCCACCTTGATGATCAGTTGGCGATCAAGCCTCATTGCCAGTTCATCCAGGCGATTAAGATGTGAAGGATCACCCACGGCAATCGTAAGCTGCGAGCCGTTGGCCTCCAGCGGCAGGAACTGGTAGTCCAGCATCATGTCAAGAGGAATGGAGCGCAGCACCTCAGGATCGGAACGAACTTCGCGCAGGTCGACAAACCCGAAGCGGTAACGCTGCGCGGAACGGCGCGCCGCCTCAATTTCCCGCTCGGGATCATCGACAATATCAGGAAGCAGATTTTCGGCCATTAATGTACCTGCCCAGCCAGTGAAAATAGTGGCAGATAGAATGCCACCAGAACAAAAGCCACCACAACGGCAATCGAGCCAATCATGATGGGGTCAACCATAGCCACCAGCGTTGATAGATCAATGTTCACATCTTCTTCAAAGAACTCCGCAACAGACTCCAGCATGCTCGGGAGCGCTCCGGTCGTTTCCCCCACTTCAATCATATCCAGAGCCAGTGGAGGGAAGAAACCTGTCATGCGCAAACTCTCGCTCAAGGGCCGCCCACCCATAACTTCCACGCGGGCCTGCTCCAGGCCCTTCGCCAACAAAGGACTCGAAACAGACTCTGCCGAGTTTTGGAGCGCCGCGACAATCGGAAGCCCGCCCTGAAGCAACGTCGAGAGCGTTCGCACAAACTCCGCCACAGAAAACTTCAATAGCAACTTGCCTGCGATCGGAAGCCGAAATTTAAGCCGGTCCCATTGCAGGCGCATCGCTTGCGACCGGCCCGCTGATCGCAGGCCAAGAAAAGCAAGGATAATTCCGAGGAGGACAAAAACACCCATCCGCTTAATACTCAAGCCCAGGCTGATGACAAACACCGTAAGCGGGGGCATCGGAACATTGAGTTCATTATATAGCGCCGAAAACCTGGGGATGATAAACGTGTCAATCAGAACGATAAGGGCACACAGGAAGACCAGCAGGAACGCCGGGTAGATCAACGCAGACACGAACTTCTTGCGGAAGGAGCGGGCGGTTTTCTGGTAGGTGACATACTGGCCCAGGACCTTGTCCAGGCTACCGCTGCGTTCTCCAGCTCGAATTGTAGCGCAATAGATTTTCGGAAACTTTTTGACAGACTCAAACGCCTCAGAAAGCAAGGCTCCTCCGCGAACTCTCTCCTTCACCTCCTCCACTGCAGAACGGAGTTCCTCGCCGCGGGTCTGGCGGGCCAGCATTTCGAGCGATTTCTGCAGAGGTAGGCCTGACTTTGAAAGCGTCATGAACTGCTGATTGAAAATCAGCAGATCATCTTCCTTGATTTTGCCACGACGGGGAGGGCCAATCCGCATTGAAAGGATGGACCTGGGCCTGACCGAAAAGACGTAATAGCCCTGCGAAGCCAGACGAGCGCGAAGTTCTCCCTCGGACGACGCTTCGTGCGTCTGGTTGATAACTTGGCCGGCTTCTGTCCCGATCCTGCAAACGTACTCACCCATACCTACCAACTGCTGTAAGGCGTCCCCTCTAGTGACGTCGCGTCTGAACCGCTGTGAACATCCACCACCCCGGCCACGGTCTGTTCAGGGCTGATGGGTACTTCCTCGATGTCCGCCTTCCACGTCTGATTGGACCCCGTAAAAGGATCTACTGGCAGCCCCCCACGCAAGTAACCCGCCTGCACCAAGTCATCAAGAGATTGCGGTGGCTGCCCCTTATCCAGAGTGTACTGGTCGATGAGCTTTCGCATCGTGAACAGATCGTCCTTCAGGACAGCCTCACGCGCTCTGATAATCGCCACGCGATAGCTCGGAGCGGCGATCGCGGCAAGGATCAATATCAGGGTAAGAACCACCATCATTTCGAGGAGAGTGAAACCCTTCTGCGCCGGCGGCCACTTTGGGGCAGCTTCCGATCCTGACTTGTTGTTTCTACCACTGGTCATATGGGATTCCATTCAAGCCAATACCCTGGCTTGGACAATAGACATTAAACACATCCTGGCCCCCCCAGCTTTGGGAATCCGGCGAATCCTGCATCGAGCGTAGACCCCAGTCCTTATTCCCTGTCATGGGATCTGCAGGAATCCTTCTGAGGAATTTGTAACGAACTGTGCTGCCTTTCAGGGGAACACCTTTGACCAGGGTTTCGAGCGTAGGCGGATAACCATATGTATCCATTTGCACGGGGATCATCCCCCTGTCCGCATAATCCTTGTAACGGTCGATGGCGTTCCGCATGGTTCTGAGATCACGCCTCAGTTCCAATTCCTTCTGGCGCCTCACGGCAATTGCGGCGACAGGAAGAGCTACAGTGGTCAGGATCATCATGATCGCCATGGCAGCGATCATTTCGACCAGCGTGAAGCCCTTGCCGGCCCGCCGGCTATCTGCTCGGTTTCTGGCCAAACTTCTCATCTCTTTCGGGACAGCGCTCCTGGTGCTGGAGGCGCGGGATTTGGCGCAACGCGAGGGGTGGGGACAGCAGGCGCGGAAGGGCCTGAGGTTTTCGTGACCGGATGCGCCGGGATTTGTTCCGCAGCGGTTTCCACATTCGGACCCGGCAAGCGAACAACCCGTGGTGTCAGCATAATCAGCACGTCCGTTTGCACCTTTTCGTGTTTCGTGTCGCTAAAAAAGTACTTCAGTCCTGGAATGTCGCCAAGCCCGGGTACGCCTGAAACAGTGGTCGAATTGGTCGTCTCGAGCATACCGCCCAACACGCTTGTTTCTCCCTCTTCCAATCGAATATTGTGTTCGATTTTCCTCTGGCCGAACGTTGGCTCGCTAACGCCGGCGATCGTCACCGAGGGTTGGACCGATGAGATGTCAATTTTCGCATGAATCGCTATTTCTCCATCCGGCAGCAACGTCGGTGTTAGATCCAGATTGACTCCGACATCCTGAAACTGGAACTGTGTGCTGGCGAGCAAACTGGTTTCACCGGTTGTGGTCGATGTTCCGCCGATGCCGAGTGAGGGCAAAAAGCTGCCGGTCGCATAAGGGATGCGGCTCCCTATCTGCAGTGAAGCAGTGTCGCCTGAGGTTACACGAATCTCGGGATTCTGCAGGATGCGTGTGCTCGAGTCGTTCAGGATAGCCGTTGCGACGGCGCTGGGGACAACCAAGCCAAAATCATTCGTTCCCAAATGCCCGGCCAGTGTGGCTGAACTCTCAGGGCTGTATATCGCCCCTCCCTGAAATCCGTTTGTAATCGTGCCGGAAGGACTCACCGTCGCCGGCGTCAGCCCAAGCTCTCTCACCCTATCCGCATCCGCTTCCAGTACTGTAACGTCTATCATGATCTCGGCCTTGCCTTGGTCGAGATCATGAATGAGATTCACTGCTTCGTTCACTTTTTCCGGGGTGTCACGGATGATGATGGCATTGGCGTCGGGATTATCGATAATCCGCTGGATGCCCAGAATCTGCTTGAGAGCCGTTACGATCGCCGTCCGGTCAGCAGGCTTCATAGAATTGCTCAGATAGACCGTCCTCATCACTTCCGTCTGATAGTCGCGCCGGTTTGCGGGATTGTCGGGAACCACTAGAATTGTATTCGGAGTCACGACTTTCCAGAACGTGTGGGTCTGCAAAGAGAGAATATGCAGGGCGCTTTGAATCGTCACATTGTTCAGGTCCATCGAAACGGGCTGGGCCTGAAAGTCGGACGTGAAGGCTACGTTCAGCCCGGCGAGTTTGCTCAGGGTTTCGTAAACTCGCCTGCTGTCGGCGCTGATCCGAAAGCGTGTGAGCGGTTCTTCTGGCAGAGGCTTGAGTTTGACCGCCCCGGAGGGCCCCTGCCGCTCGCTCGCCTTGATCGCCTCTTGAAGGCTTTTTTCGTGTGCCTGCTTGGCGGCGACTTCTTTGGCAAACAATCTGTCCAGTTCCTGTCGGGCGGCCTGGTTGCTGGGATCAATACTCACGGCCTTTTGGAACTCTCCGATCGCCTCTGTCACTCTCTGCTGCTTAAGAAGCTGCTTACCATGTTCGAGGTGGAATAGCGATGCCTGCAGCCTCGCATGCCGCTCCATAAGCTGATATTTGACGTTTGCGGGTTGCGCCTCCGCCGCCTTCTGGTAATCAATCAGCGCATCGTCCCAGTTTTTCTGAAGTTCTGCTTTCCTGCCCTGCTGGTAATAGGATACGCTCCCCGGCGCACAGGCTGACAGGGCCAGCAGGCCCGCCAGCGCCACGACTCCCCCGCCACGCCGCCACACGGACGTTTTCCTATCCATACGCACCAGCTTACGTAGAATGTATTATCGGCGAAGACGTTGCCTGAAAGCAAGCAAACAGCGGCCTCGGAAACTCGAAACTGGGGTATTAACCGATAAAACAGCATCCCATGCTAAGATTTCAATTCAGAACCTAAGAAAAACAAGGAGAACAAGAGATGGGAAAAGTACTGCGATGTCGCGATCTGGGCACCAACTGTGCCAAGGAGATCAGGGCTGATAACGAGGAAGATCTTATGAAATTGGCCGCTGAACATGCCGAAAAGGACCACGGGATCAGCGTTGCCAACATTCCACCCGCCATGCTCGAAATGGTCAAAGCCGCCATCAGGGACGAATAAGCTGAATCGACCGGCTTCCAGGTCCGGGAGGAGCCTGACAGGCATCCTCGCATTTAATCGTTGACCGTCCGACGGCGGCGATTTTGCGAAGTGGAAAAATCTCGGCCTTTTCGGTCTGCAAGAGGTTGTCTGGCCATCCAAGGCGAAGCCCCTGCCGGCTAGCGGCAGGGGCTGAATTCACGTTATGCCGCTACGGCGTTGAACGTCCAAAGCGGCACCAGGCCGTTACTGCGCCTCGCCTTCCGGGGCTGGCTCCTTCTTTTGTTTCTTTGACTTCTTCTCTTTCTTTGTAGCCTTCTTTTCATTCTTCTTCTTCTTTGCCTGCTTCTGAGCAGGAGCGGTTTGCGGGGCCTCCTGCGTTTCCTGAGTCTCCTGTGCAAATACCGGCATTGTGAGGGAAACAGCTACGGCCAGGGTGGCCAATAGTGTCAAAAGCTTCTTCATGATCGGAGGTTCCTCCTTCAAGTTGAGGTCTTGCCTGCCCCATGCGTAGCACGAGTGAGGCCAAATGGCGTTTTCCGCATCTCAACTGTAACCGATTGATTATACAAGACATAGTTAGCTCCAAAGGACGGCATTCTCCGACCCTGCCGCTTGCGACCACCGGACTATACGGGTCGGTGTACTCTTACACCAACAGGTGCAGAATTCTCTGCTGAAACGGTCAGCAACCATGAAAAACTCCCGGGGCCATGCCGGCTTCAGGCGATGGGCGGTGAAATCGGGTACGGCCATTATCGCGTTTTCGATTAACAATCCAGGTTTTGGTACAATTCGCAATTGCGATGCCTGCCCAAGGGGGAACCAAAACTCGTAGCGTCTTTCGCCTGCAACCTGAGAAGCGCCTGAAGCTTGTCATTTTCTTTGTCACCTCAGTCTGCAACGCAAAGTGCCGGACCTGCTTTTACCGGCAGGAGTTGAACCAGAGTGGCGACCTGAGCTGGGAAGAGATCCGGAAGCTTTCAACCACCATGCCGCCTTTTACTGACTTGTGGCTCTCAGGTGGCGAACCCATGCTCCGCCGCGAACTCGCCGAGATCTTGCATCTGTTCTACGTAAACAATGGCATTCGCTGGGTCAACCTGCCCACCAACGGCCTGCTTCCAGAACGGACCTCCGACCGAGTGGCAAGAATCTGCACCGAGAATCCAAAACTCCAGCTTGATCTTAACGTGGCCATGGACGGGCTTTACGAGGTGCAGGATTCGATCCGTTCCGTGCCCGGCAACTTTGAGAAAACTCTGGAGACCCTCGAGGCCCTCCAGGCCAGCCGGCAGAAGTTCCCCAACCTGCGTGTGAATATCAACACGGTGATCTGCGCCGAGAATTTCGACAGCGTGCTGGAAATCGCCCGGTTCGTCCAGCAAAACTGCCATGTGGACGGCCATTACTTCAACATCATCCGCGGCAACGCGAAGGACCCTTCGCTCAAACGAATTCCTGCCGACCGCCTGCCGGCCCTCTACAACGAAATTCGCAAGATTTACGCCCATTATGCGCGCATCGCCACCCGGCATTCCGGCGGATTGATCAACAGATTCAGCCGGGCGTATTACGAGGGCCTTCTCGCCTTCCACAACGAAGTCCAGCTTGAAAACATAGAGTCGCCGCACCCGTGGCCGATGCCCTGCACCGCGAGCGAGACTTCCATTGTCATCGACTTCAACGGCGACGTGCGCGCCTGCGAACTGCGCGGCAAGCTGGCGAACCTGAGAGAATTTGACTGCGACTTCCAGAAGTTCTGGCAGGCCGGCGCACGCAGGAACGAGCCGGGCCGCATCGTCCACGATCAGTGCTGGTGCACGCACGTCTGCTTTATCCATGACAGCCTGCGCCATTCTCACAAAGCGATGCTTTACGACGTTCCGCTGAGCTATCTGCAATCAAAAGTCTCCCGCATTTTTGACGGCCATTCTCCAGGGGAGCGTTCGTGAAAGGCCGCGCATAGCCCGTGAAAGGGCGCGACTTTCAGTCGTGCCGGAAGACACAGCCCCCAAAGACTGCATGAGAAACTGGTTGGCGTTGCGACAGCGATAAATCCGTGCCCTTTCGTATCCCGCAGCCGCCAACAGGTGCATAATGCAGCATAGGGAGATCACCCTGCCCGTGCTACAATCCCGCCGTTGGTGGTGACTCATTTCGTTTCCTGTTTTGTGACACGGCCGTCTTGGCCGAATGTTTTGAGCGCAGCACGGGCGAGGATGCCCGTGCCACAAATGAAATTGAGTCACCGCGCCGCCGTCCATGAATGGAGAGGCTTCATCCGTTCCTGCCACAACGTCGCCGGGCGCGCTACCGTCCGCCATGCACCTTCGCTACCTGTCGCTGCTGCGCTCCAATGCCAACTTCCGGCGGTTGTGGCTGGCCCAACTGATCAGCGAACTGGGTGACTGGTTTTACAGCCTGGCGATCTATGACCTTTTGCTTGCAACGACGCACCAGGGGGCGGCGGTCGGCTGGGCCATCATCATCGAAACTCTCCCCTGGTTTTTCATGACACCGTTCGCCGGATATGTGACGGACCGCTTTCCGCGCCGAACCCTGATGATTGCCGCCGACATTTTTCGCGGATTCATCGTCCTGGGGATGCTGCTGCGGTTTGTCTCCCTGGACGTCCGATTGGTCTATCTGCTGCTCGGAGCGGAAGTCATCTTCTCCTCTCTGTTTGAACCGGCCCGCAGCGCGATTCTGCCCAACGTCGTGTCCAAGGATGAGATTTTACCCGCCAACGCGCTGGCCTCGGCCACATGGTCAGTGGCGCTTGCGGCTGGAGCGGCATTGGGTGGAACGGTGACGGCGCTGCTGGGCCGCAACGTCGCATTTGTCACCGATTC
>JAKAWN010000178.1 GCA_021827245.1 Acidobacteriota bacterium | reverse complement strand
CGACCTGTTGCTGCCTCTTCGCTTCGGTGGGTTTTCCGTTGCGGCAATGGACGAATATTCTCCCCTGTTCAAGCGGATGGGCCTGGAACTGATGGAAGGGGCGGCCTTGTCCAGCAGCGAAGCAGTGCCGGCAAGCCCGAAAGGCCCTGAGCCCGGAACGATGGTCAGCCTTTCGCTGGTGAAGGGCGACCTCAATCTGAACGTGGATTGTACCGTAACGTATCGAAAAGGGAACGACATTTATGCTTGCGGGCATCGGTTTATGATGGTCGGTCCGACGAAGATACCATTTTCAGAATCGCACGTCCTGACCACGGTTCCCAGCATTGCCAGTTCCTTCAAAATTGATGTGCCCGGGCCGGAAGTGGGAACCATTCGTCAGGACCGATTCGGAGGGATTTATGGGGTGGTTGGAGAAAAGGCTCCGATGATCCCTGTCCATATCCATTTGGTCTCGACGCTCAACACAAAGGACGACTACAACTTTGAAATCATCAAGCAGTCTTTCCTTTCGCCCCTTCTTTTGAACCTGGGCATTGTTTCCACGCTGAATGGCACGGAGAGAAGCCTTGGGCCATCTACGCTGAATTTGCGGGGAGCTATCCACCTGACGGACGGCGAATCCGTTAAGATTGAAGATGTTGTGTCTGGAGAGCTAAACACTGCCGCAGTAGCGGGTGCCTCGGTCTCTACTCCCCTGAATTATCTTCTGGGCGGAGAATTCCCCGATTTGGGCATTCAGGGAATTGACCTCTCGATTGTTTCAACGGATGAAAGGCGTGTGGCGACCCTGGAGCAGGTGTGGAGCACCAAATCCCAGGTGAGACCGGGAGATCATATTGAAGTAACAGGCTTGTTGCGGACGCCCTCAGGAGGTACTGTGGTTGAAAAAATTCCTGTCGGCATTCCCGAAAGCGTCAGTAGCAAGATACTTTCGTTGGTTGTCGGAAGCGGAACAAGCCTGAATGCCCTTCAATACCAAATGACACCCCTTGGCACCACGCCGCGCGATCTGCATCAATTGGTGCGGGCGTTGAATCGGATGCGCACGAATAACCGGCTTTATGCGCTTCTCATGACTCCACAGCGCTCCCTGACACTGCAGGGGGAGGAATATCCTTCGCCTCCACCTTCTCTGGTGCAAACCTTTCTGGCTGATCCGGCCGTTTCCAGCAGCGTAATTTACGGCAATACTTCGGTGATCGGTGATTATCAGACAAAGCCGACGCAGTTTATGATCCAGGGTGAAAAGACACTGTACTTGAAAGTGGAAAACCCGGAGAACTGACGGACCGCTTTACCGATCGCGGAATTAGTGAAGTCTTGAATCCATTTGAAGAGCGTGTTCATGAAACCTGTCACGAAGTTCTTCCTGCTGTTATTTGCGATTGCAATTGTGGCCTCGTTGCCGCTTGCAGGCGTTGAAACCTCATTTTGGCAAATTAGCGATTTCAAGCAGTTTCTTCGAGGCCGGCTGATGGGAATATCCATCAGCAAGGATGGCGCGCTCGGATTGGCCCCACAGGCTAAACAGGTTTTCAATCCAGAACAACCGCTGGCGTTATCCCTGGTCGCAGGCCGAAACCATGACATTTATGTTGGCACTGGCCACCAAGGCAAAGTATTTCGTGTCAGTCCGGACGGGAAGGCGTCGCTGTTCTTCAAGGCGCAGGAACCAGATATTTTCGCCTTGGCGGTGGGCCCCGATGGAGACCTCTACGTCGGAAGCTCACCTGATGGAAAGATTTACCGCGTCACTCCGCAAGGCAAGTCTTCCGTGTTCTACGATCCTGACACAAAGTATATCTGGGCGCTGATTTTCGATTCGCAAGGCCGGTTGTATGTTGGCACAGGCGACCATGGACAGATCCTCCGGGTTGATCGAACGGGAAAGGGCAAAGTTTTCTTTGACAGCAACCAAACCCATATCATGTGTCTGGCATTCGATCGTCAAGGTAATTTGCTCGCCGGAAGTGTGCCCGACGGCCTGATCTACCGAATCAATCCCGATGGCAAAGCATTTGTCATTTACCAGGCGAATCTCCCCGAAATTTACGCGTTGGCCGTTGATGGAGAGGGAAATGTCTATGCCACCGCCTTGGGGGCCCCAGGCCAACCTGGTGTTCCCATGATGTTGATGCCCCAAACGCCGACGATAACCCTTCCGACCCAGGTCATGACGGTAACGGCTGATACCCAGAACGGATCGTCGGAAAGCAGCAAAGTCCCTGCTCAAAAGCCAAAAAAGCCCATCCCCCCGACCGAAAAGAAGCAAACTTCTCCCAGTTTTATTCGCCCAGGGACAACGGTGAGAGGGCTCACCGGCCCTATAATGCCCCAGAGCCGAGGTGAACTAATCAGGATTTCCCCGAACTCCACCGCAGAAACTCTTTGGAGTTCCAACACTGAGAGCGCCTACGGTTTGGCGATTCTGGGAGAGAAAATTCTCTTTTCGACCAATTCGAATGGACAGATTTTTGAACTCGACCCTAATCGATATGGGGACAATCTCACTCTTCTGACCGAAACTCACGAATCCGTGGCGACGCGCCTTATGCTCGAAGGGGACGATCTGTACATTGCTACTGGCAATGTGGCCAAGCTTTTCCGTATGGGCACAGCGGCAGAGCGCGAAGGTACTTACGAATCTCGCGTGGAGGATACGAAGTTTATCTCCCGCTGGGGTCTTATTAGTTGGCGGGCTGATACACCACCCGGGAGTTCAATTGAATTTTACACGCGGAGTGGAAACTTCAAGCGTCCGGATCAGACCTGGAGCGACTGGGGCGGCCCTTATCGCAACCAGGACGGAAGTCAGATTACCAGCCCTCCTGCGCGCTACATACAATGGAAAGGTGTCTTTCGGGGTTCACCATCTGCCCGGCCTGTTTTGGACGAGGTTTCGGTTGCTTTTCTGAATCAAAACCTACCACCTGAGATCGAGTCGTTTAGTGTCAGCAACGCAGGTGAGCGGACAAGTCCGAGCAGTAGTAGCGTCGAGACACCAGCCACTGCCATTACCGTGACAGCAACTCCTCAGATAATTTATGGGGATCCTGTGCAAGTAGCCCAAGCCGGCGTCAAGAATCCAGTCACCCTTACATGGAAGGCTTCCGACCCGAACGGAGATACTCTCGGGTATTCTCTATACGTGAAATCGACTGATGAGACGAAGTGGCATCTGCTGAAGGATAAGATCAAATCAACCAGTTACACGATTAATCCCTCCAGCTTGGCCGACGGTCAGTATGTGGCGCTGCTTGTTGCTTCTGACTTGCCATCCAACACCCCTGCGGCAGCCCTGAAAGATCAGATGATAAGCACTCCGTTTTGGATCGATAATACTCCTCCGACAGTGACCTTGGTGCACAAGGAAGTTCTTGAGGACCGCGCTATTGTGCAATTCCGTGTGGAGGATACAACCTCGCCTCTCCACAGTGCCCAGAGTTCAGTGGGAGGTGATGTCTGGCACGAGATCAACTCCGATAATGGTATTATTGACTCGCGGGTTGAGGTATTTACCGTCAAAACGGGCAAGCTTGCTCCGGGAGAGCACGTTATTACCTTACGAGCCTACGACATGGCTGGAAACGTGGGCGTTGGAAACGCAGTGGTGGAGGTCCCCGGAAAGCGGTAATGGTAGGGTAATAATGGCTTTTGCCGTTGCCGGTCCTGGCTTGGATTTAGAAGGCCATGACCCAAGATAACATTGAATTTTGGAGACAACTCCTATTTTGAGTGCCGCATCATATGAGCGAGTCCTGATGCGGCCTTGAGCGTAAACCGTTGGGTCTAGAGAAACAAGCGGCACCTGGGGTCGCAACAGAGACTCAGTTGATTGAGCGTGCCCAGCGGGGCGACGAGGAGGCCTTTGCTTCGCTCTTCGAAGCCCACAAGAGGCGTGTATATTCGTTGTGCCTTCGCATGCTAGGCAACCCGACGGAGGCCGAGGATCTTACTCAGGAAGCATTTCTTCAGCTTTTTCGAAAGATCTCGACTTTCCGGGGTGAATCTGCCTTCTCGACTTGGCTGCATCGCCTGGCGGTTAACGTCGTGCTGATGCACCTGAGGAAGAAAGGTCTGAACCAGATCTCGCTGGATGAAACTGAGAATTCTCAAGGTGAACCAATTAAGCGGGATTATGGCGATGATGATCGGCGGCTGGTAGGGGCAATCGACCGAATAGGGCTCACGCGGGCCATCGCCGAGCTTCCTCCGGGTTACCGAGCGGTATTTATTTTGCACGACGTGGAAGGTTACGAGCATAACGAGATTGCTGAAATCATGAGTTGTTCGATCGGCAATTCGAAATCGCAGCTACATAAGGCGCGACTGAAGCTGCGCGAATGGTTTCAACAGCATCAGACTGAAGCCGGGAGAAATTCTCCTGCGCATGCAGCCAGAGAGACGAAGGAGGGGCAGTAAGGCCATGGCAGAAGAAAGGGGCAAAGAGCACGAGCGTTTTGACTGCCAGGAATTCAGTGAAAGTCTGAAGGCTTATCTGGACGGTGAAGAGACTCGCGATATTCGTGCACATGCCGAACATTGCTCATCCTGCGGCTGCCTTCTTGACGACCTTGAATTCATAAGATCCGTCGCTAAGGACCTGCCGCTGGAGTCCCCCTCTCCGCGCGTATGGAGCAATATTCGCGCAACTCTGGATCAGGAGGGGTTCTTCCACAAGCGCGAGAGTTTTTGGAGAAAGTGGACGCGGGGGGCTTCCTTTGTGCCTGGCAGAGCTCCTGTCGCCGCTCTGGCCCTTGCGCTCGTTTTGGCGATTATGCTTGTTTATAAGGGTGACCTCCGGAAAGGGGTGAATTCAAACCCGGCCTCCACTCGAGTTACCGCAACTGTTCCTCTGGGGCTATCGAGTGTCCAGACCAATTTGGTGCATACGGTGCAGGCGATGGAAGAAAGCTACAAGGCTCGCGAAGGCCTATTGGACCCTTCCGCAAAACAGGTCTACCAGGCCGGTCTGGCCTCGCTGGACAGTTCTATTCACGAGTGCCTTGATTCGCTCCAGAAGCAACCGCACAATATCCTCGTGCGCGAGTACTTGATGCAAGCGTACGCTCAGAAGGCGGAAGTTTTGGCTTCAGCATTGGAATATAGCGGTCGCTAATCAAAGAAAGGGAAGCAAGTACAGTGCTGAGACTGATGAGTGGCCGTATAAATCGCGGAATCCGAACCGCAGGTGCGTTGCTCCTGATACCGGCGGGATTACTAATAGCAGCCGGTCCCGGGCGAACGGAGAAAAGTATCGTCACGACCGCAAGTCCTCGAGTCAGCATTTCCAACCTGGTAGGCGAGGTTACGGTAAAGGGCTGGGACCGCCAACAGGTTCACGTAGTTTACACGGGTGTTTCGCCCAAAGTTGCTGTCGACACTGAACAAATTCCGGTCCAGGGTCCTGCGGACAAAGTCCACTTTACGACCTATCTTCTTGACCGCTCAGGAGTTCAACAAAGCCCTGCCGTCGATTACGTACTTCAGGTTCCGACTGGCGCCAGTCTGGAAATTCACGATCCTCAGGGCAGCGTGAAGGTCGACTCGATCAAGGGGGACACCTCGATCAACTCTCTTGGGGGAAACATTTCGGTTGCCGACTCTGGTGGCCACGTGTTGATTCGCTCGGTGGGAGGCAATATCGATGTCATTCGCCCTTCAGGCCGCGTCGAAGCATATTCGATTAATGGTGACCTCCACTTTGTGAACCCGACAAGCGACAGGCTGCGGGGAACCACGACCTCGGGGACTATTTTGTACGAAGGGAACTTTGAACCTGGCGGAGATTATGTGCTCTCTGATTACAGTGGGGACATCACGGTGATTTGCCCTTCGAACGCCTCCTTTGAACTTAATGCTAAGACCGTTCGCGGAAAGCTGGACAACGAGTTCCCAATCGTGTCGCGGGGGCCTTCACGGGCATTTCTCCCTCCTGCAAACAGCATTTTTGGAACGCAGGGCAGCGGGCAGGCCACTTTGGAGGTCACTTCTTTCAGTGGTACCATCCACATTCGCCAACGATAGCTGGTCGTCTCCGCTTGTCGGAGACTGCATCTGACAACTCCCTCAAATCAAGCTGGATTTTTGCAATGTGCATGCTGTTGATCGTTATGTACCGCATGCCCGTCGGGAATAGACCGGCGCACGCTCCTGCGGTTGCGGAAAAAGCCAGCGTCCTCCTATAATTAACTGCACTGAGAGCAACTGAACCGGGTCGAATGAACAACCACCGGCAAAAGCTGATTTACCTCGTTGGTTTCATGGGAGCCGGCAAGTCTTCTGTTGGGCCTATTCTCGCGCAACACCTGGGATGGCCTTTTGTTGACCTGGACACGATTATTGAATCTGGACAGGGAGCCACGATTCGCCAGATCTTTGAGCAGGCGGGTGAACCTTTTTTCCGCCAGCTTGAGCACGCCGTGTTGGTGGAAGTCACCAGAAAAGGGCCGGCGGTGATTGCTCTGGGCGGCGGCACCTTTGCGCAGCATTCAAATCTTGATTTGATTCGGCAAACACGGGGCGTAACAATCTGGCTTGATTGCCCCATTGAGGAACTCTGGCAGCGATGCTCAACGATGGGCAATCGCCCTCTGTTTCGTGACCGCGAAAGCTTCTCCAGGTTATACGAGCAACGTCTTCCATATTACCGTCAGGCGGAATTCAGGATAACTACAGGGGGCCGTTCTGCTGAAGACATTGCGCAGGAGATCGTTGGCCTGAAACTATTCCGGTGACACCAAGAGGCAGGCCGTTTCAGCGAACAACCGCCTCTCGCTCCCGAACGTCTTTCTGAGGCTCGATGCAAGCGGCTCTGTATCCAATTCCCAGGATCACAGCGAAGATGAGGGCGTTGGCAGGCACCTGCAAGTTGAAGTCAGTAAGACTGTGGATCAACAGTCCAAGAGTGCTGCCAATGCAACCTAGCAGGACCGCGCTCCGATAGCGCCGGTGATCCCTGAGAAAGGAGATGATCATCCGCCCTAAGAGATAGAAAATGGGAAGGAAGAGGAGGCAGAAGCCTACCGCACCGGTTTCGGAGGCAAACTCCAGATAGTCATCATGGGCATGATCAACGTGCATGTTGACGAGGCGGGTCTGATAGGGACGGAAGGCTTCCCCAAACGTCCCCAGCCCCGTGCCCAGGACGGGGTTTGCGCCAAGAAGATGGAGCGTATCGCTCCAGATCATGGTTCGCTTTGAAGTGCCCAGATACTTTGACTGACTCATATTCTCGAAGCGATGAACTACGCCTCCAAGTCCAATCCACAGGCTAAATCCCACTGCCAGAACGGCTAGACCAGCGATAACCAATCCCCAGCTTTTTCGGCGCACTTTGAGGAGAGTCAGAAGAGATAAAACGATCAACGTGAGCGAGACGGCAAGGATGCCACCCCGTGAAAAGGAAAAGACGACGCTGAGAACCATCATTGCGGCCAGAAACAAATAAAAGATGATCCGGAATCCCGAGGAATTGTTGTTGGCGGCTCCTGACCGGCCAAGAGCAGCGCTATGTCGCGGATTGGACCATAGCTGATAGGCATAGAACGCTGAAGCGAAGGCAAACGGGAATGTGAGTTCGATTAATCCCGCAAAGTGGTTGCGGTTGATGTAAGTGCCGATGGCTACCCACAGATCGTAAGGATCCGTCACGCCGAAAATCGTATTCCAACTCAAGAGGTGCTGGAGAATTCCGTAACCCGCTTCAAAACAGCCCAAAGATATTAACGCAAGAACCAGATTGCTCCTTCTCCTGCCGGAGTCAAACAACTGCGCTGCCAGAATAAATGCGCCCAGATAGGCAAGGATCTTAAGAAAGCCCGCAAGAGTCGCGGCCGGATAAATGCTGAGAGTGCTCCAGCCGCTTCCGAAAATCAAGCTTCCCATGCCTCTCGCAGCAACGTGGTGCGCAGGTGACACAGCGGCCACAAGCGAATGCGGCAACGGAACTAACTGGAGTCCGACCCACAACACAAAAAGGACAGGCCAGATCGGTATAAAGAGATCAATTCGGCCACGCCGCTTTTGATCCCAAATAAGCAGAATTACCGCGAGAAAGATGGCAATCTCAGCCAGCGAATAAGCTATTGGCTCGACTCCTCCGAAAGCGAGCGCGCTCCCGACAAAAACGAGGGCGAGAATAAGTTCAAGCTTTCTTGTCATTGGAGCGTTCCGTCCTAAGAATGCCTCTTCCTCGACGCAAGATTGCAAGCCCTCGGCGGCGTTCGCAAACGCGGATTCACCAATCCCCGAGAGCTAACAAAGCATCCTACGCCCGGTTTCATAATTTAGCATCCTCCTTTGCGTTACTCGCACGTAGCGGCACAAAGAGGAGATTCCAGGAGTCTCCAGGCAGGAACCTGCACCATTCACTCCAGGTTGCGCGCCACTCACATAGGCCGCACTCGCTCTTTCATTGGCTGCCTTGCCGCCCTAAAACCGTCCGGAATGTCTTGAGAACGATCTGAAGGTCGAGAAGGAGCGAGAGATGTTGGATGTAGTGCAAATCGTACTTCAATTTCTCGACTTCGTCCTGAACCGAGGACCCGTAACGGTAATTCACCTGTGCCCATCCCGTCAGGCCAGGGCGAACCGCGCTACGAAGGCTATAGTACGGCGTCGTTTCCCTGCACACCTGGGCCAAAGCCAGGCTGAGGGGCCGAGGTCCCACGAAGCTCATGTCGCCCTTCAGCACGTTGACCAACTGGGGCAGTTCATCAAGCCGCGTCAGTCTTAAAAGGCGTCCTAAAGGGAAGACGCGAGGATCGTTCTTCATCGTCCAATAACCCTCTGAGTCTGCGCCGACCGACATCGTACGGAACTTAAAAAGGCGAAAGGCTTGCCCGTTTAATCCAATCCTCTCCTGGATGTACAGGACCGGTCCTTTGGAAGAAAACTTGATGCCAAGAGCAATCAAGGGCAGCAACGGAGCGGTTGCCAGAAGAAGGACTAAAGCCATGCTCAGGTCAAGCAATCGCTTCATGCGGACAGCCACGTTACTCTCGAAAAATTGGAATCCTTGCGCGCTCAGAAACCATTGGCCGTCCATATAGTCCAGCGGCAGTTTTCCACTCAGCATCTGGAATGTGGTCGGAAAATCAAGGACGGTAACTCCCGAAAACCGCGCATCGATCAGGGCACGGGATGCCGCGGGATCAAGGGAAGCCGAGGGACCCAGCACAATGATGTCTGGCCGGAGATGGTTCAATGCCTGCTGGAGCGCGTCTGCCCCGTCCTGGGGAGGGCCCGAAGAGTTCTGATTGGGGGGCCGGTGGCCATTCCCTGTTGTCGGCAGAGCGACGACGTTCAGCTTGTGTTCGCTGGCAATTCTCCTCAATTCCTCAATTTCAGGGCCGTCGCCTAATACGCCCAAAGTGGAAGGCCGGCCTAGAACTCCCTGTACGCGAGCGCACAATAGTCTTTCCGACATAACCACTCCTGGAGTCACAAGGAAGGAAATCAAAAAGAAGCTTCGTCCAAAGCTCCAGTGAGGGACAAAGAAAAAGCTGAGAGTGACGAATGCCGCGCTGATTGCTGTATCCAAAACGATCAGGCTGGCGGTTTCCTGGGTCTGCTGGTCTCGACGGGGATTATAGAGGTCGGTGATATAAAAAAGTAGCGTCAGAAAGAAGCAATATCCGGTAGCAACACTTTTGAAACCTTTTGTAATCGGCAGCATGCGGCCGGTACTCAAAACGACGGCAATTTGGACGGACAAGAGGATTGCGATGACATCGCTGGCCCACATTGTCAACTGCATGTTACGAATCTGTCGCTTTAGCATCGGTTTTCAGAGCTGATGAGCCTGCAACGCGAGCCGCCGGCAGCAATTCTCAGCCGCTTTCGGCTTGCCGGAAGAGTCAGGAAACAAACATCACCGCGGCCGCCTTGAACGGGCCGCATTCCCTTGTGCCAGGGATTTACGTGACTCATGTGTTGCCAATCCCGAACCATTCCATCCTTGGTGCTGCGCCGGCACCGTGGCCTGAATTGCATCCTTAGAATGATTTGCCCCTTAGGGACAACTCTGGCTTGGCCTCCAATTGCTTACCTGCAATACCGTCCAAAATCCTGTCCAGAGGAGCCAGAACCTGATCCCACTGGAACTGCGTCTCAATAAGTTTTCGACCCGCTCGGCGTAACTGTTCACGGTGTGCCCTGTCCTCAAGGATGTGTGTTACCTTTTCTGCAAATTCTTGGGGATCGCGGCCCACAAGTATTGCCTCTTTGCCTTCCGTGCCGAAGGCTCCGAGAACACTCTCTGTAGCTACAGCGGGCGTTCCCAGAGCAAGGGACTCGAGGATTTTCACCTGAATCCCTGCTCCAAAACGCATTGGCGCCACGCTCAGAGCTGATTTGGCTATCTCGGGCCGGACGTCAGGAACATTGGCCAGCACCTTCACATACGGCGCTTCTGCCAGTTTCTGAATAGATGCGGGAGGATTCCATCCTGCCACAGCGAACTTCACGCTTGGGACCACTCGTCGGATGAGGGGCAGGATTTCTCGCGCGAAATAGAGCACCGCATCTGTGTTCGGCAGGTAATCAAGCTTGCCGACGAAAATGATACGGTTGGGATCGTAAGAGCCTTCGTGGAACGGGTAGGCGCTTATTTCGATGCCGGTAGGGATCAGCGTCATGTTCGACTCGGAATTCCTGCGCTGGAGCCAGGCAATATCCAAAGGCGACGCTAACAGGATATTGTCAAACCATGACGCAACATCAGATTCGTAATGGAGCAGCCTCTCCCGTTCGATGAGTGCGGCCATCCCGTGGGGGCTGAGTGAAACGCGCGGCATCCGGGCATAATTGAGATGGATCGAATCCGTCATATCCAGAATGCGCGGAATTGTCTTGAAAGGACGCGCATATTCGGCCATCCGGACCAGGTGAACAACGATAACGTCGAGTGCTCCACGCTCCACGTCCCGCGCCAGCGTCCCAGCCAGTTCGCCGGACCTGTAAAGCCGGACCTGTAGAGGTTGTTCGCTGAACAAACCGTTGATAGCATTGCGGGCGTAACGAAATTTTGAAATTCGAAACACGGCTTGGTTAAGCCCGCTTAAAGGGCGCTGGTAAGTGGTCGCATCTTTCGATACTCGCGATGCAATTGAATAAAGTGTGACTTGATGATTGCGAAGGAGATGTCGCAGAAAATAGTAGGAGCGTATTCGCCCCCCGTCAATCGGCGGGTACGGAAGACGAGAAGTTAAATAGCCAATCCGCATGGTTTGATGGGAGACTCTCATGGTGTTGCTTGGATACGCCTGTAACGTCCCGGCTGGCCCGGTTTTCACGCGCGGAGACACACTATCTGCCCGCTCATCCGGCTCATCACACCACAAAAGGCCATCCCCTGAGTGAATCCCTGGCCATGCCCCTGCAGCAGTGAATTTCACTTGCAAGCTCGGGCTTCGGTGCGCGCGTTAGAACTTTCTAATCACCCCGAATATCCGATTATCGGCCAGCCAGCGCCCAAAAACAACACCCCTGAGGCATAGGAGGCTTACGAAGTTTACAACATAGAGGCGTACAAGACCTGGTCGGCCCGTCGCGGGTGTGAAGGTAGCATAAGTGCCAAAGGATACGACAATCTGTATCAAGATTTCGGCGGGGAGTCGTGGAATCTGAGCGTCAGGACGGGCTCATTCGCCGCCCGTTGCAAAGTAGCCGGGCTTGTATCGGAGAGTGACGCCCTTGCGGTCGGCAACAACCCGGATCCTGCGATAGGTTCCATCGAGGGCTGTGTCGGCTGGTGTATACCCAATCAAATATTGGTTTGTCAATTGACGCCTGATTGAGTCGACCGTGTTGGCAAGCGCAATCATTTTCTCTGCAGCATAGATGCCTGTTTGGGCATCCAGTCCCTTGTTCTGGTCCATCGAATCGAACTGGCCGTGTGCAAGATAACCGGTAAGATAGTCCGTACCCGGAGTCTTACGTTCAGGGAAAAATGCGGCACCTCCCGTGTCGTCTGCCAGTTCTTCGAGGTACTTGGCGCCGGGATCGGCGAAACCATACGCAATGTTTCCAATAGTGTAAATAGCCGTTTCGGCTCTGTGCGCCATGGATATTGCCTCGTCCAGCGAGTGAGTGCTTTGAACATCAATGCCGTCGCTGATGAGTATCACAACCCTTCGGGTTTGTTCTCGAGGCCCTGCCTTCATCATTTCGTGCTTGCAAGCTTCGTAAACGGCGTCGTACACGGCCTTGCCGCCGCCAGCCTTAAGTTTCCGAAGTTTGTCGTTGATTGCGTCGGGATTGTTCGTGAAATCTTGCACGATGGAACTTGTGGAATCGAAAGTTTCAAGGAAAATCTCGTTTTTGCTACTGATCCCCCTCAGCATGCTGTACGCGAATTCAGCGGCAGCATCTTTTTCGAACTTGAGGTCGAATCGTGCGCTGTTGCTGGTGTCGAGAACCAAACCGATGCGGAGCGGAGGCATGGTCTCATTGCTGAAGTACCTGATTTTTTGAAGCTTGCCGTCCTCGTAAACTTTGAAGTCGTTTTTCGTGAGGTCAATCACCGGCATGCCGCGCTTGTCGAGAACGGTCACGGGGACGTTGACCACTTCCACGTGCACTTTAATCCTGTTCTCGTCAGTCTTAGAAGTCATGCCGGATGAAGGATCGATCGCAGAGTTACTTTTGGAGACCGGAGGTTTGGTCTTGTTGGTGCCCGAAGGGTCCTGTGAGCCAAACGCAGTAGTGGGCACGAGACCCAAGAGTAGCAACAGAGTCACAAACGCGGAACCGACGGCAAGGCAGCGCCTCGGATTTGGAAGAGATCTTCGTTTAGCCACCCCTGTGGCCTTGGCACCAGCTTTAGGCTCTCTCCCCCTAATCCGAAGCAAGGTTTCACCTACTCA
>JAKAWN010000177.1 GCA_021827245.1 Acidobacteriota bacterium | reverse complement strand
CCGCTGAAGCCCCTTCGAAAAAATCTCAATGGCTGGCTCCCAGGTGTTATGAAGCAGAAACTCGCTGCCCCAGTTGAAGATATTCTGCTCGCTCGGCATTAGATAGACGGCCTGCTGGTACTCTTTGGCGGCGGCGAGATAGTTTCCGGATCTTTCATCCACGTCGGCAAGCAGGCTGTAAAGCTCCGCGGTCCTCTTCACGCGCAGGAGTTCAAGAATTTGCTGCCGCGCCTCTTTGAAACGCTTGGCCTTCTCGTAAGCCAGCGACAGATCATAACCGTTATCGTAAGACGTCGGCTGTAGGCTTTGTGCTTTGGCGAGATATATGATGGCTTCGTCAAGCCTCCCTTCGTGCGCATAAAATTCCCCAAAGATGTGATTCGTCTCGAAATTGTCAGGCGCAGCATGTACGGCTTGCTTGAATTCTGCTTCCGCTTCGCGGTTCTTGCCAAGGCGCGCCAGGTTGATTGCCAGATTGCCTCTTGCCGCAGCGGAATCGGGGCTCAGTCTTACCGCTTCTTGAAGGGCGCGATTCGCCTCCAGATCCTTCTTCTCGGCTGAATATACGAGGCCCAGAAGTTCCTGAACTTCAAAAGTGGGTGCCATTTGCCGGGCAAGATTTTCGAGTTCGCGGGCCGCCAAGGCATATTGACCGGACTGATAGTGCGAGACCGCTACCTGGAATTGTTGTTGCGGGGTGATTTCTTTCTGCGCGCCTTGGCTCAACAGCGCACAAGCCCTTGCCGCCGGGGGCACGCTCAGAATGAGAGCAATGACGACCCACAGCTTCTTCATGATGACAGTATTGTACCACTTGACCATGCCGGCAAAGGAAGCCACCCCGCTTTCCACCAGCGCGCGGAACGTCTGTTGTCCAAATGGCAGTGCGATCGTGACATTCTTTCCCCGCCCTCTCGCGTACTTCAATTCGACAGGGGAGTTCTATGTGCCCAACCATAGCCGGGCCGTGCTTGGGTGCGCGTTCCAGCTTGACATATCGAATAAGTTGTGCCACGTTTTAACCGTTTGGTAAACGACCAAAAGACTAGAGACCAATTCAGCGCGGCAAAGCCGCAAGCGAACGGGCGCACCAAATCGAGTCCCAGTGCGTAAAGCCCCGCGAGCATCTGACAATTCACAACCGTCTTCTGGCATTGTTCAGATCTGCCAAGAAGATTTCCTGCCGGAAAAAGAAGGACTAGCGATCTCTAAATGCAGCTTTGCGAGGTTGGGAACCTGCCCTTCAGTGTGATTTGATGGCGAAAATCACCAGCGCGGGAATATCTCACTCTTGATATAGGAGGCGAACAATGCGGAAGACTTCGATGTACGCGGTTGCGGTTCTGGCGTGGTCTCTGGTTATCAGCTCACTGACGGCGCAAACCGCTTCACCGATTCCTCGAATTGTCCGTACTGGCTCCCACTACCAGTTGCAGGTGGACGGCAGGCCTTATCTGATTCTTGGGGGGCAGGCGCACAATTCCAGCGCCTCCAACCCCAAAGACCTTGAGCCCGTGTGGAAGTCGCTTGTGGCCATGCACGCCAACACGGCGGAAGTGCCGATTTACTGGGAGCTCATTGAACCTAAGCCCGGCCAGTTTGATTTTCGCATGATTGACGCCATCATCCAGGGCGCCCGCGAAAACCACTTGCACGTGATCCTGCTGTGGTTTGGCACCTGGAAATGGGTGGAAGACAGCGGCATGGCTTACACGCCCAGTTGGATCAAAGAGGACCCTGCCACCTATTTCCACATCCGCGACGAGGCCGGCCAGCCGCTCTACAATATTTCTCCATTCTGCAAGGCCGCGCGGGAAGCCGACGCAAGGGCGTTTTCCGCAGTGATGCAGCATATCAAGAGCGTGGATTCCACCCAGCACACCGTCATCATGATGCAAGTTGAAAACGAAAGCGGGTTGAAAGGAACTGATCGCGATTATTCGCCGCAGGCCAACCGAGAGTATCAATCCGCTGTGCCCACGCAATTGATGAGTTATCTTGAAGAACATCGCAGCCAGCTGACGCCCGCACTGGCAAATGCTTGGGCCAGCCGGCACAATCCCACTTCCGGAACCTGGCCGGAAGTGTTCGGCGATCTTGCGCCTGAAGCCTTCAGCGCCTGGTATATCGGCCGCTATATCGACGATGTGGCGGTGGCCGGCGAGAAAATCTATCCCTTGCCCATGTACTGCAATGCATGGCCGATAAGCCCGGGAGAAGCGCGCGCCGGAGACTGGCCGAGCGGCACACCCTCGCCCCATGTGCTCGATATCTGGGCGGCCGCGGCGCCGCACATCGTCGCCCTTGCCCCAGATATCTATAGTGCACAGTTTATGCGTGTCGCCAGGGAATATACCCGACCCAACAACCCGTTCCTTGTCGTGGAAACTTCGTTCTCGCCCTCTCATGCGGCCTATGTCTTTCCGACCCTCGCGGAATTCAACGGCCTCGGCTTTTCTCCGTTCGGCATTGACTTCGCTGTTCAGGATGGCAAGCTGAACCCGGCCGGCAAAGCGCTCGCTGCGTGCTACAAGGCGCTCGAACCTCTGCTGCCTCTGATCGTAAAGGACCAGTACACCGGGAAGTTGTTTTCGGTCATCCAGGGCATCGACAGGGCAGACGTGATCCCGTTGTCGCGTGAACTTGCGGCCGTTGTGTCTTACGGTCCAGAGCACCGCTTCTTTGCAAACCCTCCACAGCCGTTCACCCAACCGAAAGCAGGCGGAATCATCATCGAGATGGGTCCGGATGACTACGTTGTGGCGGGCTCGGGATTTAGGGTGAATTTCAGAAACCTGCATGGAGCGGCGCCGAGCCCAGAATATCTGTCCATCGAAAAAGGAACGTTTCGGGACCTGCAGTGGGTGCCTGAACAGAGGCTGAATGGAGACGAGCGCCACGTCGACCTGGCGCGCTGGCCTGGGGTTCTGCGCGTGCGGCTGTACAACGCGAAATGAACTGTTAGAGATAGGCAGGGTTAATCCGAGTGGGGCCCTTGAAGTGTAACTTATTCTGCGTCGGCGTCGCCAAAATCTGCCGAGACCTTCGTGTCTGCTTCAGAGCCTGCCGGAACTCCCGTCTGTTTTTTCCTGCCCGTCACTATCCACTACGTGCCCGGGGGCGCCGGAACGAAGAATTTCACCGCGTAAAGAAAGCCTGCTGCGAAGCTTGAAAGGCAGAGCAATCGAGAACGGCCTACTCACCGCCTCTCCAAGTTACTTGACTCGGCGATTAGAAGGCCTCTGGTCTGCAAATTGCCGGAAGGGCTTAAGCTGGGACAGCGATCACATACGTCGGTGATTGTGGTCACTGAAACTTCCTCCTGAGCGAGTTATAAACAGGGTCATTATTGGATCCTTAGCAAGGCTGCTTTTGCAGTGTGTCCGTTGGGTTTTGGCGAACCTTACGACGAAAAGCTTGTTGCAGCTTGGAAGCGTCAACGGTAGTCAGGGCCGAGACCATTGACGGAATTTGCCAGACAGCGGGCCCATACCCAATCGGCGACTGACTTCTGTTGGTTGCAACCGAAAATAGCTCATCACAAGCTGGGAGGCAGGAAATGCTGAAAACACTTCAACGTGTGGTTTCGGTAGTGCTTGGGCTCTTGCTAATGACAATGGTTGCAGCCCGCGGGGGCTTGGCCCAGGTCGATACGGGCTCGATCCTGGGCACGGTGACGGACCAGTCCGGGGCCGTCGTTCCCGGTGCCAAGGTAACATTGACCAGTGAAGATACCGGCTTGACTCTGGAGACCACCACATCCGCTGAAGGCAGCTATATCTTTACCCCCGTCAAGATCGGGCATTACTCGGTCAGCGTCGAGATGGCAGGTTTTCAGAAGGTAACGCAAATCCACATCACGGTGAACGTGCAAGCCCAGGTAAAGGTGGACCTGATGCTTAGGCCAGGGGCGGTGACGCAAACGATTGAAGTGACATCTGCACCGCCTCAACTCCAAACGCAGAACGCTTCCGTTGGCCAGGTGGCGGACACCCGTCAGGTCAACGATTTGCCGCTGAATGGCCGTAATTTCACGTTTCTCGCTCAGCTTTCCGCTGGCGTCACGTCCATCAATCCCTCCCGGAATATGGATCAGTCGGGAAGCTTTGTAGCGAATGGGTTAGGTACAGAGCTCAACAATTACATCCTGGACGGAATTGACAATAATAATGATTCGGTCGACTTTCTGAACGGCGCAGCGTACGTCAGCCTTCCGCCACCCGACGCCATCCAGGAATTCAAAGTCCAGACCAGCAACTTCAGCGCGGAATTCGGTCGCGCCGGCGGCGCCGTAGTCAACGCCACCATCAAGTCCGGAACCAACAAGGTCCACGGCTCCTTGTGGGAGTTTTTGCGCAATGACGCCCTGGACTCCTCGAATTATTTCAATAATGCTCGAGGCGTCAAGAAAGGTGAATTGCGGCAGAACCAGTTTGGTTTTGCCGTCGGTGGCCCGGTGGTAATTCCCCGTGTCTACAATGGACATGACAAGACCTTTTTCTTCGTTGATTACGAAGGCACACGAATCCGCGAGAGCGTTTTGCGCAATCCGAGCGTTCCAACTCTGGCCGAGTCAAGCAGTGGCTTTACCAACTTCCAGGATTTGTTTGCCGCCACCACTCAGACAGCCGGCGACCTGCTTGGACGGAGTTTTAACGCAAACACCATCTTAGATCCCGCTACAACTCGGGCTGTAACCGCGGGGCAAGTTGACCCGGTCACGGGGTTAGTGGCCACAGCCAACGGGTACGTTCGCGATCCTTTCTATACCTGCGGTAGCATCGTTGGCATGACGAACTTCAATACTGCAGCACAGCAGGTCTGCATGAACGTTTTGCCAGCCAGCCGGCTCAACTCCAACGCCATCAAGATTCTTCAACTCTATCCGGCGCCGAATACTGCAGGATTGGCTGCCGGCACCCAGAACAACTTCGCAATTAACCGCAGCCAGCCCAACGATACGAATCACTTTGACGTTCGCGTCGATCAGAACTTTAGCGAGCACGACCAGATGTTTGCACGGGTCAGCTACTCGAAACGAAATGCGTTCTATCCCGGTGATTTTATTGGGCTTGGCTCGAATGCCGGATTTGGGCAGGGCGACTTCACTGACATTGCATTCGGCGCCGTCCTAAGCGAAACGCATCTGTTCTCGCCCACCATGATTAACGAATTTCGAATCGGCTACAGCCGCCTCCACACCGTATCCAATCCCACTCTGACCAACCAACCGGGAATTCCCGATATGTTCGGCATCCAAGGTGTTTCTCAGGCGAACGGCAACTACGGTCTGCCGAACATTCAGATCGATGGGCTCACAGCTCTTGGCGCTGGCGGATGGGCAACTCCCAACATCCGCTACAGCAACACCTGGCAGGTGTCAGAAAATTTGACCAAGATTTACGGAAAGCATACGTTCAAGGGAGGATTCGAAGGGCAATTCTTGCGTTTTCCCTGGCTCAACACCACTGCCTCTCGGGGGCAGTTCCAATTTGGAACGTACACGGGCATTCCGTCCGGTCCTACCCAGACCGTCGGCCCGGGCATCGCAGCTCTTCTTCTCACCCCCATCGCTTCCACGGTGCCCGGCGGCATTGATTATGTCGGCGGACCCAGAAGCGTAAATGATTCGAACGTCTCCTGGATTGATGACCTTCGCCACTATTACGGCGCCTACTTCCAGGATGATTGGAAACTGACACGCAAGCTGACTCTCAATCTGGGCTTGCGGTGGGAATTCTTCGGGCAGATCAATGAGAAGTACGGAGCAAACGCGATCCTGAATCCAGGGACCTACTCGGGGTTGAATACCATACCGAATGCCCAGTACATCCTGAACACGGCGTTTAGGAACGTTGCCCTTTCTCCATCCTTCACATCTCTGCTGGCCCAGGATGGAATTGGCCTTGCCTATTCAAGCGTTCCTGGCCTGATGAATACCCCGCTGACAGATTTCTCGCCACGCGTGGGTCTGGCTTACCAGATCACTCCCAAACTTGTGATGCGGCTCGGTTACGGGATCTTTTTTGGAGGCTTCCAGAGCCTGGGAGGCGCACCCGACCCCGGATTCAATTATCCGAACGTCGTAACTTTGACCTCTCCCGCGCACGACAACGCCCACCCGATCGTTTATGCGGACGGCCAGTTGGGAACCCTTGAACGCGGCCTTCTCTCACTGGAACCGTACCCCAATAACCCGGGCTTCAACGCCAAGAATATGACCCTGGTGGCGTTCCAGCCCAACTGGAAGACCGGGTACACTCAGGAGTGGAATGCCTCGTTCCAGTACCAGCTCTCCCAGAACCAGACTGTTACCCTCGGTTACATTGGCAACACGTCACGCCACCTGCTAAATGGCGACAAGGCAAACCTCCCGAACGAGATTCTGCCGGCAACTTTGCCGACCGGGCAAACCTCTCAGATGTACGTCCCCTTCCCGGATTTCAGCAGCAACAGCGATTTCATCGCTCCCAACGGCGACGCCTTCTACTATGGGTTCCAGGGCACCTACGAAAAGCGGTTCAGCAGTGGCCTGCAAACACTGGTGAATTACACCTACTCGAGGTGCATGACAGATGCCCGCAACATTCTCAACAGTTTCGGAGATAACTTCTTCGCTCGCGCGGCAACGATTCCTGGCTTTGGGTTGAAGCGCGATTACCGTTTCTGCGGATCGGACGTGCCCAACATATTCCATGGTAGCGCAATCTGGCAGCTCCCCTTCGGCCATGGCCGGCACTTTGCCAAAGGCGTTTCCAATGCGCTGAACCAGGTTGTAGGCGGTTGGAGCGTCCAAAGCATTATCACCGTGCAGGATGGCTTCCCGTTTGAAGTTGGATGCGCCACCCAGAGAAACTCGTTTCCTTCCAGCAACAACTGTGTTGCCCTGATGGTTCCTGGCCAGGATCTCTATGCTCACATTGGGCCGCACGGCATTACAAACTTTCTTAATGCGGCCGCATTTTCCGACCCACCCTTGGCGACAGGGTTTGGCCAGAACGATTTCGCACCTTTTGGCGGCAGACCTTTCCAGGTTCACGGGCCCGGTTTCGCCAATTGGGATTTCTCAGTCTTTAAGGACTTCCAAACGACGGAAAACACACATTTACAATTCCGCGGCGAGTTCTTCAACTTCTTGAACCATCCCAACTTTTCTAACCCGGGGAATTTGAACTTCCTCAACACAGCGACGTTTTCAAATATCACAGGGACACGGGGGATTCCCCGCCAGATCCAGTTCGCTTTGAAGTTTTACTTCTAGTGCTCACGGGCGGGTGGCCTAAACAACCGCCCGCCCAGCCCTCGAACAGGGCCCGTTCCGCATCCGTCAGAGGCTGTCAATTCAGACGTTTCTCGTCAGGGTATCTTCCTCCTTAAGTCGAGCTGGACACGGAATCGCGGACGCCCCGAACAGCGATCCAATGTCGCCCAGGCGTAGATATCACTTTCAAACGGGAGGTCGCAGCAATGCCCCGAGTTCGCGCCGGTCATACACAAGAAACCCGCACCAAGTGCACGCGGTTTATCGCGTTGGCGCTCCTCGGCTTGTTCTGGGGATGCGCCACCCGCAAGCCGCCTCTACCCACATCCTCAATCACGCTGGATGGTCAGGGAACTGGTCGCATTTTTGATGGCGTTGGCGCGCTCAGCGCGGGGGCCTCATCACGCCTGCTCCAGGATTATGCAGAGCCTTATCGCAGCCAGATCCTCGATTATCTCTTCAAGCCTGATTACGGCGCCTCGCTTCAGCACCTGAAGGTGGAAATCGGCAGCGACGTGAATTCCACCGATGGTTCTGAACCCAGTTTTGCCCGCACGCGCGCAGAAATGACTCATCCCAACTTCAGCCGCGGCTACGAGTGGTGGCTGATCAAGGAAGCCAGGAAGCGAAACCCGCAGATCACCCTGGATAGCTTGCCATGGGGTGCTCCCGGCTGGATCGGCAACGGCCACTTTTACTCCCAGGATATGGCCGACTATGTCGCCAAATTTATCCAAGGGGCCAAGTCGCGGCACAATCTGGATATTCAGTACACGGGGATTTGGAATGAAGCGCCTTACGAGTCGGCCTATGTCAAAATGCTCAAGAAAACGCTCCTGAGAAACAGACTTCCGACGCGCATTGTATGTTGTGACCTCATGCCCAACCAACAGCAGTGGTCAAGAGTGACCGACGACATGAGTAAGGATCCGGAGTTTCGGAACGCCGTCAGCGTGATCGGAGTTCATTATCCCGACGTTGTCAAGGCTGCCACGGCCCCCGAGGCAGCTCGAAAAAGCGGTAAGCCCTTATGGGCGTCCGAGGACGAGTTCTACTTCTACACTCGTGGTCTATCACGCAATTGGTCACCCTTTGCTGAATCCCTGGCCATGATCTATAACTTGAACTACATCAGGGATCAAATCACCGTTACGGAGATCTGGAGCCCAGTGACTTCTTATTACGACAACCTCGCGGCTCCAGGCTCCGGGCTGATGCGCGCCAATACGCCATGGTCTGGACACTACGAAGTCCTGCCGATGATATGGGTAACTGCCCACACCACGCAGTTCGCACAGCCGGGCTGGCAGTACATCGACAGCGCCTGCGGATTTCTTGGCAGTGGCGGCAGCCACGTTACCCTGAAGTCTCCTTCCGGAAAGGACTACAGCGTCGTCATTGAAACCGTCAACGCCAAAGGACCGCAGCGCGCCGACTTCCGAATCGCTGGTGGACTTTCGCAGGGTACGGTCCATGTGTGGGAGACCAATGCCAACAAAACCTTCGAACTCATAGGGGACATCCAGCCACATGACAGTTCTTTTTCCATAGTCCTTGACTCCAATTCTATTTATTCCCTCACTACGACCACAGGTCAGCATAAGGGAACCACGACACCTCCGCCTGCAGCCCCATTCCCATTTCCGTACACAGAAATCTTTGAGAACACGAAACTCGGACAATCTCCTCGATACATTGCGGACCAGGACGGAGCCTTTGAGGTACATCCCTGCACGGGGAGGCCGGGGAACTGCCTCGAACAGATGATCACCAAAAAACCGATTCCGTGGGGTCCTCTGCCTGATCCGTACACTTACCTTGGCAGTGCTGATTGGCGGGACTACACGGTGAGCACCGACACGATGCTTGAAGGAGCGGGGCAAGTAACCCTTCTCGGCCGCATCGACGATGCGAACGTCTTCGAGGACCATAAGGCACCATTCCCCAGCGCTTACGTTCTGCTCGTTCATTGGAATGGCTCTTGGGAACTTTTGAGTACGAAGTACAAAGAGCCGACCGTAAGACTTATGACGGGTCGGGTCCAATTTCCGGTACGAAAGTGGCATCACCTTGAATTGGCGTTTCATGGATCTGAGATCAAAGCGTCGATTGACGGAGCGCTGGTTGCGCAGGTCGACAACAAAACCCATGATCACGGTATGGCCGGAATTGGGTCGGCCTGGAATCAGGCTCAATTCGATAATTTTAGCGTGCGGTAAGCGGCGCAAGCTTGCGCGCTCTTTATGGGCTATTTTCTGGACTTCTTAACCGCTGCCATGATCTGTACTTCAGAACTCGGGAAGAAACCATGGCGTGGTTACCGTCAGAGACCCGAAGAGAGGCGATTGGCATTTTCCAAATGAAATCCCAGAGTGATTGTGCTCGGTTTCCCGTTGATAAGCGCCTCAGTACTACGAAGGTTCTTTGACCGTGGAGGTTGAACCTCGTGGATGCTTCAAAAAGGGCTTTCCTTCGGGCGGCAGGACTACTGGTAGCAGGGGAAGTTCTGACCCGAACGGGCTTCGCCCGCGCGGGCCGAAGCAGCAATGTCCCAAAGAATAAGGTCATTCTGGTGATCGTCGGTGGGGTCCGTCGCCAGGAGACCTTCTCGCCTCAAGGCTTTGACAATATTCCACATCTGGCACGGGAATTGGGTCCCCAGTCCCTTTTTTATGCCGACGTGCGCAATGAGGGAGTAACCGCGCACTTCAACGCGATTTCCAGCATCCTGACGGGCACCTGGCAACGAGTGGGAGACTGGGGTGAAAACTCACCGACTGCGCCGACAATCTTCGAATATTTTCGCAAGCAGCTTCAACTTCCCGCCAGCGAAGCCTGGATCGTCGCCAGCAATAAGGCTCTAACCGACCTGATCGGGTGCAGTTCTGCACACGGATACGGCGTGCCTTTCGGCGCGAACGTGGTTCTTCCGAAGCAGCTTATGATCAATGCTGTGATGAAAGGCATCTGGGACCGCAAGAGCAAGACGTTCGGAGATCGCGAAAAAGTCCAGGCACAAATGGAGGCAATGCTTCAGGGCGTGAACTACGAAGGTCTGGGTTGGAACGTCTTTGATGCTGCCGACCGCCTCGACCCGCATGTTCGTGCCAGCATTCGTAAAGCCGTGGCTGACCTGATCCACGGTAACGAACCGATGACGGGTGATGTGCTCACGTTCTTCGTGGCACGTGAGATCATGCGGAAGTTCGCGCCCTCGCTGCTTGTAGTCGATTTTTCGGATGTTGAAGCAGCCCACTTCGGATCTTATTCCATGCATGTGGCAGGCATCCGGAATGTGGACCTGCTCTGTTCTAAATTGTGGCAGGGAGTGAAGGCGAACCCCGATTATGCCGGGAAGACAACGGTTGGCATCCTGCCGGAGTTCGGTCGGGATGCCGATGGGTCTACGACAAATGGTTTCTTTAACCATCGGGCATACGACGCCTCTTGCCGCTCCACGTGGTTGCTGGTTCTCGGCCCTTATGTGCAGCGACCACGGATCATCGGACGACCTGTTCAACACATTGATGTGTGCCCCACAGTGTCGGAATTACTTGGCTGTAGCGCGCCAGAGGCGGCGGGCGTCCGGCTTCGGGAAATTGGAGGCTAATCGAGCGCCGTTATCGAAGATGGTGTCATGATACTCTGCGATCCTCAGTAAGACCAGATCGAGGGAGCCTTCACACCGATGGCTACACAGAATGAAAATCAGGTTAATCGGGATGAAAGAGAGTTGAATGCAGAGTTGAAAAGACTCAAGAAGGGAATCTCCCGTTACCTTCCGATCACGTTCCAACCTTTCTTCAATCAACAGGTCCGCTCCTGGGATGTCCTCTTTCCCTACGAGCGTCAATCGCTATTGGAGGTTCTTACCTATCTGGACGGATTAAGCCCGGAACCGCGATCCCAACTCTTTGAACCGATCCGAAAACTTGAAAAGAAAATGGAAGTGAACCAGTGGGATTTTTCTGTCCAGGAACAGACCCTAGAAGACGGCTCGCTGCTGGCGCGTTCGCCTTACTATCTTGAGTGGCGCCGCGAGGTAGAAAACGCCTTCGGCCAGATTGAGCGTGGCGTGCAGACAGTTAAGAAGAACCGCCCCGGCAGCTCAGTGAAAAGTCTGATCCTGATGATCTTCCCAGCCTGTCTTCCTTTTAATCCCACTGCAGTGTGGAAGAGATGGCCAAAGACTGGGAAGCGGTTGCAGATTGATCTCGGCGATTCCGGCGACGAGAGGGCGTTTATCGAGAGCCTGTTTGGGACGGCCGGCCAAACCGGCAAGCACGCTTCCGGCACCCTTCTGGATGCCATGGCCCGCAGAGCCAGCCGCTCATCCACCAACGTGTGGGCGTTGGACGCAGGCACGACGCTGAGTGATTTTATTCTGGGTGCCGAACAGCAACAGAACCCCATTTCCCGTTCCACGGTCTTGAGCTTTGAAAGGCTGAAGGCCTTTCGCGAGAACTATCTGGATGCAGTCAACACGATGAGCCACAATCTCTCCTCAGCCGACGAAATTTACAATCAGCTCAGGAAGCAAGATGTTTCGCGCTTCTGTCCACCCGAAATCAAGGATCGGCCGGTCATTCGCGAGTTCGTCCGTTCGCTATTTCTTACCGGAAATGGCTCTCCCATATCAGGCAATCCTTTTGTGGAATGGGGAGCCTCAGAGGCCTTCCGCCGTGCTCGGCCTTCGGTTCTTGTTATTTATTTCGGAACGCGGAATAAACCGAAGCCGTTCACTAGCGTGGCCGTATTTGTGAACCAGAATACTGCGAGCCCCTTGCCGTCGGCGAAAGACCTTCCCGGCAGTGCGCTCGATGTTGAGGTCCTGTCTTACTATGTCTGGCTTTCTTCAACTCGGCACTCTGAATATCAGAGTGGCTTGACCCTATGTTTTGCAGAGAGTATAAAAACGGCATATGTCGTCGGTCCCAAAGAAAATCCGCTTCAGGGTCATTCCGGACCGCTCGGGCTTGCCTGGATTTCCAGCGCGCTTGGAGAATGGTTGTCCACCCCTGCATAAAACAACAGCCTGAATGGCTAATCTGCTGAACATCAGCCTATATCTTAACGTGACTTCGCGTGGGACAAGCGATCCCCTTCCCACCGAGGGTTTGCAAATCTACACCTTTTCAACCAGCTGAAATCGCCGAATTCGGACGTGCACAATCAACGGCTTGCGGAAGGGCTTGCGAGAGGGGTTCTTGACCACCCCGTTCCGAACCTTCTTTCAGAAGTTTATGGATGGTCGCTTTGCTGACCTGATACTTCCGCGCCAGCTCGTTCAGGCTCATTCCCTGTGCCCGCTCCTCGAGAACGGCTTCACGATCGATCTCGAGTCTCGGCCTGCCGATATGTTTGCCTTCCAGCTTTGCCCGCCTCAGCCCGGCCATCACTCTCTCCCGGATCAGCGACCGCTCCACTTCCGCGATCGCTCCCACGATGACCAGGATCGCCTTTCCCAGCCCGACTTTGACAACTGGGCGTTGTTTTCCGCGATTTTGGCCCGTTTGGGGCCGACAACTGTTTTCCCGTCAACAAGACTTCCCCCGGCAGGCGCTGTAGTGAAGACCTACCCTCTTGAATTACTCGGGGAACCATGCACAATGACGGCATGTTCTTGCGCGCGACGC
>JAKAWN010000176.1 GCA_021827245.1 Acidobacteriota bacterium | reverse complement strand
TGGCAACGAGCTCCTTTACCGCCTTCAGGCGCTTCAATGGCGGCGGCGCTTTGGGTTCAATCAGGCGCGCGAGCCTCTCATCGAGCGTGGTGACGGTCATGTGGGCGCTGAAACGATGCTGCCGCGCGATGGGCACGAGCAGGTCAAGATCGCGTTGGATCAGCGTGCTTTTCGTGGTGATGGAAAAATCGAGGCATTCGAATTCAAGAAAGACCTTCAGCATATTGCGCGTGATTTCAAACTGCTTTTCCGCCGGCTGATAAGGATCGGTTGCGGTGCCGAGCGCGATGGAAAGGCCGCGGTCGCGCGCACGGCGAAGTTCCTCGCGCAGAAGTTCGGGTGACCCGAGCTTGGCGAAGATTTTCCGCTCGAAGTCGCGCCCGTCATAGAGTTCCATGAATTCGTGCGTGTATCGAGCGTAACAATATTTGCAGCCGAACTCGCATCCGCGATAGGGATTCAGCGTCCAGACGAAGGGCATCCGGCGACTTGATTCCCTGTTCAGCGCGGAGCGCACTGGCAGAGCAAAGTACTGGACACCCGTCCGCTCGTCCAGGCGCGGACTGGCTTGCGCCATACGGGTAATGCCCACAAGTTTTGGGCGCGCCGTTTCAGAGCCGAAGGAAGCCCGGCGCAGGCCGCTAGCCGCGGTACAGTTTGTGGCTGGCAAAGATGCGGTCCCCTGAGCAATCGGATCGGATTTTGAGCCCATGGCCTCGCTCGGCAGCCCATGTAAACAAGGCACAGACGTGGCAAGCAGACTTTGCATCGCTCCAACCCCCCTAAAAAGCTCTTGGGTATTTTCGCTTTGTATTCGCCTTTTGTCAAGGTAGAATTGCCTTGCCAGGAAAAATCTCCTGAACTTGGTAATCCATTTATTATCAATTGGTTACATTGTACGACGGAAATTGGGCATTATTCTGAGCCGATCATGCGCCGGTAGACGTAGCGCACCTCCCGCTGAACCTCTTTCAGCCTCTCGGCCAAGGTCGACGAAGGCGGAACAAGCCTCCAGTGGTGTGCCAGATTTTCGACTGCCTCGCGGTGCCCGACGTGCGCCGGCAGTCCCTCCGCAGCCTTGCCAGTCACCAGCCTGACGGCATGGTCGTAACTGCGCAGGAAAGCGGCGCCCCCACGAAGCGCGTGGGCATCCGCCTTGCTGAGCGCTCCAGCGGACTGTAGCGCTTCAATTTGCGCAGCCATATTGGCACCAGGTGGAAGCAAAACCCTATGCCGAAGCCGGAGGCAGGAAACCGCAAAGTCGACATCGTAATAGCCGCCGGGAGCGGTCTTGGGATTGGAGGGTGGCACATGCTTTTCCTTTTCCAGTCTCCGCCGCATCGACTGCAACTCACCCTCAAGATCAGGATAGTTCTGGAAGCGGTCCATGATCTGGACCCCGAGGTCACCAACCAGCCCTTGCGCGAGTTCCGGGTTTCCGGCCAGCGGGTAGGCTTTCAGATAAGTCAGCGCTTCCCAAACTTGCGCGGATTCCCTGACATAGCCGAGGAGTGAAGTGTAAGTGGGGACAAGTTCTCCTTCCTGTCCGCGAGGCCGCAACCGCGTGTCGACGGCAAATAGCGTTCCATCCCGGGTGTAGCTCGAGAGCATTTCAATGACTTTCTCTGCGAGGTGCATCAAATTCGCAACTTCTTCCCGCGACGTTTCAGCCGGCGCGACAAACATCAGGTCGGCATCTGACGCCAGATCGAATTCGCTCATTCCCAGACGGCCGAGGCCGACGATCACAAACGGGGCCTCCCGCGAACCTTCGGGTTCGGCCCTCGATGCGACGTCCTGCACCTCGAGTCCCATCGAGAGAGAGCTGACCACCGACCTTACCGCCAGTTCGGACCAGCGTTCCAGGCGCGAAAAGATATCGCCTAACTCCGCCAAGTCTGCAGCACCCAGTTCGAGCACAGTGGCGCGGAAGTTGCGCCGCAACAACGCCATCTTTTCGCGAATGTCGAATGCACCTTCCTGCACCCATGGAAAAGGGTCCACTGTGGTCGTTTTTTCAACCTTGATGTCCATCTCAGCCTGTTCCGCCGACACGCGGCGTCCTGCTTCCCGGCAATCCAGTGCGGAGATGTCTTCAGGATGATGGACCAGCAAGCTGGTCAGGTAATCGCTCGAAGCTCCGACCTTAATTGCCTGCTCCACGCATGCGGGCTGCTGGCACGCGTAGCTGAAGCTTTCGGGATGAGCCAGCAATGCGCCAAACAGCCGCGTTACGTTTTTGTGCGCCCTGTCCGGTACACTCGCGCTCCGGACCACCTCGGCAAGGCTGGGAGCCTGAACGTCAAGATACTCAAGCAAGGATTTGAAAGAGTGGGACGCCTGGTCGCCGATGGGAACGATCAAGGGTTTCAGCGAGTATGCCGTTCCCGGGATGGGCACCGCATCCGGCCGCACTATGCGTTGATGAATCTCGCCCACTGTGGCGAAGACGCTTTGGATTTTTCTCAGAAGTCTTCTTCCCGGCGACTTCTTGCTGTCGATTCCCATACGGCGCGCCAGGCGGTCCAGCGCGTCGGCTTCCGTGGGCAGGCGATGGGTTTGCAGTCCCAACTCGAATTGGACGCGGTGTTCCACCTTTCGGAGGAACTCATAGGCGCTGACCAATGCGGCATAGTCGTGATCGCTGATCCAGCCCTTGTCGTTTAGTTTGCGGAGCGCCAGCAGGGTACCTCCGGACCTGACCCATCGGTCCTCCCCGCCGTGCAGACGCTGCAGGCATTGGGTGAGGAACTCGATGTCGCGGATGCCCCCTCGGTGCAACTTCACGTCAATGGCGCGCGACCGGCCCTTTTCCAGCTTCCGGGAAATCTCCTCACGCGCCCGCAACACGGCTTCCACAGCGGCAAAGTCGGCGGACGAGCCGTAGATGTAGGTCTCCACGGCGCGCAGGAACTCGCGCGTCACTCGCGCATGTCCCACGGAGTGCCGTGCTTTGATCAGCATCTGCAGTTCCCACTCGCGCGCCCTGTGCGTGTAATAGGCCAGCGCCGATTTCAGGCTGATCGCCAGATCCCCCATCTCTCCTTCCGGGCGCAGGCGCAAGTCCACGCGAAACACCTGACCCTGGGGAGTCGACTGCGTAATCGTGCGGGTGATGGCGTGGGCCAGGCGCACGAAATATTCCTTGTTGCTGATAATGGAATTCGGCTCGCTGCCACCCGCGGTCTCACCGTCGTTTTCATAAAGGAAAAGCAGGTCAATGTCGGAACTGTAATTGAGTTCGTTGCCGCCCAGTTTTCCCAGCGAAACGATGCTGAAGCCGCTACGCACAATGCGGCCCTGCGTATCGCGATACTGCGGCTGGCCGTAGCGCTTCTCCAGTTCCAGGTCGCAGTAAATCAGCGCGTTCCACAGCATCACGTCCGCCAGCATTGAAAGCTCGAGCGTGGTTTCGCCCAGCGTCGAAAGCCCCAGAACATCTTTCAGCACGATGCGAAGATAGTTTCGCCGCTTGAAACGCGCCAGTTGCGCGGAGAGCCACGGGTCCGGATGCGTGGTGGCAAAGCGCGCGTAGTCCTGCATCAGCTCTTCGCGCGATTTCAGTTTCGTGAATTTCCGGTCGCGCGCGAATTGTACAGGAAGCGACGGGTCAGCAAAAAAACTTTCCGCCAGAAAGGTGCTGTAGCCGAAGATTGCCACCAGGTAGGTGAGAGCGGTGGGATAATTTGCGAGATCTTCCAAAACTTCCGCCGGAGCGCCCTGAACGTAACGCTCCAGCAGATTCAGCGCGCCGTCGGGGTCGGGCGAATGCGCCAGTAGCGATGCCGCGGGAACTGCCAGTTCCGACGCCAGCCGCGCCGTGAGGCGGTCGACGTTGCTCTCGGCTTTCGACGGATCCTGAAAAGCAATCTCAGTGAATTCCGGACGCATGACCTCCGATTATACCAGCCCCGTGTACCGCGCACCCGCCCACGCTGAACAGGCTGCGCAGGGCTTGTTCTTCGGGGAACTGTGGTTTTGTGCCCTGTTCGAAGAACAAGCCTACGCTATCTTACCAGCTTCTCACTTTCTGACCAGTACGCGCTCAATGGGAATACGCACTTCGGCCAGTTGGGTGTTTCCGTTGTGGTTTCGCAGTTTCGCCATCAACTCCGCTCCGTGTGGCAACGCAAAGCGGACAGACTGGCCGATCTCAGCGATCCGGAGTTCACTAACGAATCCTTTGTTGCCCTGGCGAATGCAGACGAGCGCATTATTCGTTGCAGAAATAGGGTCGGCCGACTCTGGGAGAACCCAACCGTGTGGCCCCCCTTCTGCTTTGGCGACAATCGCCACCGTGTAGATTCCTCCGTTGTTTAGACGCCCATAGCGAATGCTGTAATCACCTGCTGGCAGGGTCATCGCTCCCAACTGGGCCTCAAAGGGAAGAGTAAATGTCCCGGTGAATTGGCTCGATCCGAGCACTTGCCCCTTTGCCCCTATCGCAACCAGGGCGAAAAGCGCCACGGAAAGCCCACTCAGGAACGCAAAGCTTCGAATCGTTTTCATCGCAGCACCTCCATTTTCTAATTTGCGGTAAGCTGCCGGTGCGGTCGTCACCATGTTGTGTTTCACTCCCGGCCGCCAGGCAGCTTTCCCTTAACCGCGCTCAGTTTCGCCCACTCCAGCAAGTCTTTCAATGCACGGCGGCTCATCTGATGCTCATCTATCCGTCACCCGGAAACCCGTTGATAGTGCGCCACTTCAGCCGCAGCGTCGTCGGCCCTGAATGTTTCATGGAACGGAATTTAGAACGTGGTAATCTGAAATTATCCATGGGAGGCTTAGCCGTGCCAGAAGCCGCCCCATCTCTCCAAATTCTCCGTTTCGGAGTCTTCGAGCTGGATCTCCGCGCAGGAGAGCTGCACAAGCGGGGCTTGAAAATCAGGTTGCAGGAAAAGCCCCTTCAGGTCCTGGCCATCCTGCTTGAAAAGCATGGCGAGGTTGTCACCCGAGAGGAATTACGCCAGCGGCTTTGGGGACCGGACACCTTTGTCGATTTCGACCACAGCCTCGGAACCGCCATCAACAAGCTTCGTGAAGCGCTGGGGGATTCGGCGGAAAGTCCTCGCTTCATCGAGACGCTGCCACGCCACGGTTACCGCTTCATCGGCCACGTGGAACCCGTCAGAGCGGTTCGCGCGCCGCAAGCAGCGGAAGCGTTCCACCCCGCGCCGGCCGAGCCTGGGTTGAGCCTTGTGCCGCATCAGCCAGCAGCCGTTCCAGCACCGGCGGCGGAACTCCCACCAATGAGGGGCCAGGAGCGGCGCGAGAGAAGGCGCTGGCTCGCCGTCGTTGCCGTCACCACAATTGCTGTCATGGTTGTGTTCGGGACGCTCTCCGCCCTCAATGTCGGAGGTCTGCGGGAACGGTTGATGACTGCCGTAAGGGGAGGCCATGGAGCGCCCTTTCCGAAGATTGAATCCGTGGCCGTCCTGCCGCTGGAAAATCTCTCGGGTGACCCGGAACAGGAGTATTTTGCCGACGGCATGACGGAGGAATTGATAACCGATCTAGGCAAGATCAGTGCTTTGCGCGTGATCTCGCGCACCTCCGTGATGCATTACAAGGGATCCAAGAAGACGCTGCCGGAGATTGCGCGCGAACTCAACGTAGATGCCATCGTGGAAGGCACGGTACGGCGCTCCAGCGACCGGGTGCGCATCACGGCGAATCTTCTGTACGCGCCCACCGATCGGCATCTCTGGTCCGAAACCTACGAGCGCGATCTGCGCGACGTGCTCTCTTTGCAGGGTGAAGTGGCCCGATCCATTGCGAGCCAAATCAGGATCAAGCTGACGTCACAGGAGAACGTACGCTTGGCAAGTTCCCGCCCGGTTAACCCTGAGGCCTATGAGCTATATCTGAGAGGCTGCTACGAAGAGAATAGGATTTCAAAATCGGGATTGAAAAAGAGTCTGGAATACTTTCAAAAGGCTATCGACATTGATCCTGGTTTTGCGCCGGCCTATTCGGGCATCGCAGATTCTTACCTGACGCTTGGGATAGACGGTTTTGACAGAGGTACGGTCGTCTTCCCGAAAGCAAAGGAGGCGGCCCTGAGGGCAGTTCACGTTGACCACACCTCAGCCGAAGCGCACGCGTCAACGGGCTTTGCGTTGTTCAATTACGAGCACGACTATAGCGCTGCGATAAAGGAACTTGAGACCGCGACCAGGCTGAACCCCAGCTATGTGAAGGCCCATCACTGGTATGCCCTTAGCTTGGCTTGGTTGGGACGAGTTGAAGAGGCTATAGGCGAGCTGGAACAAGCCCGCAGGCTGGACCCCCTGTCGGCCAGAATCAACATGAATTTCGTATATCTGTTTTACCTCCACCGCCAATATGATCGAGCCATCGCTGAAGGACTCAAGGTGCTGAAAGTGGAACCAGACAACCCATGGACACATGGCTTTCTGGGCAGGGCATACTTCCAAAAGGGCATGCCTATGGAAGCTTTCGCCGCCTTTCAGAGAAGGCTAACGCTCCAACCGAACTTCCCTAAGGCCGAGGAGATATGGCCGTCGCTTACGCAGCTGTTGGCAATAGACAGGAAGCAATGAAGATATTGGGAAAATTGCAGCGGCAATCGAACCATGAATATATCACACCCTATCCCATCGCTAGGGCCTATGTGGCGCTGGGCCAGAAGGAGGAGGCATTGACTTGGCTACGGAAGGGCATCGAGGTCAATGACGGCGACATGCACCAGCTCTACGTTGATCCTGCGCTCGATCCCCTCCGCTCCGACCCGCGCTTCCAGGACCTCCTGCGCCGCATGAACTTCCCGCCATGAATCGCCACCGCCCTCAGTGCCTTCTGGTGCATGGGCGTTTTGTGGCAGCAACTTAGAGGTTGGATCAGATGAATAGGCTGGTGCGGGACTTCAGCGAATCGGCCAGAAAGCTCGCGACTCCGCCGCATTCGAGCCCCGCGATGAGCTCGGAATCCTTGATACCCATGACGTCCCGTGACATTTCGCAGGCGATGGTTCGCACACCCAGTTCGCTCGCCAGCGCGATCAAGTCTTCGAGCGAGCTGACATTTTTCTCCTTCATCATGGAACGGAGCATTTTGGCGCCCACGCCGAAGTAGTTCATTTTGGAGACTGGAAGGTCGAGGCTGGATGCTGGAGACATCAGGCTCATGGCTTTCTGAAACAGCGTCTTGCCGGAAAGCTCGGACCCCTTTTTCAGAACGCTCAGGCCCCAGAAGGTAAAGAACATGCTTACCTGCTGGCCCATGGCTGCAGCGCCCGTGGCGATCACAAAGGCCGCCAGCACGCGATCCAGGTCGCCCGAGAAGACAACAATCGCTACCCGGTCCTCGGGCGCGCGTTCCTCGACAGCATCGAGCCGCCGGCTAAGTTCCTGGACCTTTTCTTCCAGCGCCTGCAAGCGGGACCTGTCCTCACCCGCCTGTGTCTCAAAGCTGGCTCCCACTGGCGCACCTCCTCAAGCAGTTCGCTTGACGTAATGGGCGTAAACGTTTGCACCATCCACCGACTCTTCTTCCTGGCCCACCAGTTCCACGTTTTTTGCGATTTTGGTCCAGCCCTGGAAGTCCGCAATCGAACCGCGGTCTGTAGCAATCACTTTCAGTACCTGGCCGGGCTCGAGCTTGCCGGCCTCCTTTCGCGCGTTCACCAGAGGCATTGGGCAGTTTAGGCCGCGCGCGTCAAACAGCTTGTCATAGGGCAGGCTCATGTCGTTTCTCCGATGTGAGTTCCGGACGCCTGCACAAGACCGCAGACGTTCTTGCCCGCTTCGAGAACAGAAGCTTCGTCCTCGGAGGGCGAAAGCAATCCAATGTTCACCCTCATAATGTTAACGTACTCAGGACGGAACGGCGGAAGGTTTTCCAGCAATTATCGGACGAAGCCCTCCTCGGGCTCATGCCCAAGCAGTCGAAGCCCATGGTTGCTCTGCTTCAGATCGTCCAGCGGCGAACAATCCAGCCTCATTCTCTTCCGTGAGACTGCTGAAATGTCCCGGCAGTACGATGATCTTTCCGGGCAACGATGCCAGCTTGCGGAGCGAGCGGCCGTGCAGCGGCGCCGGAGTCTCGTCTTGAAAGGTGGGGCCATTTCAAAACAACCGGCCTTCCCGTAAGGGACCAAACGCCTCGACCTATGGGCACCGGCCCTTACGTTTACCCTCTGCTGCTTGCCGCCACTTCGTGACGCCTGCTTGACACGGTCAGCCCAGCGCGCTAGACCGTCTCTTCCGCCATGGCGGCTTCATGTTACGATAATGTTGAACTCACTATGCCGCCTGAAGACGAACCTGTTCGCATTCCCATCACGGATGTTTTTGACCTGCACTCGGTGCAGCCGAAGGAAGTTGAAGCTGCGGTGGAAGCCTACCTGGAAGAAGCCAGCCGCCTGGGGCTGAAGCATCTGCGCATCATTCACGGGCGCGGCATCGGCGTGCAGCGCCGGATTGTGCGCGCCGTGCTTGCCCGCACGCCATTCGTCGTCTCTTTCGGCGACGCCCCCGAGCAAGCAGGCGGCTGGGGCGCTACAACCGTCACCCTGCGATAATCAGACGCTTATCGCAGCCACGACATCCGCCTTACGGGATGCAGCCAGGAAGCGCAAAATGGTGTGGGCAGCAGAGCTTTTGTGGTGGCTTAGGCAGCTGGAAAGCATCGCTCTCGATGCAGTTCCCACTTGCTACCCAATCCTTGCAGATCCTTGTTACCTGTTTTCTGATTTCAGTGCCTGGATCAGGGCGCGCATGTATCCCAGTGCGTAGGCCATACCGGCCTGCCATGGAGCGTCGCAGGCCATACGCGGTGTGTGATCGGGAATCATGACGCCGTCGTAACCGTTCTTCATGTAAATCCGCATGGCACGGACAAAATCGACGTCACCTTCGTCGACAAAAACTTCGTGGTACTTCGGCACCTTGCCGCGCACGTTGCGAAAGTGCACGTAGGCGATGCTGCCCTGCTTGGTCAGCTTGTCGATGGTTTCATAAACGTCGCCGCCAGCCATTTCCGCTGTTGTGCCCTGACAGAATTCGATGGCATTGTAATGGCTGGGATAGATGTTCAGCAGGCGCTGGAAAAGTTCCGGGCGGTAAACCAGCCGTGCCGCGCCTCGAAGCTCGGGCATCGGAGGATCGTCGGGATGCGCCGCAAGCCGCACGCCGGCCTCTTCCGCAACAGGAACGACTTCTTGCAGAAAATCCGTGAGCCGCTGCCAGAGTTGCTCTGAAGTTACCCTGCCGATCGTTCCCGCAGGAGCATCTGGATCATACGTCATGTTCCAGACCTGTCCTTTGGGGATAGGCGTTTCTTCAGGACCGTCTTTGCCCAGGAATCCAACGGACTCCGCTCCTCCGCGTGCGAACGGCCCCTGCACGTGACCCCAAACGCCCGCGATGCTGAAGTTGTAACCCAGCACGGGAATTCCCGCTTTCCCCATCCGGCGAACGATCGTCTTGATGTCCTCGAGTTGCTGCTTCTTCAACGGCCCGTCCAGCAATACGTCATACCAGTGCGACGGATCGAGGTTTTCAATCGCGGCGAGTTCCAGACCTTCGGCGTTGACAGCTTTCTTCAGGTCGCGCAGTTCTTCATAAGTCCAAAGTCGCCCTTGCTGCTTGGTCACGCCCCAGTTCTGCTTGCCGTCGGTTGCAGGAATCTTTTCCGTCCCCCAGTAGTCCACCCAGTGTGCGACGATGTGGCTTGCACCGGCCTGCCGCGCAAACCGGAAATTCTCAGGTGTCAGCATGTGCCGGTAAAGTCCAAGTCCGATTTTCATGCTCGGATTTTACACCACCTGGCGTTGAAATGGGCACGTGTTGGCTGGGCGGGGTGTCGATGAATCAGAATATGTGATAAACCCAGCGTTTAATGTTCGGCAGAATTCAGCCGAGGCGTTGTGGAAGGCGGCGTCGGCAAGATCCCCGCCGACGCGAGCCAAAGTGAGGTTCAGGCCATGGTCTTGTAGGGGATAATAGAGGTTCGAAACGAAGACTGGGAGAACGGTTCCAGACGGCGCCGAGGATTAAAACGCCGCGTGCCCGGAAGTCCTGCGATGACGAGGGACAGCCGTGCGCGATCAGCCGCTTCAATCGAAGTCCTTTGGCTGCCGTTTTCCTGTTTGCCGCCAGCCTCACGGCCTGGCGACGATAGATAAACGAGCGCTTCTGGGAAAAGACTTTTTGGATGTGTTTGATAATTTCGCTGGCCTATGTGGGGGTTCTCACGGTATGGTATGTCAGGTTGTTCCCTGCAGGTCGTTGAGTGTTCCTGATGCTGATTGGCCACGTCGCAGTCGCGCTCGGTGCTAAGAAGACAGCGCCTAAAACGTCGTTGGGCACGTTACTGCTTGCGGCTCAGTGGCCCGACCTTCTTTGGCCTCTATTCTTGATGTTGGGATGGGAGCGCGTCAGGATCGTTCCAGGTCTGATGACCGCGAACCAGCTCGACTTTACAAGCTATCCACTCACTCACAGCCTGCTGGCCGACTTTGGATGGGGACTGCTTCTTGGTGGGCTTTATCTTGTATTCAAGAAGGACCGGCGGGGCGCGCTCGTAATTTGGGCGTGCGTTGTGAGCCACTGGCTGCTTGACGCCATTGTTCATAGCCCTGACCTTCCGCTCTATCCCGGCAGCAGATTCATGGCGGGCCTTGGATTGTGGAACTCGGTGGCAGGAACCATCCTGGTCGAAGGCGGCATGTTCGTGGCCGGGGTGATCATTTACAACCGGGCCACCCGGCCAAAAGACAAAATCGGCGAATACAGCCATAAGACTTTTATCGCGCTTTTGGTCCTGATCTACCTGGCGTCGCTGATGGGCCCGCCTCCGTCCAGCGTGGGGGAAATCGAGTGGGCGGGAGTGTTCAGTTGGATTTTCGTCGCCTGGGCTTATTGGATAGACGAGCACCGGACCACAAGCAAATCGCCAGACCCCGCCGCCTCATAGCGCCGTCCTCCGGGGCGTTAACGAGCACAGACCTCACGTGTTCAAAGTCTGCGGCCTTTTCTATTGAAGGGTTCCCTCTTCCAGAATCCCGGTATATCATATGTCGGCCTATGGCTCGGGACATGGCGGGGTACCCTCTTTCAGGGGAAGCAGGAGTGTCCCGCGCAGGTTCAAACGGGCACGATGCTCAGAGTATGGCTATGCTTGCCGAGAGCCGTGGCACAGTTTCCTTTTCCCCAGATTGCAGGATACCTTGCGCGAGGTTGCCTTGCTGACACCTGGCTCGCCGTCCGCAAATGCCAGTTCCCATGCCGCGCGGGATGAAAGCGGCGTCGCCAGCCGCACGCGCCGGCATGTGACGGTCCGCCTTATTCCTTACCTTATGTTCATCTACCTGCTCGCCTACCTTGACCGTGCAAATTTAAGCGTTGCCAAGCTCCAGATGCAAAGGGATTTGAACTTCTCAGCGGCAGTGATTGGATTTGGCGCAGGAGTGTTTTTCTTCGGATACCTCCTGCTTGACATTCCCGGCAGCCTAATCGTAGAACGATGGAGCGCCCGAAAGTGGATCGCCCGAATCATGATTACGTGGGGAGTGGTGGCGGTGCTGATGGGATTCATCGCCACTCCTCTAGTGGGTTCCTTCAGTGCCAGGACGCAGTTCTACGTGTTGCGCCTGATGCTCGGCATCGCGGAGGCAGGCTTCTTTCCGGGAGTGATCGTTTACCTTTCACACTGGTATCGGGCTACGGACCGGCCCAAAGCGCAGGCGTACTTCATCGTAACTCAACCGATTGCCATCGCCACCGGAATTCCCATCTCGCGCTGGATCCTCGATAACATCCATTGGCAGGGGCTGAGCGGCTGGCGGTGGATTTTCATCCTGGAAGGCATTCCTCCCGTTATCTTTGGCTTCATCACATTGTTTTATCTGTCGGACTGGCCTCGCGACGCGAAGTGGCTTCCGGGCGATGAAAAAAGTTGGCTCGTCGAGGAATTGCGCAAGGAAGAGCGGCCCAAAATAAGCGCTCATCGGGTATCCTTCCGAGATGCCTTCCGTTACCCGCAAACCTTCCTGCTTTTTGCAGTGAGCTTCCTGATTATTACCGGCAATCAGGCGCTGATCTTCTTTCTCCCCTCGATCACTGAAACGATGAAGACCATGCCTGTTGCGGTTCGCACCGCGGGTGCGGCCTTGCCATATGCCTGCAGCGCCGCGGGAATCCTCTTGAATGGCGCCTGGGCCAACAGGACCGGCAAGCTGCGATGGCACACGGCCATTCCCATGCTGGCGACAGGCTGCTCCTTGAGCCTGGCCATCCTGGCAGGAAACCGGTCCTGGCTGGTCCTCACGTTCTTCTGCCTGGCTGGATTCACCGCGCAGGCTTACCTGCCGGCGTTCTGGGCTTTGCCGACGGCACTGTTGGGCCAGACGGCGGCGGCCGCCGCCGTGGGCTTCATCTCGGTGAGCAACGTGGGCGGATTTGCGGGACCGTACATTTTCGGATACTTAAGGACTGTAACCGGGCATTACAAGATTGGCCTCAGCTTCCTGGCCTGCTGCATGTTGCTGGCGGGAGGGCTTGCCTCCTGCATACGCGTTCCCAATCTTTCGCCGAAGGGCCCTGAAAAATAAAGTGTTGCTAAGCGCGCTGCCGGGTTGCTCCCATGGCCGCCGCCCTCCGGCCCACGGGTTTTTCAGGCAGACCATATCCTGCAGACCACATTCTGCGTCTTGACATGTACGAATTGTAGTCGTACATGGAGTGGCCAGTGTATATCCGCAAGACAAAGCGCGTCTTCAAGGGCAAGACCTATATCAATCACCTCCTGGTCGAATCCGTCTCGCCGACGAGGCGTTGTACCGGAATCTGGACCGGCTGCACCCTCAGCGCGAAACCATCGAGCGCGAACTGGCCGAGGGCGAGAAGACGCTCTTCCATCTGGATGATTCCATCTTTCTGTATGACC
>JAKAWN010000175.1 GCA_021827245.1 Acidobacteriota bacterium | reverse complement strand
TACCTGCTTAACCTAATGTTCGCTCAAACGTTGCCGATTGGCGCATGAATTTGCCCGAACTGTCTACGGCAGCGTGGATCGGCGAAGCGTTCGGCGCAGACTGCGGAAAACCTCATCGAATGGCGGCAACGTGCTCATCTGGTAGGCCAAGCGCTTGGACCAAAGTACCTTGAGCCTCGCCTCCTTGCCAAGGATAGCATCTTGGAGATCCGCAAAGGGTCTTTCGCGGAATTCAAGTTTCTGGCGAATCGGATCGGCCAAGTGATCGAGCTCGATGGCCTCGTTCGTCGTGAGGTACCACAAATCGTAGAGGTCGCGCGGTTCATTGCGCGCCGGATCAGCCAAGGCAATGACCTTCTCGGCGACGATTTCCTGGAGTGAATAAGCCTGAATCCGGCGATCTTCGGGAAGGTCAGTGAACTCGTCGTAGCCTTGTAAGAGCAGGCGCTGCTCAACTGGAAAAAGGAGACGCTCGCGAACCGTGATGTCCACTTTGACGTCATTACCTACAGGCAACGGGCCGGTGTACGAAAGATAGCACGTGTAGCTGTTTGCGTGCGTTTGCCGATCTTCTCTGTCGAAGGCGAAAACGATCCCAGAGCTTTCGCGGACTGACTCATAAACGCGCTCCATGCGACGCAATATGTCGTCAAAAGGGTTTGCTTCGAGAAGAGTGAAGTCGAGGTCTTCTGAGAAGCGGTAGTCGCCGAAGTAGCACCGCTTCAAAGCTGTTCCCCCTTTAAGAGCTAGACTCGTTCGCAAATCCGATTCCCCTAAGGCGGCAAGGAACCAAGCCAGGCAGTAGTCGCGTTCGAGCACGTCCTCGCGGATCCGACGGCCGCCCTGTTTCGCCAAGCGGTTGGACAACATCGAAATGTTCCGCTGTGGAATCACCTACGTCGCTCGGATTGCTTGGAGTTCTTGAGGCGTGATATTCAGTTGAAGACGCCAGCGTGCTACGTGGAGGCCCTCCATCGGCAAGGTGGGATCGAGCCGAACGTAGGTATCCGTAAGAACGTCGCGCAGCATTCTCAGTTGGGCTTCCGGCGCGATTGCATAGAGATCGAGTAAGTAGCCAAGGCGGCGAGTAACGGCGCCCACTCGAAGGCGAAGAGCGTAGTCCACCAGCTTCGCCGTCTCGATGTCCTGGTGACGCATCCAGAGGGCCTTGGCGACATCGGCTACGCCGCCACAGTACTCGGGCTGCCGCAAACCGTCAATTATCGTCCGCTCAAGATCGCTCACGTGTACAAATTCCTGCTTCGTTACCCAATGCTTTGTAGCGCCAAAGAAGTGGGTCGCCTTGACCAAGACGAAGCGGAATTCGGTTCCTTGGAGCGTGCGATTAGGTATCCGTTTGGTGCTGGAGACGAAGACGACCAGTTGAGGCTGGGTCACCATGCGGTGAAGTTCCATCGCGGAAGCGTGCGAGATGAAATATGGAGCGTCACCGGCCAGTTGGCGCGCGACTAAATAGGGATTTCCTGAATACTCCGTGGTGCTGCCGAGTTCTGCGGGAACAATAACAAAGACACCCCGTTTCAATCGGGACACCAAACCTCGCTTGGCCGCTTTGTGAATCAGACTGCTGGCCAGGCTGGAGCGCAAGCCGGTGATGCTTTGGACGTCTCGCAGCGTGAACGTCGTTTGCGATCGATCGTGAAGCGCTGTCAAAAGCTGGGCCATCCTTGGACCAACCGTTTTCAGGCCCGGGTTGTGGTTTGTGCTCATTAGTTCGCCCATGAGGCAATTATTAAAACACAGACTACATCATAGTTATATTCTGTGTCAAGATTATAGCCTATAGGGCGATCTTTTGAACACAAAACATGGACCGTGAAAGGAGGTCTTTCAGCTCGCCGCTCGCATCGGGAATAAGAGCCCCGTGCCCTGATGTCGTACCTGCGGACACACGTCCAGCGCGGGCCGGTCGCGCGGAGAGTTCCTACCGCGACCGAACTGCGAGATTAACTCCCGGGTAAACGCATATACTCAGTACTTCGCGCAAGTGGTCGAAGATCGAGTACCATTTAGGTACCACTTGAGTGTTCTGAGCGTGTCTGAGCGTCCTTTTACGTTGCCAGCCGTGATGCAAAATCAACGAGATACCCCAATTCTACTGGACTACGAAGCAAGGGGCCGGATGTTAGAATCACCCCGAGGCGTACCATGAAAAATCTTTAAAGCTCCCGCAAGAAACACACGAACTTAGAAGACGCAGCCTGGCTTCGCTCTCGCCTCACAAGGGAAGAATGCGATACTTTTAGCCACCCTGAAATCGACAGCACAATCCTCATTCCCCCCGGGGTAATGGATACTGGACAGAACACCGCTCCATTCCGCGCTGGACCTAACGAGGTGTAGCCGCCGTGAAGAAATCCCTCTGAGTCGTTGCACACTTTCGCGCCAACCGTGCCCGAATTGCCCCGTTTAACCTGAATGGAACCTGCGTATCCGGTCGGAAACATTGGGCAGGACCGAGGAATAATGCTTTATGAGTTTGGGGTCCATTGAGATCGGAGCGTAACCGCAATACAGGCAGCTTGCCATCTACCCGTTCGGTGCTCCATCGTAAAAAGTATTCCTTGACCCTCGAGTTAACTCAAGGGTTTATCCTTCTGGAGGGACGGAGAATTGACTATGGTTGAAAGGACTTTTATTGGCGACGTTTCGCGGCAGACTGGCCTGAGCGTCCACACCATCCGGTTTTATGAAGCTGAAGGGCTGCTGCGAGAGGCGACTCGCACCAACTCGGGCTACCGGATCTTCTCACCTCAAACAGTGGAGGAGCTCAAGTTCATTCGGAAGGCCCAAGAACTCGGCTTCTCACTCGATGAGATCCGTGAATTGCTGGTGTTGAAGGATCGCAGCACAAGTGCTTGCTCTCATGTGAAATCGCTCGTGGAAGAAAAACTGGCGAGCGTGCGGATGAAGCTCCGGGAACTGCTAGCCATGGAGAAGGACTTAAAGGGCGTTCTCGCCGAATGCAGACGGCAGTTAAAACGCCACCATCCCGGCGGTGAAGGTAGATGTCCTGTGCTCGTGAAATTGGGCCGTTAGAGCATAGTCCCCGTGGAATGCTCGGGGGAACGAATTCAAATGTCGAAACGAGCGACGATAAATCCCCGCGTGTTCGGCATGAATAGCCAAGTGAGACCGCTCAAGAGGGAGATGGACTGAGATGCGGAGGTGCCCGGGCAGGGATGGAAAATTGCGCTTGACTCTAGAGAATACTCAAAGGCTTAGGATGGGTTTCTGAGAGTAAGGAGGAAGTCGTAATGAATCGGATAACGAATTCACCTCGATGGGCAATCGTTGGCGCCATCGGCGCAGCGGTAGCAGCGTCGCTCTGCTGCATTCTTCCGGTGGGGGCGGCAGCGCTGGGAGTGGCCGGATTCGCGGCTTCGGCGTTTTTCGCGGCGTGGCGGCCGTATTTCCTCGGGCTGACGTTCGCATTGCTCGGCGTCGCATTTTATTTCGCGTACCGGCCTCGTTCCCCAGGGTGCGAGCCCGGCAGCCTGTGCGAACGGCCTCGGTTCGTCAGTTCTAGCCGTATAGCCCTTTGGGTCGTGACGGGTCTGGTCATGGTCCTTGCGGCGTTTCCGTACTATTCGGGATCACTTGTGCGTGGGTTTGGCCGCGAGCCAAAAGCTCCCCAGCAGACAACGAATATCGCAGCCGCTCACGCCGTGCTGAGCATTCAAGGCATGGACTGCACTGCGTGTGCCGCACTGATTGAAAAAAACCTAACCCGAATCCAGGGCGTGCGCAGTGCCAAGGTGAGCTTTGAGACGAAGCTAGCGACCGTAGATTACGACCCACGCGTGGTCTCGGCCGAGAGGTTCGTCAAAGCTATCGAAGAGGCTGGCTACAAAGTGACTCCCACCCACAGCCAGGGTAAGGAGTGAGGAGGAGCGGGTGTCCGACTGCTGCTCAGTAAATGGCGCGCTGCCTGCGGCAGCCCCTGTGATGAATTGCCCGGCCAGCGGCACTCGCTCGAAATTGGTGGACCTGCTCACGGTGAAGAGCCTGATACGTCGCCTCGAATTCGCAATGCCGGAGACCCAATATTACTTTTGTACCGCTCCCGGCTGCGACGTGGTCTATTTTCCTTCCAATCCCGAAGCCCCGAGCTTCCACTCGGGCGACCTGTTGGTGCGGGTGGGGCTGAAAGAGAAGCATGACCCTATTTCCGTCTGTTATTGCTTCGGTGTGACGCGCCAGGATATTGCCGAAGAAGTCCAGCGGACCGGAAAATCTACAATGGCTGAACGAATCAAAGCCGAGGTGAAAGCCGGCAACTGCGCCTGCGAGGTCAAGAATCCCTCGGGCCGGTGCTGCCTTGGCAATGTCATTCAGACCATTAAGGAAACCGATGGAAGCGCCTTGCGTGGCGCGGGATCCCGATCACAAATTTTCGATTCGCTTTCTGCGAGCTTGGAGATAAAAATATGAAGCGAAAATCTTTTGTGCCGCTGGCCCTCGTGCTGGCGTTTATTTTGACGGTGAGCGGGGCTTGGGCCGCTCCGGGTCCGCTGGCTGGCAAGCGTGTTCTTATTCACCTGAAGACTGGCTTCAAGCAGGATGATAACCAGCCTTGCGTGGCCTTTGACGCGGCATTTGCAGCGCTCAAACAGGGTGCGAAAGTGGAAATGCTTTTTGATGCGGGGGCCGTGGTGGATCTCAAGATCTGGCAGGGCAAGCCGACGAGTCTTGCTTATGAAATCCCCGAAAAGCTCAAAAGCATCCTGGCAGCCGAATACAAAACGCCCACGGAAAAAGATTTCCCCAGAACCTACCAGGACTTTCTCCATTGGCTGCATGACCACGGCGTGGAAGTGACATTCAACGGCGTCATGGCGCAGCTTACAAGCCTCTCCAATGGCGTGCACGACGTCGGCCAACTTGATCCAATCGCCAAGCCCCTGTCGCTCGACGAGATCCTCCAGCATCGTGCGCGAGCTGATATTTACTTGGTTTACTGACCGAGGAGATCACCGATGACGAAGAAAGTCGTTGTTTTCAGCCAGCCTGGCTGAATGTTCTGCAACCGCACGAAAGAGTTTCTTTCGCAACACGGAATCGCATTTGAGGAGCGCGACGTGAGTAGCGACGCGGCGGCTCTGGACGAACTTCAGAGGAGGAGCCTGTTGACCACACCGGTAACGTTCATCGATGGCGAAGTGGTCGTGGGCTTTGACCAAGCCAAGCTCGCGAAGCTGCTCGGGATCGTTTAGCGGGACCGGGTTTCGACGTCATGCCTGGTACCGCACTGGGGAATGCGCGCCGATGTTCATCAAATCATGGCCGGCTTCAAGCCGACCGATAGGAGATAAATGCGATGCAGAAACCAATTCAAGTCATGAGCCTTTGTCCTTCCTGCAGTGAGTGCCCTGCGGTTGAGGTCTTCGCAGACCACGTCCGGATCGGCGAAGATAGGAATACGGTAACCTTGGGGAAGGATGAGTGGAACCAGTTAGTGGAAGCAATTCGCGCCGGTATGCTTGCTGCGATTGGGTAATCCGGTTTTGACAGGTCTGGCACAAGCCCGCTTTGACGGGCTTCTGGATCTCTGATACGGAGATTCAGCACGCGGAAATCCCCGATTAGTGTGGGGTGGTTTGGCAGGACCGTTTTTTCCTAGTCCCTTGCCATGGCCTACGCTCCAGAGAATGAGCCGCGAATGATGACAGCGGCGCGGATGCCGCACCGACGATGCGGCCGAATGCGACGCCGCTGATGTTGCACTTGAACGTGATGTTCATTGCACAGAGGTTCGCCCGAAAATGGCGAGCTATCGCCCTCCATTGAGGACGGCTGGTTGCAGCACGGGAGGATTGAACTTCACCAACTCATCCCGCTCAGTGCGCACCAAAGCCCCACGCCAGTCGTGATCGCGCAGGTCGCAACCACCGCCCACAAGTGAGCTCCACGCAGGCGATGCTTCTCCGGCAGCACGCGGGCCGCCAGCAACACCAGGAAGCCAAGCACCAACGGCAGGAGCAGCGCGTTCATGATCTCGATGCCCAAATTCAGCGCAATGAGGTTTGGCGCGCGGGCCACCAGCACGGCCGAACCCACTACGGCCATCGCATAGACTCCGTAAAACCATGGGGCTTCTCCAGGACGGCTCTCCAGGGAGTGTCTGTAGCCGGTCATCTCCCCAATGCCCCACGCCGCCGCGAGGGAGGTCACGATAATCGCAACAAACGCCGCGCCGAGGGTCCCCAGGCCGAAAACGAGCCGTCCGGTTTCCGGGCCTAGATAGGGAATCAGGGCTTGCGCGATCTGCCCCACCGTGCCGAGCGACCGGGCGCCGTGCTGCGAGCCGATGGTCGCCGCAGTTGTGACCAGAATGGCCGCCATGACGAGCTGTGTGACCACGGATCCCAAAGCCGTGTCCCACCGCGCCGCACACAGATGTTGGGACTGGAGCCGTTTATCCACTACCGCCGACTGCTGGAAAAAGATCATCCACGGCATGATCACCGCGCCGATGTTCGCCGCCACCAGGTACCGGAAACCGGCGTCGCGCCACGGTGATCCTACTAATGCTTGCGCCAACGATCCTGCTTGCGGATGAGCTTCGAGCGCCACCCATAGGAAGGCCATCTCGAAAAAACCGAGGCCAAGCGCAATCCGCTCCACCCTCCGGTACGACCCTGCCCACACCACCATTAACAGAAAGCCCACCGCCAGCGACAGGCTGGTGGCCCGCGGCACGCCCAGAAGTTCTCCGACGCCCGCAATGCCGGAGAATTCCGACACCATCGCTCCTACGATTGACGCTACCAATCCCCCGACCGACACCCATCCCCAGCCCGCGCCGTACCGCTCGCGGATCAGCTCCCCATGTCCCTTGCCGGTGAAAATTCCCAGGCGCACCGTCAGTTCCTGCACGACGAACAAGACGGGAATCAGCAGAAATTGCAGAGGCAGGAGCGCATAGCCCCAACGCGCCCCGCTTTGGGCGGCGGTGATGACACTGCCAACGTCCGTGTCGGCCATCATCACTATCTGTCCTGGACCGAGTACGGCAAAATATGCGACTAAGCGTCTCAACGCACCGCGCAGACCGATATCAAGCCGCCTCTCGATGCGCAATGTGCCGCGCTCTTCCCGATCGCGCCGCTCGGCCGCTCCGACGTTCGGGCGCAGCTTCAAGCCAAGACCTGAGTTAGTAGTTCCTTGTCCTTGGTTCATGATCAGTACAAGAACTTGATTCCTAGTTGAACCAGCCGGGGAGCGGCCGCGCTCACCACGCGCCCGAAAGCCGCGCTGCTGATGTTCCCGTCAACCGCCGCGGGCCCGTAAAACTGTGCATGATTGAAACCATTGAACGCCTCAAGGCGGAACTGCAGCGATTTAGATTCGGTCAAGCGGAGGTTTTTGAGCAACGCCATGTCGAAATTCTCGATTCCCGGACCGTAAAAGAACCGCCGCGCCGCCGTACCGATTTGGCCGAGCGCCGGAAGACTGAAGAGCGAGTTGTTGAAGGCGGGCTTGCCATTCCGGGGGTCGGTATTGATTTCGAGATTGCCGGGAGTAAAATTCGGCGTATCCACCCCGTTGTTATTGATGCCGTTGGGAATGCTGCCAAGCAGGGAGGTGTCGTTGTTGTTGTACAGGGTGACAGGCAGTCCAGTTGCGAACCGCGTTATGCCCGAGAGGGCCCATCCTTGGGTCCAGCGGTTCTTTCGGCACAGGAGATAACTGATCGGCAGCACGTACTTGAAACTCGCCACGAAGTTGTGGCGCATATCGAAAGCGGAGAGGGCTTTGCTCAGACCGGGATCAATCGGATTGAGCGGCTCCGCGAGACTGGAAGAGTCGTCGAGGGATTTGCTGTAAGTGTACCCCGCCATGACCTCCAGAGACTTGCTGTTGTGGCGGAGGCTGACCTCCAGCGCATTGTAATTCGAGCTGCCAATGGTTTTCTGATAGGTGACAGCGTCGAATTGCGAACTGAAAGGCCCGCGGACCTGCACAGTCTGACCATTCGCGCGCGTGAAAATACCACCTTCGCTGAAAGGACCACAGGTCGGCGTGCCCGGCATGACCTCATCAGGCCGGCTGACGCTCAAACACAAGGCGGCGTTGCCAGGATTCGCTGAGTTAAGAACGAGAAGATGATGAGCCTCGGAACCGATGTAGCTAAGACTGAAAACCGTATTCGGGGCAACTTCGCGCTCGAGAGACAGTATGTAGGCCTCAGAATAGGGCGGCACATTGCGGCGGAAAAAGGATGGCACGCCGGTGACTGGCTCATATTTGGACCAATCAACCGCCGTGTCGGGGTTCCTCGCGGAAGCTCCATAGGCGGCAATCGGTGACGGAAACGGCTGCCCGAAACTCTTGCCAGTTGCAGCCGCCACGAAGGGTGTAGCGAACAATGGCGGCCCGATGGTGCTGCTGTCGTAGTCGTAACCGTACGGCGGGTTGGCGCTCATGATGCTGGCCGAAAGCCCCTCGAAGGCTGTATAAAACATTCCATATCCAGCGCGCACACTGGTTTTTCCGGAGCCACCAAAAATCCTTCGCAGCAGACCGCTCTGGAAGTTTGGCGACCAAGCCAGGCCGACGCGCGGAGCGAAGTTGGTGTATTTTGTCGGAGCCAGCGTTCGCGGGATTGCGGGGTCGCCTGGGAAAATCAGCCCCTCAGGCGCACCCGGGTAAACCAAGGACTGCTGGCCGGGGAAAAGGGTTTGAAGCTGGTTGTATTTTTCGCGCCAGGGAGGAAGCACATCCCAGCGCAGGCCATAATTCAAGGTTAGAGTGGGCTTCACACGCCAACTGTCCTGCCCATACAATCCAATATATTTGTTGCGAAGATAAAAACTTGCGGAATCTCCCTGGCGGTAGAAGCTGGCCACGCCCAGGAGAAAGTCGGCAAAGTCCGACCCAGTCTCGCTTCCCGAGAATTGGAACGAGCCATTGAAGACAGCATCCGGGTTGACGTTGATTTGGTCAAAGTGGAATCCACCTCCCATCTTCAACAGGTGCTTCCCAACCACCTTGGAGAAGTCTTCAGTCACTTGGTACAGATTGTTCACCTGCGCGAGCCCGGTGGTGTCCACTCCGAAGGTGAACGAGTTGAACGAAACGTTTTCGATGCCTTCGATCTTAGGATCGAGAGGAACAATGCCGAGCGTTCCGGGGCCTTCCACGAATCCTTGCTCGCTCAGCCTGGGGCCTACACCGCCTACGGGCTGGCCGACCTGGTTCGAAAATCTCAAATAGCTGAGGTGAAACTCATTGACCATGTTCGCGTCCAGCGTCTTTGTCTCACTGAGGCTCAGCAGTTGCGCGCGGCCCCGGGAGATGGCGTTGAAACCGGGGACATTGGCTCCACCCTGCGCTGTGGGGTAAGGGTTGTTCTGAAAGTAATCGTCCCGCGAGTAGTAGGCGGAGAGGGTCCCCAAGCGTGTGTTCGAATCAAGCCTCACCGCTCCTTTGTCATCGCGAAGGGTCTGATTGTAGGCCGAGGTGGAAAGGTAACTGACGCCCTGGTTGGGTTGAGGGATGTATTGCAGCAACGCTTTGGCAGGCGCCGACCAGGCGCTCTGAGGAATCATGGCGTTGGGAAAAACGCACCCCCCAAAACTCGTGCAACCCGGTGCGTAGTAAGGCTCGCCCGGATAAACTGTGTAGCCCAGCTTTTGCGATAGCAGATTCGCCCAGTTTTGACCCTTGACGGTTCGAGTCAACGAATTTTCGAGATCGGCGAGATCGCCGCCGCGGTCCTCCACGGATGGAACCGCAATGAGCCCGGTATCCATGCCCTCGGTCATGCCGGTGCCTTGGTAATCGCCAAAAAAGAATATCTTGTCGCGTTCTACGGGGCCACCCAAGGTGCCTCCAAACTGGTTCTGACGGAACTCCGCCCGATCGGAGGAGAAGAAGTTTCGCGCGTCCAGACTCGTATTGCGCAGGAATTCGAACCCGTCACCGTGGAATTGATTGCCGCCTGATTTGGTGACCACGACGATCTGCCCGCCACTGTAATTGCCGTATTCGGCGTCAAAGTTGCTGGTCAGTACCCGGAATTCTTGGATGGAATCGAGATTCGGGACGATCGCCGTGCTCATGTTGACGTTTTCCTCAACATTGCTGCCGTTCACCATAAAACCGTTGGCGGTTTCTCGCTGGCCGCTCACTGATATGTTTCCGGGATCGAGGTCACCGGAGGGCGGCGTGCTGCTGACTCCGGCCATTACCACGGCGTTGGGTTGTTGCGAGCTGATCGGAATAATGCCCGCCTGAAGAGCCAAGAGATCGGTGTAAGCCCGGCCGTTCAATGGGATCCCGGTCATCTTGCTTCCGGCGACGGCTTCGCCCATCTGGGTATTTGCAGTTTCGATGTGAACGGCCGCCTCCGATACGATAACGGTCTCTGTGTGGGCGGCCAGTTCCAATCGAGCGTCAACTCGCAATGAGGCATTGGCGTGAACGCTTAGCCCGAGTCGTTGAAACGGTTTGAATCCGGGATGATAGATTTCGATTTCGTAATGGCCTGGGGGCAGTGTCGGGAAGGTGTAGAAACCCTCCGCGTTGGTGGCGACCTTGTGCTGGATTCCTGTCTCGGCGTTCTCGGTGATGATCGTAGCGCCGGGGATTACCGCTCCGCTCGGGTCCGCCACAGTGCCTGAAATCGTCGCTCCCGCACCGGCCCAGACCCGGACAAATGAGAAAAGGAGAATTAGGACCAAGATCCGCGCTATGCTGACACTGTGCTTCACCGTGAGAGTCCTCCCTTCTCGCTGGAAGTTCCGCCGGTAGGATGTTTTTGGGGATTAACCTCATGCCCTTCAGCCGACTTGGGCGCGGGACCCAGCGATTTCAGGAAGGTGACGAGTTGCCACCGTTCCGGCTCCGGCAGGTTGGACCAGTCGGGCATCCCGCGGCGCACCACTCCGTTAGTTAAAATCCAAAAAATGGCGCCGGCCGGTGCCTGCTGCACCTCCGCAGGGCGCAGGCTTGGACCTCTCTTTGCACCCTCGGCTGTTTGTCCGTGACACTCCGCGCAATGCTGTTCAAAGAGCTTTCGGCCCGCCGCCACTGCATCGGGGTCACTTTCAAATGGGTTGCGTTTGGCGCGTGCTTTCTCTGGAGCTTTCGCGAGCGCGGCGTACACTAACTTGTTATTCTCCGCCGCAGTTGTGCTTTTCTTCTCTCCGAGGGCTCCTTGGACGCCAAGAGAAAGGAGGCCTGCGATGGCTGCGGTAGTGAGCATGTGGGAAGGAAGCGACTGGGCTCGTTTCGTCATCGGCGGCCTCCGAACCACTGGCGTACGATCTCTCCGAAGCCGGCGAACTCTCGCGATACTCCCCAGCGCAATAGCAGGCGATGGCTATTGCCGTTCAAGCCGAACCCGGGCGAAATGCGCAACGTCCAGCCCGACGGAAGATTCCAGGCCACGGCGGGCGCAAGATAATGGGAAGTGTCGTGCAGCCCGAAACTGTCGGCGTCGCCCAGACCCCCGTAGATCTCAACTCCAGCGATAAAATTCTCGCGGCAGAAGGTGCATCGGTTGGGAGATGTCTTGAGCGCCAGCGGGCGGCTGGCCCCCACGGCATAGCCGAATTCCCACGGCTCGCTCGGAGAGAGGTTCTTAGTGGCAATAGGGTTCACGGCGACATTCCAGCCCTTGAACGACTTCGAGAGCAGCAGCTTGCATTCCAATTCGTGGTCGCGCTCCTGGCGCAGGGCGGAGCTGGGGTCGGCATGATCGGACTCAACGTCATGCCCTTCAACTTCCTTTATAATTTTGTCCGCCCCGCTGGTTTGCTCGTACTCGATATAGATCACCGGATTGATGAAGTGTTCGAGCTGGAACGGCCGGAAGCGATTTTCCCAGCGAAAGCCGGTGAAAAGGGAGCTGTCGTTGAACGTGCTCTGGCTGTCGAGATAGAACTCGGTGGTCCACCACGCGGTCGCACCGTATTCGAATTCCACCCAGGGAGCGATGAAGTCATTGCCGCCGCGCTGCGTCCCAAACGTCGAGAAATACTCCACCTCGAGGTTTCCCGGCTCCTCGAGATAATGGTCGTAGGTCACGATGTAAGGGCTCTCCTGCGCGCGTGCTGGCAAAGCCCCTAAGGCTAAAAGCAAAAGGGAAGCCGCAATGACCCCGCCCGCCGCGCGCCGTTTCTCCGGTCCCAACCGTCCCGCCTCTAACATGTCATTCTCCTGGTTTCTGTTGGTTTCTTGTTTGTGAGAGATCACGGGATGACGACTTGCGGCAGCGGCAGGTTGGTGATAGAAAGAATAAAGGACACGGTTTGCCGGTGTGCCACATCGCCAGCCGTCGTTCACGACCCCGGTTGTTCACGCAACCGGGGTCAACTATTTTCTGATTCAAAAATCAGGCCGAAACAGTTTCTGCTTGCTCTCTCCTGGACGCACAGGTCCCACAGATCCCGCCCAGTTCAAGCCGAGCCACGCGGATGGCGAGGCCATGGCGGCCTTCAATCTGGCCTTTCAACCTTTCAAACAACGGAGTTTGGATCTCCACCACGCCGCCGCACCGCTGGCAGGTGAAGTGCATGTGATCCTTGTTGGTGCGAGCTTCGTAGTAGTGGCCGGTTCCCTTGAAGTGCATGAGGTCGAGCTCGTCAATGATGCCGAGCTTCTTGAGAGACTCCAAGGCGCGATAGACCGTTGCGAGGTGCAAGCCGGGCATCTGCTGGCGAGCCCGCCGCAGGACCTCCGAAGCGTCGAGGTGCTCTCCGGCCTTTTGAAAGACTTCCGCAATAACCCGCCGCTGGCGAGTCATGCGGAGACCGTGATCTCGCAGCTCGTTCGTGACCCGGCGTCGCTCTTTGAGGTGCTTTGCAAGAAGCATTCTAGTTGCGAATAATTCGCAACTAAATTATGCCAAAACAGCCCCCTCCTTGTCAACCATTATTTCATAATCGCACTTGATTCTCCTGGCCAACGGTGACTTTGGACGGTCGAATGGCGCCTTTAACGGGCCGACCCGTTCAGGTGACGAACTTCGGCGAAATGGTATGGCCGGCTG
>JAKAWN010000174.1 GCA_021827245.1 Acidobacteriota bacterium | reverse complement strand
CGAGGGCAGCCAGCCACCGTGGTGGCTTAGGATTGCAGCTGTACACGCAGAGGGGATGTAGCTTCGATTTTGGTGGGCAGTCACGTGCAATAACCTCGACAGCACAGACAATCCGTAATAAGCACTGGCTGCGGCGTGAGGAGGCCGACGGACAGCGAGACTCCTTTCTCGCTCCCGGTCCTCCGGCTTGTCCGGGTCAAAATCAGTGTGCGCTAAAGGCACCACGTGCTCGTACCTTTCGTTTCTAGCTTTTTGCGCGGCCTCGGCCCAACCTTGCCAAGTTTCCTGCAACTTCCCCAAGTCGTGAAGCAGTGCACAGGCACGAACCGCTTCCAGCAATGCATCGGGTTCGAGACCATAGCGTTCGCCAAGCCCCACAAAGAAAAGGCCCTTCCCCCATCCTTCTTTCTTCAGACGCCTTTCGGCCTCCTCCGCGACACGCACGGCATGGTCCGCCCAACTCTCCTTATGCAAGGGTGAGTGCCCAGGTCTCTTTGGTTCCTCCCGACATGGGCTTTCCACTGAACCAATGATTCCTAATCGAATGCCAATCTCGCTGTCGTATGCTGCGATTGCAGGTCGTAAGCAGACGATGTAGGTCTTCTTAAGATCTTCCTCAGTCTGTAGCCTCTTCCATGGGTCTACATCGTCAGCGTCCCAAAACCAACCCGCGTCTTTGGTGCCGTTCTGAAGAAGGCGAGTCAAGGACGAACGCGAAAGATTGATGCCATCCCACTGCCCTGGCCGATCCAGGGGGGAGACCTGTCCCCGAATGATGACCCTGAGTTGGTCGGAGCCTTCGCGAATGAGGTCAGCCACTCGCACACGAGTCCGGAGAATCGCATTTTGCTCAATGCGGCGAAGGCATTCAGTGAGACGAGGCTGCCAGCCACCCCTAAGAGAGCCCAAGTCCTCCTGTCCGTGAGCCTCCTCTACCCATTTGGCCGCCCTATCCGGTTTAAGGGTTGTTCTCCCTTCACGATCAAGAATTTCACGCGTCTTCGTCAGAGTGACGTCCTCTCGGCCGACATCCCCGTACGGCAACCAAGCCCGGGGCTCATCGGGTAGAGGATAAACATGGACGATGCCTTCCTCGCCTGGAAAGCGAGCGCATCTTCCTGCCCGTTGCACCAACGAATTCATGGGACAAAGCTCGGTGTGGAGGTGTTCGCACGAAATATCCAACCCAGCTTCTACGACCTGCGTGGCAACGAGGATGGCGTTGCTGCCGGTGGATTTTGCTAACAGACGACGGAGTTCTTGTTCCTTTGTCGCGCGGTCTTGTTTGAAGAACCGTGAGTGTAGAAGGATCAAGGTGGTGCGCCGGTTATTTGTTGCAAGTTTCTGTTTCAAAGCCCCGTACATCGCCTGCGCCCGACCCACGCTGTTCAAAAGAACGATAGATCTTCGTTGGTGCACACGAAAAACTTCAGCGGCCGTAAGTTGACGGTCCTCCATGCGAAGCTCGCGTGATACCTCAGTTACACTCGGGAGGCTAATGAGCAACGCTTCCTCTTCTCGCTCATTCGTTGGAATCGGTTCGGCATCGAGTGCCTGTCGAATTATGGTATACAACGGTTGGGTGGCTGTCGCCGTCATCCATACTGACTGGCAAAGCTTGCGGAATAGGAAAAGTCCGGCAACTCCAGTCAAGAAAGCCTTACTCGGCTCCATGAGGTGAAATTCATCGAAAACAACCAGTGCACCTGCTATGGCCGCTGCATTGATATTGTGCAGGCGATCTGAGAGGCCGTAGGGGCCGTTTAGAAGGCCACTCAACACTTGGTCGTAAGTCGTGATGATTATTCTTCCGCGATCGAAAAAGGGGTCGTCCGGTTGTTCTCCAGTCTGCAATGTTACGTAAGGAGAAACGATCTCTCGCCCATTCTTGTCTGATTGACCATGGACACAGTGCCCAAGACGAACTGCCGCCTGCTGTGCCTCGTGGAATACGCCCTGCGCCAGCGTGCGAAGTGGTAGCGCGTATATGAGGCGACTGGGACCGGGCTCCCAGCCGGAGAATAGGTATGGGACGATGACTGACCACGTCTTGCCAGCGCCGGTCGGCGCGCGCAGGATGACGTTCCTGCCGCTGAAGAGTGTCTGAGCGATCTCGGCTTGGTAGTCGAAAGGCTCGTGCTCAGTAGCCTTTCGAAAGAACTGGCGGTAGCGTTGTTCGTCAAAGGTACCCATTGTCTCACTGTTGGAAACTCGGTACTTGGATCCATCCGTTTCCCCAAGCCGTGTGTTTACCGACGTGAACAAGTTCGCCCAACGTCAGCCAAGGCAAAAACTCAGCTAAGTCTCCCTCGTAGGTAGCTTCGCCGACGAAGCCGGAAAGCCCGTGGCGTTGCCGCGTTTTCGACGACGTGCGAAACCGCTCTACCCATTCGGTTTGAGCTGCGACAGTTCGGACTTTCTCAGCGCGCTCGCCAAGCCCCCGAAAATCGACGTCAAGAGAACCGTCGCCAAAGAAAGTGCCGAGCGCGTTGATCCGGTCGCGCAAGCGCTTGAATAGGTGATGGAACTCCGGGCGGCGAACTACTTCGCCTTCGGCGCGCAGAAATGTCGGGGTCAGGAACCGGATGGTCAGGCGCTGTACAGAGGCGTTGCCGTTTGCGCCAGAAAACTCCAGAAGACGCGTCTTGATCCACTGGTCTGTACAGTTACTCCCGGTCGCTCGGAAAATCTGGTCTTCGATGCTGTAAACCAACTTGGTATCTGGGCGGGCACTGCGGTCCGCCTGTGCAAGGGTATCATTAGGGCCGGCACCATTCGAAGGCACCCCGATCTGCTCAACTTTTTCCAAAGTGCATTTACCCCGATTCAAACCGACCCCTTCTCCGGCGAGTTCCCGGAACGACAGTACGAAGTAAGGAAGAAAATCGAACGCGCGGCCGATCAGCACCAGGCCAAACTCGAACCGCTCGCCTTTCTCAAATCGAGTCTGGCGGGTCTGCGGTGCCCGGAAAACAAATGGACGGGGAATGTCTTGATTCTTCGAAAGCCGGTCCGCGCCGGGCGGCGGCGAGGGTTCAAAGAGAATCTTGTAAGGGCACGATACCGCTAGCGAGCAGGATTTAGTATCTCTGCATTGAGGGATGCAACACAAGCGCCGAAAGGCGTGGCCGAACCCGCCGCGAAGCATATTGCCTTTATTAACAGCTGGCACCTCCAACGGCTGCACGGGGGCAATCGTGAATCGGAACAGGCCGATGCGCAGAGTGTTCCCTGCCTGGGCGTCACGCATAAGCAACTCTCGAAGAAACTGGCCCTCATTCTACATCAAATGTCGCCATGCCTCCTTTATGAATTGTTAAAAGTCAAACAGCCCCTCGCACTGAAGGTTCGCCAGGCAAACACACTCTGCAGTATTTGGTCGCGAACACTGCTCCATGGATGCCCCGGCCTCGCCTCGTATGGGCGGCATTGAGGTCACAAGGGGGCACGCCAATCCCACAGTGCTCGACGGCGAGTTGGTCTTCCACTTTTTGTGAAGGGTAAACGATGGGATCGCTTTACAGAAGAGGTCGTATCTGGTGGATTAAGTACTACCGGAATGGCAAAGCATTCCGAGAAAGCAGCAGGTCCAAGAAGATTTCCGATGCCAAGCGTCTGCTCCAAAAGCGCGATGGAGAAATAGGCAAAGGTGAATTCTTGGGCCCGAAAACCGAACGGGTACGCTTCGAGGAGTTGGCCGGAGATTTCTTAAACGAGTACCGAGCCAATAACAGGAAGTCCTTGGTTTGGGCAAAGCGGCGAATTGCGCGGCACCTGACGCCTTTCTTCGGGGGCTTGCGGGCGGTTGATATCACAACCGACCGAATTCGCGCCTACACAGTCGCGCGGCTAGAGGAGGGAGCAAGCAACGCGAGCGTCAACCGCGAACTGGGAGCGCTTAAGCGCATGTTCAACCTGGCGGGCGAAATGACGCCACCCAAAGTCGCCCGCGTTCCCTACATCCCTATGCTGAAGGAGAACAACGTTCGCAAAGGATTTTTTGAGCACGGAGAGTATCCGGCTCTCCGCCGCGAGTTACCCGAATACCTTAAGCCAGTGCTCTCATTCGGTTATTACACAGGCGCGCGCGAGGGCGAAATCCTGGGGCTCAGGTGGCACCAAATTGATCTGAAGGCTCGCACAGCGAATCTCGAACCAGGAACCACGAAGACCGGTCAGCCTCGACCGATTCCACTTACTGGGGAGTTACTCGAAACCCTGAGAGCAAGAAAGATCATTCGGGACGAGAATTTCCCGGAGTGCGATTACGTATTCTCGAGGGGCGGAAAGCGGATCGGCAGCTTCCATGTGGCTTGGCGATCGGCCTGCAAGCGTGCTGGTCCAACCGGAAAGTTGTTCCACGACCTGCGGCGCACGGCTGTAAGGAATATGATACGGGCAGGGATTCCGGAGCGCGTTGCGATGGCGATCTCGGGGCACAAGACTCGTGCCGTGTTCGATCGCTACAACATCGTTGCCGAACGTGACCTGCACGATGCGGCCCGTCGCCTCGAAATCCACCTCAGCGGTTCGCACCAGCAGGCTTTGGGCACAATCCTGAACAAAAATGATGTCTCGTCCTCTCCAGCGGAACCTGAAACCGCGTGACGTCGGTTAAATGAATTAACAACAGGGGGTGAAAATACCGCTCCGGGTAGAGTCCGCCGGGTGGAGTTTAACATTCCGGCTTTGAGGTGCCGTGATCCAGTGGTTCACCAAGATGTGCACGAAGCTCTTTAGCCCAGGCTTGGGGATTGACGCCATGAACGATCCTTCCAAGAAACCCTAGCCGCGCCGCGACGCTTTCCCGATTGCCACGAATGTCTTCCTTGCTGACTCTCGTGTAAAGGCTGAGAAAGACTTCCATGCTGCGCGGCTTGCCGAACAGATAGGTTGCGTGACCCAACTGCGGGGTCTCCACTACAACACCGTTAGCGACCTCAAATATAAATTCGCCACGGAAGAGGTACAGCCTGCGCGCACATTTGGCAAGCTGCTGGTAGAAGAACGGGTCGTAGTCCGGTTGCCAAGTCAGTCGAGACACGTCAAAGTCTCCGGGCACCCCGAGTTGCCCTAACAGTCGGTCCAGCTCGCGCTTCTCAACCGGCTCCCGCCCGATCCGCGCCCGAATGCGGTCCAACGCCTCGGAATATTGGCCGAACCGATGATACGTCTTGCGGGCTGCCTCCAACTCTTCTTGCAGGTTAGCGGGCAGCTTGATGTTCAGCCGGCTCGGCAGGGCGCTTTCCCACTCGACTGCGTGCCACTCGCCAGCCTTGATGAGGTATTTGCCGGCACGTACAAACGTTGCGTCGATCTGCACCTTCGCTGCCAGCAGATGTTTCCACTGGTTCCAGGTCTGGTCCCAGACGACCGGCATGGCGCACTGATCCACAATGACCTCGAGCCTTCGCCGAGCGTCGTGATAGACCGCGCTCTGATTGTAGAACTCGAACTTCCGCAGTGGAGCGTGAACCCGTCTCTCGCACATTTCGGGGCGAAAGGCCAGCAGTCGCGTGGCAAACAAAGTTTGCCCATCCCGCGATTGGTCGCCGCTCACGAGTATTAACCCGAAGCCGCCGTAAGGAAATAAAACCGGAGAATCCGCGTCCGTCAGAAGGGTGTCGTAGCACGCTCTCGACTCCGCCTGCGCCAGGATGTTGTAGGCGCGTTCGAGCGCTCTACAAGCACTTTTCGGCGCTCGTTCCTTCTGAAGCTCGATCTGACGGATTTTGAACGCCAGCCGCAGTTCTGCCGGCCCCGCATGGTGAGGAGCCCGAACCACCTCGTAGAGCGTTGGCTGCTTGTCCCACTCCCGCTGCCGGTCGGCAACGTAGAAATAATCGCGCACAACGCGGCACGGAAGATAAATGGATCGGATTCCCAGGCGGCTGCCGGCTACCTCCGCGGCAACAAACAGGTCCCCACGCTTGTCCTCTTTAGGTTGAGCGACACAGCCAATCTGGGCTTGATACAGTTCCCGGAGCCGTCGCCAGGAAGCGTTCTTGCGAATGTGGATTTCGACGCCGGCTTGGTCCGGCACGAACGAAATTTCGATTTCATCGCCGGAACCGAGATACGTGGCGAGGAAAGCAGGAACAAACACGGGCGCGCCTTGTTTCAGGATGCACTCGGCGGCACCGCTATTGGCCGACCGGACCTGGGTGATACACCCACGATGGATGGTTTCGATTGAGACGGGCTGGGCGCTTGCTGGCATTTATCCAGAGCGTAGCACGATGCCGATGGCTGTCAAATTTTGCGCGGCAAAGGCTTTGAGAGGCATTTGCGGCAGTGTTCGGCGTTGCGGAGGGATGGATGATGAAGCTGATTTCCTTGGTTACCGGCAGCGATGATGCGTTTGGCTGCGACTACGCGACGGTCAACCTAACGTCGAAGCTGGCAGGGTTAGCGATGCGGCGGATCGCTATGTTGAAGGAACAGAAGCAGTTGGACGAGAGCCTGGTTGAATCCTATTTCTGGGATGCCCATGCGGACTATTTCAGCCCCTGGGTTGCCGAACAGGAGAAGGACGCGGACGCTTTGGCTCAGATGCTCGACCGCCTTCCTGCCGTCGCTGGTGATTGGATGCAGGCGCCCGCCGAGTTTTCGATTCCGGATTCTTTCCGGGCATGCGTCGAATGTTCGCAAATAGTGGTGCGCCCGGCCGGCATCGCCTTTGTCGCCATCCCAAAACACGCGAGCTCCTACGTATTCACCGCCGAAATCCCTCTTGCTTTGCTTGAAAAGGCAGCCGACGCATAGTTGTCGCTTCCAGCTTGGACCTTATCGAATGGCCAGATGCTCACGGCATAGCAGTTGTTAATGCCGATCGCTGTTTCAGATCACAAACACCGTTCAGGAGGACACCTGGAATGGCACGCCCGACTTCGAAATATCGCATGGGATTCTTTCCTCTGCCCGAGACAGAAGCCCGCCGCATCCGCCAGCATCTCGACTTTCCGACTTCCAGTTTCACCGCGCTGGACCCGTGCGCCGGCGAAGGAAAGGCTCTCACCGTTATTACTGAGGGCAGCCAAGGCCAGCGCTGCGGCATTGAGCTGGACGCCTATCGAGCTGATGAAGCCAAGCAGCGGCTCGATCAGGTTATTTATGGAGACTGCTTTGACGTCGACTGCAGGATTGAGTCCTCCTCCTGCATGATTTTGAATCCGCCTTACGACACAGTCGCCAGCAACGATGGCACCGGCCAGCGCCTCGAAGCCCTCTTCCTCCAACGTACTTACCGCTGGCTCAAGTCGGGCGGCGTGCTGATTCTGATTATTCCTGTCGCGCAGCTCGCGGTTTGCGGGAACATTCTGTCGCTCCAGTTCAAGGACGCTGAAGTGTACCGGCTGAGTGAACCCGAAAGTGTTCAGTATAAGCAGATCGCGGTTTTTGCGGTTCGGCGCACGCAGCGCGAGCGCGAGCGTTTGCAGGAGCGCGAGATCAGTTGGTGGCGGCTGGAGTATGGTCGGAAATCCCGGAACATTGATGCGCTTCCGATCCTTACTGACCAGCCGCATCGCATCTATCCCGTGCCCGAGGCCGAGCCCATCGAGCTCGTCCACCGTGGCCTGCCACTCGACGAAATTGAGGACCAGCTTCCCGAGTCTCCCGCCTACCGCCAGGCGCGGCGAATTCTGTTTGCCCCCGAATTCCGCGAGCGGGGCCGGCCGCTGACTCCATTACACCAAGGGCATGTAGCGCTCCTGGCCACGTCGGGACTTTTGGATGGAATTTTCGGTGAGGGCGACCTGCGCCACCTCGCGCGATGGCAAGGGGTTAAAACAGTTCTCCGTTTAGAAGAAGAAGACGAAAACGGCGTTGCCACAATCCGCGAGAAGGAGCAGTTCTCCCATTGCCTCAATCTTCTGTATGCCGATGGCCGCACGTCTGTACTGACGAACGACCCGCCGCCGGAAGAGAAAAACGAGAAAGCAGCGACTAACGAAACATCCGGTCAAGCTGTGCCGGTTGAGTCCTGTTCGAGCGCCGGCCGCAAATTCCGTCTCAACGAGGTGCGAGATGAAGAACGCGCATGAACGCTTCGGATGGCTTGAGTTCACGCGGGCAATGAAAGACACCACGGTGCGTGTTCGGTTGCGGGTGGACCGCTGCATCGCCGAGGTTGCGGAGAACGGCCGTGACGGGAACTTTCATCTCCTCTCTGTGGTCGGAGGCGAATCCGATGTGAGCGCGGTTTGGGCGGCCGTTCATCAGAACCAGATCTTTAAGGTCGAGGGCCCGGACTTTGCGGCTCTCGAACTGAGCTTGGGTGAAAAGGCCGAGTGTTATCGGGGAAGCGTCAGCATTCCTGGTCGGCGCCGCCCGGTGCGCCATCTTGTGGCTGTCTCCGCTGAACTCGCCGCGACGCGCTTGGGCGCGGCCATCGAGAGCAATCGAACCATCTTGTCAAACAATGATCCAGTCTTTGTCCTCTACCGCTTATCAGAGCGCTTCGGCTTGCCCGTCGTTCCGGAGTGGGCAGATTGGTTTCTGAGCGAGTTGAAGCGACGCAGAGTTATCCGTCCTCTGGCTGGACTCGGATGCTCTCCCGTGCTGATTACCGGCACAAAAGGAAGTTACCTGGGATTGATTTGACGCGGATTGCGTCTAGCTGAGATCATATTTCCTCTACAAAATGGCCGCGTCCGATGGCCTCCCACGACCGGGAACGTGCGATGATTCAGCATGGCAAGGGTCCCTTCAAAGGGAACTTAGCAGTTTGTTGAAAACTGCGGTTTGACGATGCTTTTCCTTTTCAATTCGCGTCCGGAGCGAGTTATGTCGAGGGTGAAGAGATCCTGGGCAGGGGTTCGGAGGCTTTTGGGCAGGCCGTCTTGGGCCTTTCGGAGTACCTTTCCAGCCTTCCGCTCATGCCGCCGCCTGCGCTTGCAGCCGCTGCAAGCGAATCAAGTTGTAGGCCGCCCCGGCGAAAGTGAACAACCAACCGACTTTCTCCCGGCCCCGCAACTTCACCTTTCTCAACATGCCGATGATCTTCATCCAGCCGAAGCTCTGTTCCACCCGTTTCCGTTTCTGCTGACTGACCGCGTAGCCGGCGTGCCGTGTCGTGCGTCGGTCAATCGCACTCGACCGCTTCGTGGTGTTCTGAGCCACGTGCGGCGTAACGTTCATCCGTCGCAACTCGCGCACGAAGTCGCGTGTGTCGTAGTTCTTGTCCGCGCCCAGCGTCACTCGCCGAACCACGGAAATCTTTCGGGCCATTCGCAAGGCAGCTTCGCGCTCAGCGGTGCCGTCGGCCGGCGTCACCAGCGTTCTCACCAGCAGCCCGTTCCGATTCTCCATCAGCCCGTGACCCAGGTAGCTGAGCTTGGCTTCGCTGCCCTTCGACTTCTTATACAGCCGCGCCTCCGGATCGGTCGTGGATTGGTGCGTGTCATTCGAGCGTGTCTGGCCGTGGAAGTCGACTTCCCGATTCCCGTCCCCGGTTCCCGGCTCTTCATCCTTGGGGCGAAAACTCTTGTGACTCGCCCAGGCCTCGATCAGTGTGCCGTCCACGGTGAAGTGTTCGTCGGACAGATAGGGCTGCGCCATCTTCAGCACTCGCTGGAAGAACGCTTCGGCCATCTCTTCGTTCAGCAGCCGCTCCCGGTTCTTGCTGAACACCGCGTGATCCCACACCCGCTCGTCCATCTCCATCCCCACGAACCAGCGGAACAGCAGGTTGTAGTCCAACTGCTCCATCAGCAGCCGCTCGCTGCGGATGGAATAGAAGATCTGCAGCAACAGGGCCCGCAACAGCCGCTCGGGCGCTATCGACGGTCGCCCGCCTTGGGCATACAGTCGAGCAAAGCGCGACGACATCTCTTTCAACGCCGCGTCCACCATCTCGCGGATGGGCCGCAAGGGATGCTCGCTCGGCCCCCGCTTCTCCGGCGAAACGTAACTGAACATCGCTTCCTGTTTCTGATCGGCTCCGCGCATCGTCGCTCCTCCGCTTCGAGATTTACAACAATCGATGCGCGAGACCACTTCAACGTTACGAAGAAAGTGCATTTTTCAACAAACTGTTAGAGGAAGAGCGGGCGCGTGCTACTCTATTTTATTCGCGCTGAGTGACCTCTCCAATGCCACCCATCTCCTCAAAGCCAGCCAGGGTGAGGCGACATGATCCTGAGAGCTGAAGACATGATCGAAAGCGGAGCTTATTCTGACATTTTCAGACCGCTGGGCGACACGCTTGCCTACAAACTCTTCATCAGTAGCCAACATCCCACAAACGTGAGCCAAGACCTCACCCGCCCCCAAGACGATGAGCGACGCCACAAAACCTACCTCTCAGAATGTGAGGCTTATGAGCGCGCCGCACAGCATCCCTTCCTGCGCAACCACATTCCACGATCCTTTCGCCGCTGTGTAATTGAGAACGTCATCGGCTCAGGCACAAGCGTCGCTCACCTCTATATGCTCGACCACTGCTATGCCATCCAATACATCGAAGGCCATGCTCGAAAACTCGGGGAATTCCCCGATGGCTTCGGCCCCCTCCATATCGTGAAGGCACTGCAAAAGTTTTATGACGTCGGCGTTCATCATCTGATTGATACCTCGATATTCTTTCCGGACGATCCGAACAATTTCATATTCATCGACTTTGCGACAGAAGAGCATCAAGCATTCTGGGATCCCTAAGACGCGGAGGACAGCATCCCAACGCGCCGCGAGACAAAACATGTCCACTAATAATCCCCGCGTCTTCGCTTACGTCATTTCCACTGTGAGCATCGGCTATCGTTTAGTTGGATGCGTTCCCTGGGTGACTGACCGTCTTGTCTTCTTCGGCCCGTGCAAGAAGAGAATGCGCCCCCTGGTAAGACCGCGAGATTACATTATGGGCGTCTCACCAACCATGGTTGGGAAACGGCGTGTTCTGCTATGGATGAAGGTCGCTGACACAATGACGTTTGCCGAAGCGTTCAAACGCGGAAGAGATGACAGGATTTTTCGCGCTCTGCGCGGCCACGCAATCCATGTTCGCCCCGCAAAGGGCGTGCCGTTTGAAGAAGGAAAACCTTCCGCATATGAGCACATCCCCGGTGCGCCCCATCCGGGAAAATGGCGAAGCGACATCCAGGGCAAACGCGACATATTTCTTGTCGGCGGTGCCGGATCATGGGTTGCCGAGGGTGAGGCGCCGGCAGTGGACCGGCATTTGGTCGCCCTGCTTCAAGACGGACTCAAGAATGATCTTGCAACTCTTCGAAATCCCCTTGGCAGGAACCCGCGCGGGAAACACCTGCTGGTAACCGGCGCGGCAGCCCGTGCGATAATTTCCTGGGTTCCCCAAATGAAGAACACTGTCCAGTATTCCGATCGCGAAGCACGTACCGTCTGCGCGCACAAGTGCACGTGCGATTGAAGGGTGAAAAATGGCACACGTACAGTACGAGGTCTCGCTTGTCACGTATCTCGATATTCTTGGCTTCAAGGCCCTGATCCAGACGCGAAGAGCCGGGGAAATCTCGCGCATTATCCGCGTGGTTAAAGAAGCCGTGCAGCCGGCGCGTTTCAAAACGAAACTGAAGGCGATACCGGACGACCAGTATGTGAACTTTTCCGATCTGAGCGTCATTGCCACACCCCTCGAAAAAGCTCGATACAACCCTCCAGCCTCCCAGCTCTTCTCTCAACTGCTGCATCTGGTCCACGCCCAGTCCAGACTGATTTTTGATGAAGCCATCCTCATCCGGGGAGCCGTAACGATAGGCGACGTCGTCAAAAGCTGGGGCCAGCTCTTTGGGCCTGCGGTTGTGCGCGCCTACGAGCTGGAAAGAGACCATGCCAAATATCCGCGTATCATTGTTGACAGGAGAATCTTCGATGTCCTGGATGGTATCCGTGGCGCATGGCTTAACGGAAAACGTGCCGACAAGCGCACATTACGAGGACTTGTCCGCAAGGACAGCGACGGCAGCCTCTTTGTTGACTACCTCCGGGTTCTGCGCAGCGAACTTGACGATCCCTCCACGTACCCCGCATTGCTGGACCAACATCACGAATTCATAACGAACGGACTGAAGAAACACGCCCTGAAGCCCAAGATCCGCGAAAAATATAAGTGGCTGGATAGCTACCACAATGCAACGATAGCTGCGATGAAAATGCGGCTATAGCCGTGCGCAAAGTATTCTGCAAGCCCAAGACCTAATGGTCCGTCAAATCGGTAATGTTGCGCAACGCCCCTGCCTTTACTCGCCGGACATTGTTCGGTCTTGATCCTCTGGAATTCTCCCGATGTGCTCTCATGTTCGAATCCCTATTCAGAATCGTTCGCTTTTGGAATTGATTGGTGTAAATCCCGTCCCCACATGAAATAAGCCCTTCACAAAACAATGGACAACATAACTGATATCCCAACATATCTCAGCACATTTTCTAACGAGATCGGAGAACGAATCCTCGAGTCGTTTCCACCTTTGCACGGGGCGCAGGACCCGCCATCGCCGCTGCTTGCGCATTTGCTTCGTAGGCCTTACCCAGGGCAGGCTCTGGCGATCATGGGTACCGTGAAGCGGCTCGGCGAAGCACGCTCCGCCGCGGTCGTGGCGGAGTGTGGAACCGGCAAGACCTTGATTTCCCTTGCGAGCTTGTACGTCGCTTCAGGCGGAAGGAGTTTTACCGCGGTCGCGATGGTTCCCAGCCACCTAACGGTCAAATGGTGTCGCGAAGCACTGCAAACTATCCCGCGCATTCGCGTCTTTCTTGTTGATGGCCTTCGGAACTCGAACTCGACAAGCCCGAATGGCATCCACGAAGTCAAGCTTCGCCACGGGCGCACTGTTCGTGAAGGTCTCAAGACCACCCTGACTGATCTGCGGCTGCGCAAGAACTATCCCAGCGCTCGCGCCCGCTGGAATGCGCTGTGTCCACAGCCGGCGCTATTCGTTTTGTCGAAAGAGACTGGGAAATTGTCTCACTTTTGGCTTCATGCCTACAACGTGGCCCAATCGGGTCGCTATCAAGGGAGCGTCGTCAACCCCGACACCGGCAGCCCGATCTACAGCGGCGACAATGACGAGCGGCTGCTTTCCAGTGACTTCAAGAAAGTACGGCTGAGCGAGTGGCTGGGATCGAACGGCGA
>JAKAWN010000173.1 GCA_021827245.1 Acidobacteriota bacterium | reverse complement strand
GTGTGCTTCAGCGGCTCACGTTTAGGAGTTTCCGCGATGGACTCCTGCAAATGTCAAACTTCTACTGCCACCCCGGCAGAGCCGGGGGAACTCCCTTGGAAATTAGCGCCGCGGAGGTGAAATGGTAGATCAAAAGGAGGCGAGCCGCTACTACTACCGATTCAGGCCGGGCCAGCGGCTGCTGCATGGCATATTGTTCTCGACATTCCTGGGCCTGGCGCTGACAGGTCTGACCATTCGATTCAGCTATACCGGGTGGGCTGAGGGATTTGCACATGGGGTAGGGGGACTTAGCGCGATCCTCTTTTTTCACAAGGCATTCGCCGTTTTGCTGACGGCGGCTTTTCTTACCCACGTCGTTCAAGTATCGCGCCGGGCATTCATAAGGAGAGAGGTCGGAATTCTATGGGGGCCAAAGTCCTTAGTGCCGCAGCCCAACGATCTGATTAACCTGTTAGCCCATTTTCGCTGGTTCTTTGGCTTGGGGCCAAAGCCTAAATTCGACCGGTTTGCTTACTGGGAGAAGTTCGATTACTGGGCCGTTTTCTGGGGCATGGCCGTCATCGGGATTTCCGGCTACAGCATGTGGTTTGCGCCCTTTGTGGCCCATTTCGTGCCTGGGTCATGGTTCAACGTTGCGCTGCTCCTTCATGGCGACGAGGCCCTGCTCGCCGCATGGTTCATCTTCACAATTCATTTCTTCAATACCCACTTACGGCCGGGAAGCTTTCCGATGGACACGGTGATTTTTACGGGCCGACTGACCGAGGAAGAGCTGAAAGAAAAACATCCCGCAGAGTTCGAACGTTTATCGGCACAAGGAAGTTTGGAGACCGTTCTGGCCGAGAAACCCGAAAAATGGTTCGTGGTATTCGGAAGGATCGTAGGCTTTGCCGCTATCGCCACCGGTTTCATCCTGCTTATACTTACCCTATTCTCCTTCCGGCAGTGAGCGTAGCTCCATCCTGGCCATGGGCTCGTGGTCAAATCAATATCGTAACGGCTTCGAAATAACCTTCCAGGCTATGGTAGGGAATATGTAGCCGCGCCAGTTCCGATCATAGCGAAAGCCGATGCGAAACATGTACCATTGGCCATGGCCATCGGGAGAGTTCAAAACGAAGTAAGGCGGCCAGGCCAACCCGATGCTCATGCCCTTGGGATTCCCAATTAACAGGAAATCCGGCTTGGAATTCGACTTCCACGAGAGGCGCTGCTGTGCCCAGCAGATGACAGTTGCAGCGAGACGGCGGTCCTTGCCCTGGTTAACGCAACCTTGGCTCGTTGAAACCGCAGGCGCAGAGTTAAGCGCGCGGGAAAAGAAAAGAATAAGAGAAAGCCCGAAGACCGAAGCCAGCACAGCGGCAATCAGCATTCGAGTTGTTGTCGTCCTCACGGCAACGCCCTTCATCAGACAGTCAATATGTCCAATCCCGACACTTTGCTGGGCATCTGTGGGCTAGGATACATGGTCCCGGTGAAACGTCAGCGTTTCGATTCAGAAAAGCCGCAACAGCATTCCTTGGTCTTTCTTCCTGAAGCCTTATTGTACCGAATGACGCCGTTCCGGATGTCGCTTTTGGCCCGAAGAGTTACGTTGAGGAAAGTCCGTACGAGCCAATTGAGACCCTGTGCGGCGCTCAGGCGCAGAACGAAGTTGCTTAGCTGGAACCACGCTCCTGGAGGGTATTGCCAGTTCAGCCAGTGGCTGGGAGCACATCTTCATGAATATATGTCGCAAATCCGGACTTGTGTCAAAACCGTATGTGACGACATTACAAGCTGGCGTAAGGCCGCGATGCAGCCTCTTGGCATGGGACTCCACGCGGGCAAAAGCGTATTATAAAGTTCACGCCTCGTTTAACAGGTGTCGCATGAGGCAAGAAGCGCAGATAAACTTGAAGGCTTGAAATGATTTGGGGAGCACGAAAATGAATTCTGAACAATTTACGGTCTGGCTCCAAGAGTTGGCGTTGGACCTCCGCTGGTCCTGGAACCACGCGGCTGACGAATTATGGGCTCACCTCGATCCGGAACTCTGGACGCTCACGCATAATGCCTGGGTCATCCTTCAGACGGTCTCGCGAGAGCGGCTGGGCCAATGTCTTGCGGATGCGTCCTTCCGCGAGAAGCTGGAGAAGGTGCATCGTTACTACGAGTATTACGACACGCGTCTGCACTGGTTCAAAACGGCGTATCCTGATCCGCCAATCAGTGCTGTCGCCTATTTCAGCATGGAATTCATGTTGAGCGATGGGCTGCCGATTTACTCGGGCGGCCTTGGCAACGTCAGCGGTGATCAGCTCAAGGCTGCCAGTGACCTGGGTGTTCCTGTATACGGCGTGGGGCTCTTGTACCAGCAGGGCTATTTCCGCCAGCGTATCGACGCAGATGGCCATCAGGAGGCGCTCTATCCCTATAACGATCCTACCCAGTTGCCAATCTCTCCACTTCGCGAGTCGAACGGGGAGTGGCTGCGGATATCCATCTATTTGCCGGGCATCCGCCTTTACCTGCGCACGTGGGAAGTTTGCGTGGGGCGTGCGCGGCTGTTCTTGCTCGATTCGAATGATCCGGCAAACCTGCCTGACTACCGCGGTTTGACGTCCGAGTTATACGGCGGCGGCCCGGAAACGCGTCTGCAACAAGAGCGAATCCTTGGCATCGCCGGCTGGCGTTTACTGCGTGCGCTGGACCTTCGTCCGGAGGTTTGCCACCTTAACGAGGGCCACGCGTCGTTTGCGGTATTGGAACGCGCCCGCGACTTCATGGAGGAGACAAAGATGCCGTTCGAGGAAGCTTTCGCGGCAACCCGTACAGGGAACCTCTTCACGACGCATACTCCGGTCGAAGCCGGGTTTGACCGTTTCTCGCCAGCTCTTATGAAGCGGCACGTCGGCCGCTACGCGGAAGAGCGGCTGGGAATCCCATTCTCGCAGCTAATGGCGTTGGGCCGGCTGAATCCGGACGATGATTCCGAGCCCTTCAACATGGCCTATCTTGCGATTCGTGGCAGCGGTGCGGTGAACGGCGTGAGCCGTCTCCACGGCGAAGTGAGCCGCCGGTTGTTTCAGCCTCTATTTCCGCGCTGGCCCCAGGCTGAGGTGCCGGTCGGCCATGTGACGAATGGTGTTCACGTCCCGTCATGGGATTCAGAGGCGGCGGACCACGTTTGGACAGAGGCCGCAGGCAAGGACCGATGGCGCGGCGATCTCGAAGAATTGGCCGGGGCGTTGGATACTGTCCCCGCTGCTGACATCTGGAAGATGCGGACGGAGAGCCGCATCCAGCTTGTGGACTACGTGCGGACCTATCTCTCGCGCCAGGTCGCGGGACACGGAGCGTCTCCTCAAGAAGTCGCTCTGGCTTCTCGCATCTTCGACCCCAATATGCTGACGATTGGGTTTTCACGCCGCTTTGCTACGTACAAGCGTCCCAACTTGATGCTGCGCGATCCTGGCCGTTTACTGCGGATTCTGACGAACCGCGAACGGCCTGTTCAGCTCGTCATAGCAGGCAAAGCGCATCCTCAAGACCACGAAGGCCAGGAAATGATCCGGCAGTGGGTTCAGTTTTTCCGCAATACTCCTGCGCGGCAATGCGCCGTGTTCCTGGCAGACTACGACATGCGGATGGCTGAGCACCTTGCCCGCGGTGTGGATCTTTGGGTGAATAACCCCCGGCGACCATGGGAAGCAAGCGGAACCAGCGGTATGAAGATACTTGTGAACGGAGGCATAAACCTCTCGGAACTCGACGGCTGGTGGGCCGAGGCGTATTCGCCGGAAGTAGGGTGGGCGATCGGAGACGGCCGGGAGCACGATTCCGACCCGGAGTGGGACCGCAGGGACGCTGAACAGATCTATTCATTGCTGGAAGACGAAATCATTCCAATGTTCTACCAGCGCAACCAGGCGGGCCTTCCGGGGGCCTGGATCGAGCGTGTGCGCGCAAGTATGTCGCGCCTGACCCCGCGATTTTCCGCCAATCGCGTGGTCAGAGAATATACTGAACATCATTACATCGCGCGCGCGAAGGCATACCGGGAACGAACAATGAATGGCGGCGCGGCCCTGGAGGGCCTCGTAAACTGGCGCAGAAAGGTTGAAGAACACTGGGGTAGGCTCCGTTTTGGATCGCTCGGGGTTGCTTCCGACGGCGGACAGCACGTTTTCAATGTCCAGGTTTATCTGCACGAACTGGATGCGGAGGCAGTGCACGTCGAGCTATACGCTGAAGCCGTGGATGGCGGTTGCCCGGTGGTCGTGGAAATGAACCGCGGTGAGCCGCTGGTGGGCGCTTCCAACGCGTACGGGTACACAGCTTCTGTTCCATCTGATCGCCCATCAGATGACTTCACGCCGCGCATCGTGCCTTACCATCCGCTGGCATCGGTTCCGCTTGAGTGCGCGCAAATCCTCTGGTATAGGTAGGAAGCGTGGGGATCATCCCTCATCCCATCTTGGGTGAGCAGCCCGACCACGCGGACAACAAGTGCAGGGCTGACGGCCCAAGCGGCCACGCCGCCTACGATCTCGAGCAGCCCGTCAAGCCCCTTTAACAGCCCGCTTGCGCGGAAGAGGATTTCTCGAAGGCGCGACTTATCCGGCCAGCTCATATACTGCAAAAGCTCCCGCTCATCGTGCTGGCGAATCCCCTTCCGTTGCTTCGAACGTGCGGCGGCGCAAATCGCGAAAGCGAAGTCCACTGTATCCCATGACGCTCGCTCCCGCGATCACTTGAGGCAGAACGAGCACGAAAAACAAAACAAGAGAAAACCCTGTCGCCCGTGTTTTGTCGACTCCGAATAAGCCAAGACCCAGCACACAAGCAGCCTGCAACAGGCCGGCGTTCCCCGGCGCGCTGGGGATCGAGGTCGCGGTCTTAGCGATGATGAAAACAGCTGTTATGGGCCAAATTGAGAGGGCTAAGTGGAGGGACTTACCCAAGGCCCAATACGGAAGGCCTTCCGAAGCCAGATGGACAAGGCTCGCTATAATGCTCAGCGCTTGAGTCCGAACGTTGGCCATTTGCCGGACGCCTTCCGAGGCACGACGGAGCGGACCGACGGAGCGTAAAAGGCGGATGGCGCGTGCCGGCCTTTTCCAAAGCAAGAACATCAATAGCCCTGCCGCGATCACAAGTAGCGTTGCGAGGATTCTCACTCCCAAGATGAGGTAGCCGGGCAACGTCAGGAAGGCCGAGACCAGGAAGAAACACACCACCAACGAAAAACCATCAAGTAGCCGCATGAGCGCAAGCGAGGAAAGAACCACCGAGAGCGCGATTTCATTCCATCGGGCCTCAAGATAGCAGCTTATGAGTTCGCCGGGGCGGAGGGGCAATGCGTCATTGGCCAACGCGCCGACAAATACAGCCTGGAGCGTCGGGCCGAGCTTTGGAGCCGACACAGGGTGAAGCAAGAGATTCCATCGCCAAGCCTGAACCACATAAGCGAAAGTCCCTAGTAACGCAGCGGCGATCAGCCAGAGCAAATCCGCGTGACTGACTTCGCTTCCCAGTTTTCGCCAGTGGATGCCGGTAAACACCCAGACGAGGCACCCCGCCGCAAGGCCATACCAGACGACTGCAAACAGCGTCGATCGCCATTTCGGATGCTGATGCGACGCGGAGGAACCAGTCACAGTTGAAAAGACCCTCCGGGAGGATAGGTGTCAAGTGCTTGGAACGTATGTCGCGGCGATGCAAGAGCGTCTGCGCGCGTTAATTCGCTTTATCGTTCGCCGCAGAGGCCGCCAGAACTTTGCTTATGAGCTAATGCCCAATATTCGCAGGGCCGCCTTTCTGAAGAACTGCCCGCTGCGATTGGCACGCGCAGGCAGGAGAAGCGCGCTGAGGACTCGCACGGGAATCGGAACGCGGGCGCCCCGGCCGTCCTCACCTGGCGGTGGAAAGAACTGCTCCAATGCCTGTCGCGGGCTGGACCGCAGCTTGTCGAGGAAAGCCACGCGCTGAACGCAGAAAATGGTGCAGAAGGGAGCGCACGTCTTGGGGGCCTTGGATTCCCGTTCCACGTCGATCCGCGTGTATTGGGCAAGCGGGATGGCCGGATAGCCGCGCTGGGCCATGCAATAGTGAACCAGGCCGTCTTCGCAGATATAGAGGTGACCACCTCCGGCGGTGCAATGCCACTCGTTCGGCAGGCCGCGTGCCAGATTGTTTCGCCACGGATTGCGCAAGGCAAAAGAGAAGGGCGAACTGGATAGATTCTCGATCTCTTCGAGCACATTCTGCTGCTTAGGATTCAACGGCTGAAGCTGCCCCGCGTTGTCATGCACGATTCCCGCGGTGCTCGCGAGGCCCAATTCGTGTGCGCGGCGAGCGATCGCCAGAGCATCCTCTGGATTTTGGATCGAAGCGCCAACGACGGAGTGGATGCTCACTTGAAATTCCGCAAACTGCGAGAGCCAACGCAACTTTTGGTCGAGGACTTTGAGGCTTTTCTTCGACGTACCGTCCGGCTGAACGTTGTCCACGCTGATCTGCATGCGGTCCAGCCCGGCGCGGTTCAGACGCTGGATTCGCTCCGGCGTGAGCAAATAGCCGTTCGTCACCATGACCGCGATAATGCCGCGTTGGCGAATCCGCCTGATGATTTCCTCAAGCTCGGGATGGAGCAGCGGCTCGCCGCCTGTGACCGTAATAACGGTGGTTCCGAGGGCGGCCAGCAGATCAATGCGGTGAAGCATTTCGGCGGTGGGAACGGGTTTGGAGAAGTCATCAAACTCGTTGCAGTACGTGCAAGAAAGGTTGCAGCGCCGGATCGCCACGATGTGGGCAAGCACGGGATGGCGCGGCGCGGCAAGCGCTAGAGCCACCATGCGACCTTCACGGTAAACGCGATGCCAGCGCTTGGCGGCTCTCCGGAGAGAAACAAGATTCATTGAAATCACCCTCAAGACGAATATACGTCATGGTTCTGCTTGGCAGCAACAGGGTTTCGATAATTTCATGCGAGGGCGGATGCTATGATCAATTATTGAGGAGTAATGCGGCGCGAGCGTCTTCGCCGGGTTGCAGTCTTTTGTGCATGTGCCGCCGCATCGCCGAACCGCATCTAAATGTGTTCGGCCAGTTTCTGGGGTACGCATAATGCCAGTCAACCCAACCAAGCCGGTCAAAGTCCCCTGGTATCGTGTGGCCGGCAATATGATTCTTCAGAACATTCTTGCCCGGCCAGTACGGACGGTGATCAGCATTCTCGGGGTAGCGGCCGAGGTAGGAATGGTCATGTTAATTGTTGGCTTGACCCACGGGATGCTGCGTGACTCGGCTAATCTTGTCGGCGGAATTGGAGCGGACGTCATAGTTGAGTCACCTGGCGCTTCCGTGTTCCTGGGCCTGGCCAGCACCCCGCTCTCCGTAACGATGGGTGATCGTTTTGCTCAAATGGACCACGTCAAAGCCGTGACTCCAGTTCTTTTGCAATTTACCGGCTCCGGCACGGGACGGATCTGGGGCATTCAAATGACAAGCTGGAACCGCGTCACCGGTGGGTTTGACTACCTTCACGGCGGGCCGTTCGCCGGGCCTGACGACATATTGGTGGATAATGAGTACGCGCGACAGAATCACGTCAAGCCAGGCGGGACCATTACACTCCTGAATCGTGGCTTCCGTGTGGCCGGCGTCGTGGAGCACGGCAAAGGAGCGCACTTGTTTATTCCGCTTGCCACCGCACAACGACTAACAGGACGACACGGCAAGGCGTCGATCTTTTTCATCAAGTGCACAGACCGTCGGTACACCGGCAGCGTCATTAACGCCATTAAGAAGCTGCTGCCGCACTATACAGTCCTTTCCGTCCAGGACTACATGTCCTTGCTGACCTCAAGTGACCTCCCTGCGCTTACCGACTTCATAGCAGTGATGATTGCCATCGCGGTGATCATCGGGACACTGGTGATTTTTCTTTCTATGTACACGACGACTGCGGAGCGCACGTGGGAAATCGGGATTCTGAAGTCTCTTGGGGCTACCAAGGTGTATATCGCGCACCTGGTCCTCGCCGAAGCGGGTGCGCTCAGTGTTTTGGGCGTCCTCGTCGGATACATGGGCGCATTGGCTGCATGCGCGCTTATTCAAAGGATCCTTCCCTTGGTAACGGTGGAACTGACGTTTCGCTGGGCAGGATGGGCAGCCGCGCTGGCGATCTTTGGCTCGTTGCTGGGCACGTTGTTTCCAGCCTGGCGGGCGGCGCGGCTCGACCCGATAGACGCGCTTGCGCACGAATAGGGTAAGCTCTTGAACCCACATTCTGTCCTTTGACCCCTATCCAGGTCTGTCTCCCTCCTCTTGCACGGATGGCTCGGGCAACCCTGTCTTAATCTCTAAGCATCAATTCTGTGGGGACCACAGCAAAATGGCAGTGCCGAAGAGGACTAGGCATCCGGCCAGATAAGCAAGTCCATGCCGCACGACACGAAAGAAGCTTGCATCTCTTTTCCTTTCGAATCTTCGAGCGGATCATTCTCAAGGAGGTGCTGCGTTGAACCAGACGCAGACGCGGGTGTGGGGTTTGGACGACAGTTTGGGTCGACTTTCCGAGTTTCATACCGCTGTATCGCTGCATAGTCATACGTTTCATTCCAAGGAGAACCTTGGCTTTCTTCCGCTTTACTACAACCGAGTTCCCATTCTTAACCGGCAGGTCCAATCCAGGCTCAAAAGCTATAAGGAAAGCAAGGGCATCACTATTGATTTTAGCAACGCCTATTGGACGCCCCCGGTCTCGCCCCGCACGGTCCTCGCCTCCGAGAAAGCGCAGATTGAGGAGCAACTGGGCTTGCCTGCGTTGGTTTCGATTACTGATCACGACACGATCGCTGCCCATCTCTCCTGGGATCATGAACCGCAGGCCAGCTGGGTTCCCATTTCCTTGGAATGGACGGTTCCTTTCCAAGGCAATTCCCTCCACTTGGGTGTTCACAATCTTCCGGCGGCGAGCGCAGCAGATACGATGAAGGTATTGGCGGGTTACACGGCTCAACCTTCCGAAAACAAGCTTGCAGATATATTGGCTTTTCTCAATCACAATTCCGACACGCTTGTTGTGCTCAACCACCCTCTTTGGAACATCTATAGAGTGAGCGCGTACGAACACGAGCGTTCGATTCGCAACTTCCTGGGACGATACCAACGCTGGATTCATGCCTTGGAACTCAATGGCCTGAATTCGTCGAGCGACAACCAAACAGTCCTCCGCATGGCGGAGGATCGCGGGCTTCCGGTGGTCGGTGGAGGCGACCGCCACGGATGCCGTCCCAATAGGGTTCTGAACCTAACCCCGGCCGAAAATTGGAGCGATTATGTAGCGCAAATTCGCGTGGAGAGGCGCAGCAACATCCTCCTCCTTCCAGCTTACCAGGAACCAGTCGGCCTTCGACATCTGGAAGCCGCGGCGGACGTGCTACGCCGTTATCCGCACTACCCCGACGGCCGGCGAAGGTTTGCCGACCGCATATTCGTTGAGCTCAAAGGTTACGGTTGGCGGCCATTGTCTTTTTATTGGGAAAGCGGCGAGCCCATGTGGCTGCGCCCCGCATTGTTTGCCGTCATGGTGTTGGGGAGCGACCCCCTCCGGCACTTGCTTCGGTTTTTTATGCCGCTTGGGTGAAGGACGAGTCCTTAACGTATTGAGGCTCAGGGAGGGATTGGCATTGGATGGGTTGATGGTCATTATTGCTGAACTGAGAGTCAAATGGTTGTGCGAGTGGTAACCCTTTGACTGAACACTACATTTTGAAGAATCGAAATCGTACGCGGGGATTGGATTTCTGACTTGCCTTGCGACCGAGACGAGCCAGACTCGGCTCGGGTGGATTTGAAGTTTGACCTGCTCGTATTTCACGTACACGGTTTCCCTGGATGAAGCGTCTGGTGCTCCGAATCGTCGTTCCCCTGTGGCAGGGTTGGTACATCTCCGGGCGTATGTGTGAGTCCTTCGGGTACCGGGACACCGCAAGAGAAGAATTGCACGACATTATCAACACTGGCGGGGGCAAACCCATCATCATTGCGGGTGTCTTCTGCTTCGGTATCCTTCTTGCTCGAAAATGGTGTGAGCAGCAATCCCTTCGGCCAAGCGTTCTCCGAAACAATTTCCGGCCCTTAACTCTCAATTTCCCTAAATTCGCGCTCGTGAGAGCAGTTCCTCCCACCGCCTCGCCGCCGTTACCCCTCCGGATTGAAGCCACGCGCGTTCTTGCTGAGACGTTGACAGTCACGTCTGCCGACGCCCGTCTGGAAACTTCTGTTCTCACCGAGACTCTACGAAAGGAGAGCGAACTGCTATGAAAGTGCTTGTTGTTGGAGGGGACGGCTATTGCGGTTGGGCGACTGCATTGCATCTGTCTGACGTTGGCCATGACGTCGGTATCGTCGATAGCTTGGTGCGGCGCCACTGGGACTTGACCTTGGGCATTGAGACCCTCACACCGATAGCCTCTATTCAGAAGCGCATTGCCGGCTGGCGTGCGCTGACGGGCCGAAACCTCGAACTCTTCCTTGGGGACATTACTGAGTACGGATTCGTCAAAGATGTTCTTCGGCAGTTCGGTCCGGCAGCGATTGTGCACTTTGGTGAGCAACGGTCAGCCCCGTTCTCCATGATTGATCGCGACCATGCGGCTTTGACGCAAGTCAACAATTTGCTCGGCACTCTTAACCTGCTTTACGCGATCCATGAGGAATGTGGCGACTGCCATCTGGTCAAGCTAGGCACAATGGGTGAATATGGCACACCGAACATCGACATCGAAGAAGGGTATTTGACAGTCCGCCACAACGGACGGGAGGACCGGCTGCCTTATCCCAAGCAGCCCGGTTCCTTTTATCACCTTAGCAAAGTCCATGACAGCGATAATATCCATTTCGCTTGCAAGATTTGGGGTCTGCGCGCCACCGATCTAAACCAAGGCGTGGTTTACGGAGTCCTGACCAACCAAACCGGCCGCGATGAGATCCTCATTAATCGCTTAGATTACGACGAAATCTTCGGCACGGTACTGAACCGGTTCTGTGTTCAGGCGGCCATCGGTCATCCCCTCACAGTTTATGGGAAAGGCGGCCAAACGCGAGGTTTCATCGACATCAGGGACACCGTGCGTTGCATTGAGCTCGCGATCGAGCATCCTGCCGCGAAGGGGGAGTTCCGCGTCTTCAATCAGTTTACCGAGCAATTCAGCGTCTTGGATTTGGCGGAAAAAGTCCGGCACGCTGGCGCCGAATTGGGATTCTCTGTAGAGGTACAGCATCTTGAAAACCCGCGCGTAGAGCTCGAAGGGCATTATTACAACGCCAAAAATACGGAGCTTCGCAAGCTGGGCTTAGTGCCGCATTGCCTTTCCGAATCCCTTTTAAACTCGCTGCTGAATTTCGCAATCGAGTACTCCCACCGAGTTGATGAAACCCGAATTTTGCCCGAGGTCGAATGGAGGAAATAGCGCATGAGCGACACGGCGGCTGTTTTTTTACGGCAAGCGGAGATTTCTGAATCAACTCGGCCACTCCGTATCGCGCTTTTCGCGGACACATTTCTTCCAAGGTTTGACGGCAGCATCAGGCGAGTTTGTCACACGATTTCCCACCTGCGCGAGTTCGGGCATGAAGTGTTGGTTATAGCCCCCGACGGGGGCATCACAGACTTCGAGGGCGCGCGCATTCATGGTGTGCCGGGTTTCCCATTTCCACTCTACCGGGAAGTGAGGTTGGCCATCCCGCGTCCCTCGATCGGAAGGGTTTTGACTCCATTCAGGCCAGACCTGATCCACGCGATTAACCCGGCTTCACTGGGCGCCTCAGCTTTTTATTACGCCACCGTGCAGCGTGTGCCGCTCGTGGTGTCCTACCACACGCAAATCCCGAAATACCTCCATTACTATGGACTCGGCTTCCTGGAAGGGCTCGCGTGGTGGGGGATCAGGGCTTCTTATAACCGAGCCGACCTCGCTCTTGTAACTTCCCGCGCCATGAAGACCGTTCTCGAAGAACACGGCGTGCGCCGCGTTGAACTTTGGCAGCGCGGAGTAGACACGCAGCTCTTTCGGCCAGATCGGGCATCACCCGAGATGCGTGCCAGGCTGACGCAAGGCCACCCGGAAGATAAGTTGCTTCTGTGCGTGGGTCGCCTGGCTGCGGAGAAGGAAATCGAGCGATGCCGGGAAGTCCTTGCCGCCATACCTGCACTTCGCCTGGCAATTGTTGGAGACGGCCCGCATCGCGACAAGCTGGAACGATACTTCGCCGGCACTCGCACATATTTTGCGGGCCACTTGAAGGGCGTTGAGCTAGCGGCTGCCTTCTCCTCCGCAGACGTTTTCTTTCTTCCGTCGCGCACTGAGACCTTGGGATTGGTTTTGCTTGAAGCGATGGCTGCCGGCTGCCCATTGGTGGCGGCAAGGGCGGGGGGGGTCCCCGACATCGTGGAAGATGGGGTCACGGGTTATCTTTTCGAGCCGGGAAAACCTGGAATTGCGATCGAATGCGTCCGGCAACTGCTTGACGATTCAGCATCTCGCGAACAAATGGTCCATCACGCCCGTCTCGAAGCCGAACGCTGGAGTTGGCGAGCGGCTACCCGGCAACTAGAATCCTTTTACCGCGCCGCGATTTCACGAGATGAGAAATTGCCTCAGCAGATTGCCGCGCAAAGAACGCGTGGCGTCTCCGTCGACGACACATGTAAGGCTCTCCAGATTTCTCGCGCCACTCTCCGCCGCCACGCGCGCACGCGTGCCTGGTTTTTCTTCGCGCCGTCTTGGGCCGGAGCATCGCTCCGTGACCGCGAGGGGCGCAAGTAGCCGGGTCTTCGAGGCGCCTTTGATCCCACCACCTTTCACGTGGCAAGCTTTAGCTTCCAAATTCAAAGGAGGCGGAGGTCGGATGGGCGAATATCGATTCAACGGGTACACAGTATGGGACATCAGTTACCGTCTGATCTGGATCACGAAGTACCGGTACAAGATTCTGCGCGGGGACGTAGCCGAGCAAGCGCGGGAGGTCATATGGCAAATCTGTCAAGCACGGGAGGTGAGCCTCATCCGAGGAGCAATCTCGCCGGACCATGTACACATGCTGGTGGCGGCGCCACCGCAGTTGGCACCGG
>JAKAWN010000172.1 GCA_021827245.1 Acidobacteriota bacterium | reverse complement strand
ACGCTAGCCGATACTCTCCAGCAGCGCCTCGACAGGCTGGCATGGAACGGCTATTTTTATACCCACTGGATCGCCGAGAATCCGGATTATCACCCGGACGTGGGGGTCGATATGTCGAAGCAGGTTTCGCTCTCCAATGCCTATTCCATCAATCGCGGCATTGCTGATGAAAAGTGCCTGGAGATTATCCGGACTTACCAGCGCATCCGGCGCGAGATGCCATCGACGTCACCAGGCGAATTTTACGGCATCTACCCGCCTTTCGAGAAGGATTTTACGCAGAACGAACCCGGTGAAGTCTGGGAGTACGTCAACGGCGGAGTCCTGTCAGTCGTCGCAGGGGAACTCGCGCACGGTGCTTTTGAACACGGATTTGAAGATTACGCTGTGGACATACTTCGGCGAGAGAAAGCCGTGGCGGACCGGTTCCGGCGCTATCTCCCCGTTACCCTTCGCGGAAAAGCGTTTGAGGTCCCACCCAGAACCTTCCAACCGCTGGACATGCGAAGCATTGTCAACGCCGACTTTGGAGCGGGTGCGCCTGGCGTTCCGGGATGGGTGGGACAACCGGGTCAGAACATCAGTGGCATGCCGTCCGGAAAACAGGAACTCCAGGGCATCCCGTTTGAAGTAATAAATCCGGCATCCAATGGCGGTCGCGCCTGCCTCGGGCTGGCGCAGGAATCCGGCTACAAACGTCTGGCTACATTGCCGGCACAGGCGCGGGCATCCAGCATTTATCTTTTGCACGCCGCCGCCGGACCCGAGCGTACGGTCGGGAAGTTGGTGATTCACTACGCCGACGGCAGTTCTTATTCGGAGTACGTCGAGGTGGGCAAGAATGTGGGTTCCTGGTGGGAGCCGCACGACACCGAATACGAGCGACACGGCCCCAGAATCAATGACCGGATTCGAATCGCATGGCAACATGCAGTCCACGGTCTTCCGGACACTGGTGTTTATGCGGCAGGATTCAACAATCCCCATCCTGAACGCACGATCTCTTCGCTCGAATTCGAGGCTGGAGTCGGGACCAGTAAATGGATGGTTCTCGCTGCCACGCTGAGCGATGCTCCCGTGGTATTCGCGCCTTACGATGACCTCTCCACCGGAATTCCTGATGGATGGAGCGCCGCGATCATTTATGCAATCGTGGAAGGGCTGGCAGGAGTCAAAGACAACGGTGTCGCATTCAGCCGGACCTTGCTGGCCCCACGCTGGGAAGCAGCCGGAGTCCACAGTGCTCAGGTGAGCATCCGGTATCCCGCATCCAGCGGCTACTGCAGTTACCGGTACGACCGGCGCCCCGAACAAAACCGCCTGCTTTTAGAGTTTACCGGGAATGGGCAGGAGTTTGAACTTGAGGTGCTGCTGCCCCAAAATCGTCAGGTTCGATCAGCAAAGCTTGATGGACAACAGGTTCAAGTCAGCACGAAGAGTGTCAGGCAATCCACATATGCCGCCTTCAAGCTGAGCCGGCATGGGGTCCACCGCCTGGAGTTGGAACTGAGCTGATTGGAGCTTATGAACACGATGGTGTATAAGCAGCAACCTGTTGTACAGTAATAGCTTGTCCTATTGCTGGAGTGGCGGAATTGGCAGACGCACCAGACTCAAAATCTGGCGCTGTGCAAACGGCGTGAGGGTTCGACTCCCTCCTCCAGCACCACTACAATAAGAGACCTGTTGAACTCGTCCTGAGTATCCTGGACTGTCTGGAAACAGGCCAACGCCAGGTACTTCAGCATTTCTATATATTATGTAGCCATCAATCTGCCGAACGCTTTCCCGAAGATGCGCGTCTGGCGGAAATCCCCATCGTGATGTCGTAACTCGGTCTGCTACGTTTAATCCAACGGGGATTGAGGCGGCTCGTGTGTAGTACAGAGACCGTACAGCTTTCAAGCCAGAGAATCGCAAAGATGAGGCCCGGCGGAATAGCCGCCACAAATCCTGCTACAGCCGAAAAGGTCTGACAGCTTTTAAGTCCGCTAAGCGCTTCCAAAGCCCGGTGGGAATGCGCGACGAGAGTTGGTGTCGCCGGGGAGGCACCGAATGCCTGCGGCAAGTATAGTCGCGGGTATTGGTACTTTAGTCATATTGTCAAGCATGCAAATGGGCGTATGATGGATTGCTAGGCAGAGGTAAATCTGCTCCGTGGGGAGGAGTAACAATGGTGATGTCGGTTCTGGTTCTGGCTGTTTCGGGTGCCCTGTTTTTCTTCTATCTTCAGACGCTCTGCGAGAAGGTGCTGCGGCGGGAATTCAGCCACCCGTATCACCAGGATATTATCAAGGCCATTCGGCTGGAGTACCCGGGCCTGCGCGATTCCTGTGCCGCCGATGCCTCGTTCAATTACTCTGATGTGCGCCTCACCTTCAAGTGCGATTTCATGACGTTGGAATACCTGCTGAAGAACGTCGACCTCTCGCGACGGCATCTTTCGCGGCGCGAGCGTCTTCTGGTCATTTATTTTCGTTTCCTGCTTTTCTCTCTGCCCATTCGTCATGCATTCAAGCTCCATGAGAAACAGGCGGTGATGAGATTGGCAACCGTTCTCCAGTTTTTTGCCAATTCGGTAGGAGAGAAACTGAGTGTCAACTCCTTGCCGATCGCTGCATCCGATCTTGAATCCTGAAGCAGCCTGTACTAAGGGAGGATCTTTCCATGCCCCTCAATCCATTACATCGGCAAGTTCTGTTTCTGGTAGACGAACCGCCCATCCGCAATCTTCAAACTCTGGTGAAAAGGCTGGAGGTTGAGAACCCGGCGGAGGGGAGCCAGGGTGTTGTGAAGGCCATAATGAACCGCAAGCAATTCGATGCCGTCATCCTTGACCTGCGGTGTCCAAACCAGCGGCCCGGAGCCGAGATCCATGGGATCGGCAAAATTCAGGCCAGCAGGGTGGGAAGGACGTTGGCAGTCACCGCTGAAGTCAACGGTCCGAAAACACTGAAGCTGCTCGAACGATACCTCGTCAACGGTCTTCCGGGACCCCTCCTATGGCTTGTCAGCCATCGTTATTAATTACGCCACTCATAAATAAACGATTGGGCAGATGCTCGCCTTGTAGCGTCTGCGATTCCGCGAAGCGAAAAGCTCGGGTGGTTATTAATGCCATCCTATCCGTTCCAGACAGGGCGGGTTTCACCGTATTGGCGGCTCTGGCGCAACGCTATTCTAACCCCACTCAGCTTCGCTGACCGCAGACAATAAACATCAATTTCTACGCCACCCGCCGCCTTTCGCGGGTCCGGGTCCTCATGCACTCCTTGCCAACCTTATTGTCCTTTGCTTATGATAGTTTCAATTCCCCGCGGGAAACTCAAAAGCAGCTGTTGGTGGTCTCTACCGCATGCAGGGAGGAACTATGAAAGGCAGATGTCTGATTCTCACTCTGGTTCTCGTGCTTTTTTGCGCGCCTATCCTTTCAGCGCAGGAATGGGCGCGGGCAAAAGTGGATCAATCTCCACGGCACCGCGAATGGGTTTCCGTGAAGTACGATGGCCGCAGTGTGGAAACGTTCGTGGTCTATCCCGAGGTCAGCAACAAGCGCCCCGTGGTCCTGATCATTCACGAAATCTTCGGCATGACGGATTGGGTTCAGGATCTCGCCGATCAGGTCGCCGCAGCCGGGTACATTGCCGTTGCTCCCGACCTGCTTTCCGGCATGGCGCCGAATGGCGGCCGAAGCTCCGGCTTTCCTCCGGGCAAGGCTGTTGAGGCGGTCAGCCACCTCAATCCTGACCAGATTACCGCTGACCTCAACGCCGTGGCTGATTATGCCCTGAAGATTCCTTCCGCCAACGGCAAGCTCTACGTGGCCGGATTTTGCTGGGGCGGCGGGCAAAGCTTCCGGTTTGCCACCAACCGCTCCGATCTCTCCGCCGCCTTTGTCTTCTACGGACCGCCGCCACCGGCCGACGCCATGGCGCGCATCAACGCTCCGGTATACGGATTCTACGGCGGGAATGACGAACGGATCGGAGCCACCATTCCCACCACGCGCGAAAACATGAAAGCTGCCGGAAAGGTTTACGAACCCGTGATTTACAGGGGTGCGGGCCACGGCTTTATGCGTGCGGGCGAAGCGCCTGACGCCAACGCGGCCAACCGCAAAGCTCGTAACGAAGCGTGGGCGCGCTGGAAGAGAATCCTTGCGCGCGGGCACTAAAACCTTGTAGAGCGTGCAGCGCAGACCGTCACCTTTGCGGTCCGAGTTTCTTCTGTAGCGGTCGTGTCCTCACCGCCGGATTTGTCGGCCGGTGCACACGCCGCGCCGTTTGCGATGTGTGGGGCCTCCCGGAATCATCGAATCGAGATGACAGCTCGCCGCACCGCGGCCCTCTCGAGTACGAAGACCATCACCAAAGGCGCGTCGACCGCAGTCGGCCTACAGTCTCGATGGCACACAGGCCAAGAGCCGGGGTTTACGGTAAGGGTTGGTCAATCTCTCAGTTTTGTTGCGGTCCCCAAAGAGGACTTCCGCCACGAGTGCAGTGGGCAAGAAGCACCCGCACGACATCATCCTGGAAGGCCGGCCGATCCAGATAACACTCAGCTCCCAGCTCCAGTGCCTGGCGTCGCAACTCCGTGTCGGAGCTCTGGCTAACCACCAAAACGGGCACGCTCTGCCCCACATCTCCGGCTTGTTTCAGGATTCTCAGGGTCTCCAGAGCCCCGGCCTGCTCGTCGACGATCACCAGTTCTATGGCCATCACCCCGAGAATGGCAAGCGCCGCTTCGAGCGTGGTCGCCGTAATGGGGGCGAATCCAATGGAGAGCAGGATCGCGCGATGGTGATCGATAAATTCCTTGTCATTGCTGAAGATCAGCACGTCTAAGCCTGGCCAGTACGCATCGGGGATGGGAGGCTTCGGCGTCGTTCCGCTCATTTCATCTCATCGCTTGAAGTCATTTCCTTCCTCTGACGGATTGAGCGCAATCTCATCAGGTGCGCAGCGGCCCGGTTATTCCACGCCTCTCACGGCCTGAGCCTCCCGTCGTCTGCGGACATCTTCTGCCGCCACTCGGATGACGTGGCCTACGGGTTCAGATTCGAAAGGGGGAAGAATGAAGTCAAACGCCCCGGGCTCCATTGCTGCAATATAGAGCCTGATGTCCTTAGACTCGCCCACCACAATGACGTTGGTCGCCACAGAGGCTTTTTCGGCCAGGGTGATAATGTCACGCCAGGTACCATCGCCGTGTTGGGTGGCCGTGAAGATAAGATGAGGATGGGTCTGGTCCAGCAGGCGCGCAGCTTCTGCACACGTTCGGGCATTCCAGACTTCCGTCCCGCTGGACTTCAGCACTTCCCTTAAGCTCTCAAACGATTCGTCACCGTCAGAAACCAATAGTGCGAACAACTTCCTCTGGGCCATAAACCGTCCCCTGCGCAACACTGTCGGTTCTTGGCTGACGCAAACGGCCGTTGCGTTAGTTACTTGTTTGTTAACGACGCCAGAAACGCCAACCCGAGTCCGTGATGCGGGTCACAAGCGAAAGTGACAGCGGGCCTCCATAGCATGCCTTCCATGCCGCGGGTTCTCCGGTCGCGGTCTCCGAAAGCCCCACAGCGGGCGGAGTAGACACAAACATCAATGTGCACGCCACCCGCCCGGCAATCGGGGAGATCATTCCCAGACCGCGTACGGTAGGGGGAGGAATGCTGTTCTGGTCAGGAAGTCGCGCAGCAGGATGCGCCACACGTACCACTCGTGGCCGCCGTCGACGAAGTCGGTTGTGACCGGGACGCCGGCCTGGACAAGCGTGCTGACCTCGCGGGCCGGGCCGGTGTGGATAGTTCTGCCACGCATTCTGAAGCCGACTGCGAAAATCGCGTCCTGCCAGCCGCCGCCCACCCAGATGGACTTGCCTTTGAGCGCGGTGGCCTGTTCCGTGGTGAGGCGCGCGTTTTCGGGGGGTAGGCCGGCGCTCATCATGCCGTAGTACTGGAAGACCTCAGGGTGCTGGATCATGAACGAGTTGGTGAGCATGCCGCCCATCGACAGGCCGGAGAAGGCGCGATCTTTGGCCGAGGTCGAGACGTGATAATGCGCTTCGACAAAGGGGATCAGGTTGGCGACCATGTCGTGGTCGTAGGCGGCGTCGAAGGTGGAGGGCGGAAAGCCCATTCCGTTGGGCATGACGACGACGATGGGCTGGATCTGGCCGGTGTCGATGAGGTTGTCGAGAATGTTGGCCACGTCGCCCTGCGTACTCCAGCCCAACTCGTTCTCGCCGCCGCCGTGGCTCAGGTACAAGGTCGGGTAGGGCTTGGCGCGGTGGGGACTGTAGCCGGGGGGCGTGTAAACGACGATGTAGTTGCTATCCTTCGGCGTGACGTGGCCGGGGGAAGGGTAGGTCAGGTGAACCAGCTTGCCATGGGTTCCTGTGGCCGGCCCCTGCCACCAGTAATTGACCGTGCCGAATCTGGGATCGGAGGGCACGTAGACCTGGCTGTTGTGCGCCAGCGAACTGTCGGTGATGCCTTCTTTCTGGGTCCACGGCAGGTTGGCGGGGTCAGCGATCAGCTTGCATTTGGAGACCTGGGGTTTGTAGCAGTCAACGATAAAGCTATAGGTGAAAACGCCGGACGGCAGCGGGGTGGTGTACGTCCACACGCCGTCTTCGCCCTTTTTCATGTCGGCGACGGGGAAGTTCGGCGACGTGGAGTTGGGCTTTTGCAAGGGGACATCGCCTGGCCGCCACTGCGGTGGAAGCAGCCCCTGGCCCTCGACGATGGGGTGATTGGGGGTCGGGGAGAGCTGGGGCAGGTCCCAAGGGCGTTCGAAGGACCACTCGCCCTTGATCTGGATCCGCTTGGCGTGCGGGTTCACGTAACGGAAAGTGACGATGTAGCCGGTGGGGCCGGTTCCGGTGTGAACGACCTGCGGAGAACGGACGAGATGGGAAGGCTTAGCCGCCGCGCTGCCCGTGCCCTTAGCCGCGGAGAGAGGACAGAGGCCCACGAGAAGAGTCGATAGTCCGGCAACGAATGTCAGGGCCGCTCTTGTTCTCTTCAGCATAGATGGAGTTCCTTTGTCCGCGATTATAATGGGTCGCGCCAACCCCCGGTTCTGAGGTCAACGGGTTTTTCTTGGTCCCCGTCGAGTTTCCCCCAGACAAAAACCGTACAACGGCGGTCTTCGCTACATACTCTGGGGTTTCGCATTTTCTTGGCCGGTATATCACTTGCCGCGCAGGAATGCAATGGCACTTTGGCCGGCTTGCGGAGACGCTCGCACTGCAGTGTCTGATGCGATCTCGCGCAGCGAGAGAATTACGATTGTCATCCATAATCGGCCCGAGACTACCATTATGCGCCTTGCATGTGACAGGCGACCGTACCCCTCGCCCAAATAGCGTGGTCACTGCGGTAGCGCGCCATCCTGACCCCTCTCAGCTTCCCTAATCGCAGACATTAAACATCAGACATTAAACATCAATGTCCGCGCCAGCCCCGCTATTCACTGTCGATCCAGCCCACTCGATGTAGCAACCCACAACAGCAGTGCCAGCACCCCCAACAGCGTCAAAGCAAAGACTCCGCCATTGACGTGACCCGACGCAAAGGCGCGTGGGGCGCCAAAGATTGCTTCCTGAAGGTCCGGATACTGAAATTGAACGTTGGCAACCATCACAGCGCAGCACACCGCTGCCGAAATACCAACGAATTTCACCGACGGGAAGAATAGAATTGCCACTGCAATCGCTATGAGGAACAGATATACGATTCCGCTTCCGAACAGCAGATCGATACTCAAAAGTCCCGCCGGCTGGACAGGCTGCAAGGGCAACCTTCCCGAGAGGATCCCGGTGACCACCTGAAGTGGCGACCAGAATGTCTGCCCAAGCACCTTCGGGTCCGTGGAGACCAACCGCATCGCGAAAGTTAAAAGGCCCAGCAGCGTCACGATCAGTTCCAGGCGCCTTCTCGGCCAGCCCATCATGCCCGGCCATGGACGCCGCGCTGGAGCGTGGACCCGCTCAGGGCTCCGCAGATCGAGCTCGCTAGTCTCAGGTTCGGTCCCTTGGTCCATCGTCACCTCCTTGTTGATGGCATGTAGCCGCGCCGGTTGGAGATTTGGCGAGGCACAACCAGCCAAAGAAGCTTACCGCTGACCAGCGGGCTGTCCTGTCCCGGCTTCCTCTCGCTCAATCTGCATCAGGTATTCCGCAGCCTTCCGGAACGATATGTACTTGTGACGAGCCAGGAGCTTCGCACATTCGCAACCGAATCCAAGGCGCACCGCCTGGACGAGCATCTGACGCTCTTTCCGCACTCTCGCCTCCGGTTTTCTCCAACTCCAGCTCCAAACCCCGTTCAAATCCAGCTTAGAACGTTCTTCGCGGGCCATAACGACGGATGGACATTCCTGTGCGACTTTCTGGAGAAACACCCGCAGAGCAGGACGGCACCATTTCCATTCAATGATGAGACGCCCTTCCTCATTGGTCACGAGCACCTGTTTACCCGGATCAGCCGGCCTCACATTGCACGTTGATGGACTGCTGTGGTCGAAAACGACCTCCGGCGCAAGGGCAGGTTCGATCACCAACCACTCGACGATTCTGGGCTTGGGCCCATATAAAAACACTTCCAGAGTTCGGGCCGATAGCGAAGCGATTTCCGAAGCTTCGAGCATGATGACATCCTGCTCGTTGGCGTCACGCCGGCCCATTCCACGCCTCACAAACAGCCGAACGCAAACCCGCTCAGCACAACCCGCTATGATCCAGTTCAGGCGGGGGGATCTGCCGCGCCAAAACATATATGCATTCAATGCAAGGAAAACCGGCGCGCTGAGCCAGGCCGCCGCCTGCACGGAAACAGTGAGGCTCACGATGAGGGCGATCAACAGGCCTGGCACGCTTGCGACGATGGCGACAGCAAGCGCGGAACCCCAGATGGCTAGAGCTCCTGCCGATGCAATGCAGCGAGCCACTTCCGGTGTGTCAGACCGAACAAGCTTCATCGTCTTTTTCGAGTCCCTCTGCCAAAAGCTGGTAGCGCAGACTTTGGCGCGGCCAGCACAATACACTGCGGTTCGTTTCGTCAATATTAAAACCCGCAGAGTTCAAGCGGATGCCGCAGACGCTCGCATTATAGTGTCTGCGATCTCGCGTAGCGACAGAATTCTGATTGCACAGAATTCTGATTGCCATTCATAATCGGCCCATGACGACCATCAGGGAAATTGCATGTGATGGGCAACCGTACTTCTCGCCATAATAGCGAGGCCGCGGGTCTGGCGCAAAACCACTTTCTTTCTACTCCAAAGTGAGCTAACTTTTCCTTGCACTGTTCTGTTCCTCAGCCTCCAATGGAACATATTAGAACGGAGCAGCGCCCCTCAGTTTACGAGTTAGGGGTTAGAAATTCGTTGCATACTGTTGCGGATGAATGGGGAAACTGCACAGCCTGAAATGAAAAACGCCAACCCAGTCGGTCGCTGCGACATGGCTGCTCAGGTCCCGCGGCGTGACCTTATTCCCTCCACACTCCGGCATCCGGCTGCCGGGCGCTTCTGGGTTGCGGTGCTGTTTACCGGAATCAGCACGGGCATCGGCGCCATCCTGCTCACGCGACTTCTGGAAGTTGTGCAACAGTACGCGTGGAACGGTTCACCGACTAATATACTCGAGGCGGCTCAGCACGCGACCATCTGGCGCCACATTGACGTGCTTCTCGCTGCTGCTGTAGTCACCGGTATCGGACAAATCGTTCTCAAGCGCCTCTCGAGCGGAAATGGCATCGATACGACCGCTGCAATCTGGTTTCATGGCGGCCGGATGCCGAAATTGCGCACGCTGGGAAGCGCCGTGCTCTCCGTGATCATTGTGGGGCTCGGAGTATCGTTGGGACGGGAAGGCGCTCCCAAGCAGGCCGGGTCAATCTTTGCGAACCTATTTTCCGATCGCGAAGGGCTGTCTGATGACCAGCGACGCTTGCTGGTAGCCTGCGGAGCCGGCGCCGGAATGGGCGCGGCGTATGGCGTTCCGCTGGGAGGCGCGCTGTTTTCCCTGGAGGTGATGCGTGGCAAGCTAGCGCTGCGATACGTTCTTCCCGCCGTGCTTACCGCGCTCATCGCCTGCGGAGTGTCGTGGCTTGTGTTGCCTAACGCGCCTACCTACGTCATTCCTGCGTATGCGAGTTCCGCTTCCGTGATCCTATGGTCAATCGTCGTGGGTCCGATCGCCGGCGTGGCCTCGGTGGCTTACGTTCGCATGATTGCCTGGGCCGATCGCAACCGGCCCCAAGGCTGGAAGCGGCTGGTGGCGCCCGCCATGGTGATGGGACCGCTCGGAATCGCCTCCATCTGGTTTCCGCAAATTCTTGGCAACGGTAAGGACGTCTCGCAGTTGGCGTTTACAGGGCAGGTGGCAACTCTTCTCCTCCTGGCGCTTCTCGTGTTGAAACCCGCCGCCACCACTCTATGCATGCGCAGCGGGGCGCCGGGTGGCATGTTCACGCCGTCGCTGACCGCGGGCGCATTACTCGGTGGCGTCCTGGGACAGGCATGGTCTCATTTCTGGCCGGGAGTGCCTCCGGGTCTTTTTGCCCTGCTCGGCGCCGGAGCCGTCATCGGAGCTACGACGCAAGGTCCGATCTCTGCGGTAGTTTTGGTCATGGAGCTGACAGGAATGGATCGCTCTTTCATCTTGCCGCTGATTCTCATCGTTGCCATTGCTACCCTGGTTGCACGCACCATCGAGCCTCGATCAATTTACGATGCGAGACTGACGGATGAGGAAGTTGAGAAACGACAGAGGCTTCGCGACATCCCCGACACGCAGGATTTCCTAAGAGAGCGGTAGCCATCACGGCACCGGTTTTGTGCCGTGGGTTTTGGGTGTATGAATGGGGAGAGGCCCACGGCAGAAAGGCGCTGCTGTGGTTACCGGCTACCATGCTTTCCGGAGCCCCGGATTGCACGACTTTTTGGTGCACAATCAGCAACTTGTGTGATAATTGGGCTCTCATGGCGAAAGCCGCCCGTCATAAGAAAAAACCGACGATCCGCTTCGAGGCGGTGAAGATCGATCCGCTGTTCGAGGTGCTTGACGCCGTTGCCTGGATGGACAGCCCGGGCGTGAACGAGATCGCGCAGTACGCCGACATCGATCCACGCACCGCGGGCAAGATTCTAAAGAACGCGAGCCTCGTCCGACTCGTCCAGTCCGCCGACGATTCATCGTATGTCCTCGCGCAGCCCTACCCGTACAAGGGAAGCCCTGAGGAGAAGCGGAAGGTCGTTCGCGAGGCACTTCTTCGTGACCCGCTGATCCGCAGTATCCGCGAATTTATGGCGCTCGGTGACGACCTCCAGGGCGCAATGCGGAAGGCGGCGACGGTCGCTGGGGAACGAAACTACGATAAAGGCGCGATCGCTCCTCTAGTCGCCTGGGCAAATTCGGTCGGCCAAGTTCTCGACCTCGGCGTACGCGTCGAGGTGCTCGTGAACGAGGCGGTCGCCGCGAAAGAAGTCCGACACGCGGAGCGCAAACAGGAGCGTGTCGCTTTCCTCTCCCACAGTTCGAAGGACAAGGGCTTCGTGAGGCGACTCGCCGCGGATCTCGTCGCGCATGGCGTGAAGGTATGGCTCGACGAACAGCGGATCCTCGTCGGCGACTCCATCCCCGAGAAGATCGCCCAGGGCCTCGCGGAGTCCGACTTCTTCCTGATCGTCGTCAGCGGGAACTCCGTCGCGTCGTCGTGGGTGAAGAAAGAGTTGAGCAGCGCGCTCGTCCACGAGATCGAGCGCCGCAAGGTAACGGTGATGCCGATCAGGCTAGACGACGCCCAGGTTCCCGGCAGCATAGTCGATAAGGCTTATGCCGATTTCAGGGGCTCATACGAAGACGGATTTAGGAAGTTGCTCGAGTCGATCAAGGCTCGGGAGGTGACAGACGATGACGGACATTGAATCGAAGACCGCGAAGGCCAAGCCGCCGAAGGGTGGCAGAAAGGGCGGAGCGCTGTTCCCGAAGATCAATCTTGAGCAGGCGCTCGAGCACGCAAAGAAGCTCGTTGGAAAGACTTACACGGGACCGCTGCCTGCAACGACTATTCTTCCAGGCGTGTTCGGAAGCGCAGGCCCGACCGGACAAGTGCGCGCAGCAGCATTGAAACAGTTCGGTTTGCTCGAGGGCAAGACCGACGCGTACAGGGCAACGCAGCTTGCAAGGGACATCGACGCAGCACTCTACGACGAGCGCCCCACGTTACTACGGCGCTCACTCCTGACGTCGAAGGTATTTCGCCAGATTTTCGAGACATACCAGGGGGACACAGTATCGAAGGCGAAGATCGAGCAGCGCGCGAAGGGCCTCAAGGTGCACACCGAATCGGCTTCGGATTGCGCCCAGATCTTCATCGAATCCGCGATAACGGCGGGACTCGGAACGCCGAACGGCGACGGCATCACGCTCGTGAGGGCTGGCGAGACCGCGCCAGCCGACGAGACCGCGCCCGAAGAAGTCCGGGAGGAGACCGCGATCGAGGAAAGCGAGAAGGAGCCTGCCGCCGTTGCCGCTACGACGGCCACGCCGGATCCTCCGAAGACGTCGCCCAACGGCAGGCCCGCTGAACCGGAGAAGCCGCGCGCCGAGAAGCCAGCCGTCACTCTCTCGCTCACGGTCGACCCAACGAGCGATCCGGAGAAGCTTGAGAAGCAACTGAAGCTCCTCCGACAGTACGGGGTCATCTAGCCCGAAAAAAATTAGCGGCCCACTCATTCAATATTGCCGGCTCAAAGGAGTTGGTAGCCCGAACCTCGGTTCTGAGGTCCGCGGTTTTATCTTTGTGCCCGCCGGTTTTCCCCTGAACAAAAGCCGCAGACCGCAAAACCGGCGGTCTTCGCTACTCGCTCGCTCGCTTGTGGAGCGGGTGGCGCAGACATTGATTTTTAATGTCTGCGATCGGCAAAGCTGAGAGGGTTTAGAATGGCGTGGTGCCGCGGCCGCTACGATATTGCGTCGAGAAGCGCCTTTGCTTATCACATGCAAGCGGGTAGCGAGGACCGCTGGCTCTGCGGTCCGCGGGTCTTTCCTGGCAATTGGTCTTGAAGGTTCTTAGGCTGGCGGCGTAGATATTCCCATTGTAGTGTCTGAGCCACCAGCGTTACGTGAC
>JAKAWN010000171.1 GCA_021827245.1 Acidobacteriota bacterium | reverse complement strand
TCCTGCAGGGCCGCGCCACAGTTGGGGCAGGTAGTCGCTCTCCCTACTTCGCTCCAGCAAGAAGGACAAAAATAAGTCACGCTCATGATCACTCCTTGGCTGTCACCATAATTCCCTCTGCCCCGATTCAGAATGGCAACCGTCGCTCTTCCCGACAAGACTCAACCATTAGCCGGCAGATCCTTCGCGCATTCCCTTCCTCACCTTCACGTACATTGGAATCGCAGCAAGTTTTAGGGGCACGCGGAAGACAGCCACGGCCGCGATCGACTTGCCGTACAGAACTCCCCTGATGGCGCTTCCGGGCGGCCAGGCGATGCCCTAACGAGTGCTAAAAGGCCATCGACCGAAGGGAGCCGTTGAGCGGGCACCACGGCCCTGTCACTATTTCGGATTTCCGCATATCTTACCCAACGCTCGGACGGCAGCCCGACGAACCGTCGGGCTCGCATCAGCCAGCCTTTCGAGAAGGGCGGTCACAGCATCCCCCTTTTTTGCGCCGACCCTTCCCAGCGCTTGCGCGGACCGATAACGAACCTGTTTGATGCCATCTCTTAAGCTTTCGACAAGGGCTGGAACGGCTGCCACCGCTTCGGGTCCGACACATCTCAGCGCATGCGCGGCGCCTTGACGGACAGACTCATGGTTATTCGCCAGCGCCTCGATCAGGCAGGATAAATCTCCCGATGCAAATCCTATTCTCCCAAGAGCTTGAACTGCCCCCTGGCGAACTCGCTTGCAGCTGTCTTTTAGTGTCTGCAGGAGAGCCGGAACGGCAGGAGCTCCCGATTTGCCAGACCTTCTGAGAACGCGCGTTGCCTCCAGGCGGACCTCTTCGTTACTGTCCGTCAAGGCAACAATAAGGGAAGGGACAGCGATCGAAATCTCTGCACCGGCGCATTGGAGGGCTCGCGCAGCACCGATGCGCACCATATCGCTCTCGTCGTCCAGCGTCTCTGCGAGGTCAGGGACCGCGACGGCAGCGAGGGCTCCCATCAGTTTGAGGGACTGAGTAGCTCCGTACCGGATCGCAGCATTGACGTGCTGCAACGATTGAACCAGATCAGCGATGACGTCCTGGCCCAAATTTGCCAACACCTCAGCAGCCCGATTACGGACGCGGCTGCTACTATCCGTCAGCAATGCAATGATTTCCCGGATAGGCATCGTTCCTTTCGCGCCAATTTTTGAGAGAGCGCAAAGCGCCTCATACCGAACACTATCGCTTCTGTCATGCAGGGATCCGAGAACGGTGGGAACGGATGATGAGGCGGCCAGTCCCATGCTACCTAGAGCGCCAACTGCTGCTTCGCGAACCTGATCGCTGGTGTCCTGCACCGCCACAATTAGGGCAGGAACAGCGCTTGCAGCCTGTGATCCCAGAGCCCCCAAAGCCCGTGCTGCTCCTTGGCGCACCATAGCTTTCCCGTGCCTTAAAGCGGTCGTAAGAGCGACAATAACTTCTTCGGATCCGATTGCCGCAAGGGCTTTGGACGCTTCGCATCGAACCGCAGGCTCACTGTCATTCATGACTTCGACAAGGGTGTGGATAACGAGCGTTGTGCTGGCGCCGATACAGCCCAAGGCGCGTGCCACATCCTGGCGCACCTTCTCACTCCAGTCTTCCATTCTTGCGACAAGGGCTTCGACTGCATCCCTCGCCCCTACACCCATGCTGCCTAGCGCTCCGGCGGCTCCAGCTCGGACCGACTCGCTCCTGTCCTCTAACGTTGCGACAAGCGCAGGGAACCCAGCCAATGCTCGCGGTCCCATCTTGCAGAGAGCCTGGGTAGCTCCGAAACGGGTCGCTTCACCGCCATGCTTTAAGGAGCTTATAAGCGCTTTCATGGCAGATGGAGACCCAATTTCAGCCAAGGCTCCGGCAGAGTCCTCTCGGACTATGCTTTGGCTGTCACTGAGCGCGCTGACGAGGGCAGGCACGGCAGTGCCTGCTAACGCCTTCATGCTACCGAGCGCTTGTACCGCCAAATGCCGGACATGGTAGTCGCGATCATTCAGCACCCTGATGAATGCCGGAACGGCGGCTGCCGGCAAGGGACCGGCTCTTCTAAGCGCCTGTGCTGCTCCTCGGCGGACTCGTTCATCTTGGTCTTCCAAGGCGTCAATAAGACTGGGAAGAGCGGGTGCTGCTCTCACGCCCAGACGCTCAAGGACCGCTGTTGCTCCCACGCGGATTGCCGCGTTGTCGCTCTTCAATGCTTTGATGAGCGCAGGGATGATCTCTTCCCGGACTCCGATGCAAGCTAGGGTATCAATCGCCTGCATGCGAACCATTTCGCTGCCTTCCACAAATGTGGAGATAATGGCAGGAATCGTTGCGGTGGCTGGCGAGCCCATCTCTCCGAGGGCCTTAATCGCTCCACGGCGGACCGTTTCACTTTTGTCCTGCAAGGCTTCCACGAGGCGCGGAACCGCAGCCGCTACTGCTGGCCCCCAACTTCCCAGGACCTGCGTTGCTCCCAAACGAACTCGTTCGCTCTCGTCATTCAAAACGATGATGAGGTCAATCAGGGCTCCTGGCTCCGGATCAACGTGCCGAAGGGCCTGCGTAACCCCATACCGAATCGCCGCGTTATTGGCCTTCAACGCGCCGATGAGAGCCGTGACGACCGCTTTTTGTGAGCTCATTCTCGCCAATGCGAAAGCAGCATCTTTGCGGACGCCACGGCTGCTATTGTTCAGCGCCTCGATGAGCGCGGAGATAACAGCCTTGATTTCGAAACCGCCGACCCCGGGAATCTGAATGGCTTCTTGCGGCGACATCTTATGTGAACCTATCTTGATGAAGTTCCGGCCCCTCCTCGCCTATTCGCCTCGCTGCCCTTGCGGACGATCCGAAGGAGAATCGCCAGCGTCGTTTCTCGGGGTTCGAAATTCTTTTCTGTTTTCCCCATCATTCGCCGGCGATTGATTTCCTCTTCGATTAATTCACGTCCTAAGTCGAAGTGGGCGAGCAATAGTTCCTCGCATTCCGCGCGCAGGAACTTTTCCATGGAGTCAAGGAACTTGGTCCCAATCCGATAGGCTCGTGCCTGCTGCGCAGCGCTACCTTTTTCGAGAAAAAGGCGGACCGCATTCCAACGCACACCCTCAGCGGGGTCACCGAGCAGGTCTTCAAGACCGTCGATGCCCGCCGGTCGCGCCAATTCACAGAGAATTGCAAGAATCCGAGCGCGCCGGCGCCGGCTCATCCCGGCTTCGGAGCCGTACCGCACATGCTTTTCCCTCAACGATTCGAGCAGCGACGGAATGGCAACCGGACCACAGGCGACGATCGCGCGCCCGGCGGCCTCGGCAACGAAGTCCTCTTCCAGCCAGGAGACGATCCCTGGGATGGCACGAGGGTCTTTCAACTTCATGAAAGCTTCTGCTACTCCGGCCAGAGGTTTTTCTTGCAGGAGCTCTAGAAGTGTTTCCCGTGCACGGGGCTCGTCAGGGAAATCACCTAAGGCGAGGGCCGCGCGACTGACCACTCCTTCCTCTGCGAGGCGAATCACGGGGTCAGCGATCTCACCGAGCCTTTCGGTGGCGACGGCAATCAGGGCTTCAAGGGTTTCTGATCCTTTCAGGATGCTCAGACCTTCGACCGCCAGCAATCTTGGTTCGGGCAAACTGGATGGCTTCGAAGATCGAAGGAACGCGGCCAAAGCGGGCACAGCATCTTCACCCTTCATAAGCAGCGCCAGCAGCGCCTGGTGGCTCCGAGTGGGATCTCTAAGCTGCTCGATTAACGCCTTAATTCCTTCCCCACCTGACATGATTATCGCCCACTTTCACGGAAGGCCCAGGGTTGCTTTCCGTCTACCGGTCATCCGCCTTGGCCGGCCCATTGGGCTCCGATTCCTCTATTGTTATGGGGCTGGCCGCTTGGTTGACCGCTCGAATCCATCGAAGCGCATAGGGTCGCAAGCCAGCAAACACGCGCCAAGGCATTCGCAAGCGCGCCAGCGCACCGTGTATGGAAATCTCAATGACCGCATGCTTGTGATTCGCGGGCTCAATCCAGTCGGCCGACTTCACACAGCCACGCGGTAAAAAGGTCATCTCGATCCCGAATTTCCGGGGATTATGTGGGAAATGTTCCCTAAGGGCAACAATTCCCTCGGAAGTAGTGATGAGCAGCAGATTGGAAAACGATGCCTGGCGCGGTCTGCGAGGTTCTATGGCAGGCTGGAAGAAATATTCGGTGACTACGCCCAATTCGGGATGGGATTCAAGCCAGCCTACAAGCTTTGCTGGCATACCCTGGATCGGCAGTGAAGTCTGAGATAGATATTGCGCGACGTGGCCTTCTCGGCGCGACCAACCAACCAGAAAGCGGGCCAGTTCGGCATAGTAATACTTTTCCGTGGAAGGGAAGTGGATTTTCTTGCCTCCGGGAAAGTCTCTATGATAGATGGTAAACCAGCGGTCCAGCAGGAATTCCGCAAGCCCGTAGCCGAGGAAATCATCACGACGCAACTCGTAGGTTATGACCAGGTCTGACCGGGTATCGAGTGACAACAGAGCAAGGGACTCCCGAAATACGAGAATGAGCCTGGGAGGAGTCCACTGAGAGATGACGAAAGCGCGCTCTTCAACGATGGGCGTGAATAGGCCAAAAGCCGGCGGCCCGCTGGCCCCTACCAGCCGGTCATACACATTGCGAAATTCGGGCGGCACTTCGTCCCGCGTTTCGGCCCGGAATACGGATCTGCAATCCCAAGCGTTAATCATGATTTGTACCTCTCTGACTGGAGACGTCGGCCTCCCGCCGCGTTTTGCCAACAACGTGACTGATGTCGTTCAGTATGCGCAGGGATTCACCCGCGAATGCTTGGAGGTATTCGGCAACTTGATTGGCCGGATTGCCACTTCTAAAGTCCGCCAGTTGCTCCGCAATTCCTTTCATATTGGAAACCAGAGGGACGGTTTCCTGATTGGCATATTGAATGGTCCGGTCGAGACCCAGTTCCCGCGCGGCCTGGAAAATCTGTGAGAGGAGCCTGGAAACCAGGCGATGGACCTGCTCCGCGTCCTGGCGGGGAAGGCCCTCGCGTCTTAGAAAGGGCGAATCATATGAGGAGGGATGGCTGAGATCCAGAAGCTGATGGCAAGCCTGTTCGAGAGTGCGCATGTGGCCCACAATGGCCCGCCGGTCCGCGCCGCTGACCCTGCCCCTGAGTGTGACGAGGTTGTTATTCATAATCTCTCCAAAAGTTAAGCGCCTGCGAGACGCAAATAAAAAACTCCTGCCACGGCGCGATTACACCGCCGCGGCAGGAGTTATCACCCTGCGATTGCAGGGACTTCCCAAGGCGAACTCCATCACCTCGAAATCAAAATGGTGTTTGTCGGGACATGCCCATAGCGTCACCTGGGCGCTTAAACGCGTGTTAAAAATAGAAGAGATAGGAACGGACCGATAATCCGCCTACCAATCTCTTCGGTAGGGGTCATCAGTCCTTAATCGAAGGACTTCTTGCGGCGAACCCCATCGCCTATTATTAAGTTTATAACATCCCAGCACGTCTCTGTCAAACAATTATATAAGTCTCTCAACATGCCAAGGCGCCTGTAATCGCTTGTCGCCTACCAACTGGCTAAGCCCTCGATGGTAGGCAACGCGCTCGTCGTCACTGTTCAAGGCACGGCGCAGCGCATCGTGCTTCAGAGCGTAACGCTCCATGTTTTCGGCCAGTCTCTCAAAGAGCGCAGCTTCAAAATCAAGCAGGGACCGCGCCAAGCCGTCATTTGGCACCTTCCTTAGGAGCGCGCCCAAGTGAGCTAAGCAGAGCACAGGGAATTTGGCCGGTTGCTGGTCGCCCGCCACGGTGACTTTCTCCTGGATTTCGTTTAGCACCCTTTCTTCTACGGCTGCTTGTTCCTGGCACGCACGGCACCTTTCCGGCCAGGCCAGCAGCTTTCTTGCGCGCTCCGCCATGCTGACCGGCACTTCTGAGCGGGCGAGGTCGCTCAGCCGGCTGCTTACCTCCATCAGCACACGTGGGTATGAAGAAGAAATGCCCTGCGGAGAGGCGATCTCGGCGTATTGCCAGGTATGCAGGGGACACAAACCACCTTGGCGCGCGAGCGCTGCGCGCTCATTCTCGCTGGCAAAAATCTGGTACTGAAACTTAGCCATGAACTTCATCATGGTATCGGCCACACGCGCGCACACCTGGCACGGCTGCCGCACTGCCTCCATAAGTTCCGATTCGGGTCTCGGCTTGATTCCTGAACGAGCTGCAATTGTGCGTCCTTCCTCACCCCGCAAGCTACCGAGCAACTCCTCGCGTAATCTCGCCAGCCGGCCTATAAGATCCTCAAATGTGCTTTCCTGCGCGTTTTGTGACTTCTCGAAGCTGGCGCCTCCTTGCGCGGCCCGGGCATGGCCGGAGCTGCCTGTCGGCGATTCCTCTACGTTCTTTTCACGCAGTGTATTCAGATGGATCTCTCCCAGCAGCAACAAGGCGCGCTCGCAGACGCGCAATAAGAATTCCCCAGTCTTCTCAGTCGTCAGGAACTCGATGAGGCTCCCCTCAAGGGAGGGCAATCCACTTTCAGCAAGCCTCTGGGCTGAGCCGGAGAGTTTCGCTTCGAGGCCAACCAGGGCCGAAACTGCAAAAAGTCGCGGCTCGCGAAGCCCGGCTTCCTGTTCGAGACGCTGGCGAATGAAAGCCAGCACCTGATCCCGTTGCTGTGGCGTGACCAAATCGCTTTTGTTAACAACCAAGAAGATCTTCCGGACGTATTCCCTGACTTTCTGGAGGAATTCCAGCTCCGCCTGACCCAGCGGTGAATCGAAACTGGTGACAAAAACAACCGCATCGGCTTGGGGGAGAAACTGCTCCGTGGTTAAGGTGTTGGCTGCGATAGTAGAGCCAACTCCGGGTGTGTCCACGAAGAACAATCCCCGCCGAAGAAATTCCGAGGGGAGTTGGACCTCAGCCGCTGCAATCTGCTTCTGGTTTCCGGGATTTCCTGTCTCGGTTACGTATTCAACCAGGCGATCAAGAGGAATGTCATCCTTCAAAGAAGTTCCCCGAAACTCGATGAGCACGCGCTCGGGATTTCCGTAAGATACTTTCGTGATAACGGAGGTTAGGGGTACGATGCCGACGGGCAGGCGATCCACTCCCAGCACTGTGTTCATCAAAGAGCTCTTGCCACGATTGAACTGACCTACAACGGCCAGAGTAAACCGATCTTCCGCGAGACTCGTGAGCAGGTCGCGGCACCTTTGGTAGCCTTCAGGATGGGCCTTCTCGTTGATATGTCGAAAAGCACTCTGGATGAGGGATGCAAGATCAAGCTTCAGCCGATCGTAATCCCACAAACGTTCGCCTGCTGCGCCCGAGGAGAGCTGAGAATTTGTTCCGCTTTCGCTCATCACTTCACCAATGGGCTGTCCCGGCCGTTGAAACCGGCCGCCAGCGCTCGTAGGCTTTTCTTCCCGCATAATGCCCCCTTGAGCCAAGTTCCTTCTCGATTTCGAGAAGCCGATTGTACTTGGCAATTCGTTCTCCGCGACAGACTGAGCCGGACTTGATTTGCCCAGTCGAGGCGGCGACGGCCAAATCAGCAATAGTTGTGTCGTCAGTTTCTCCCGAACGGTGGGAGATGACAGTGGTATATCCGTTTCGGTGCGCAAGCTCGATGCACTCGAGTGTTTCTGTCACCGTGCCGATCTGGTTCAATTTGATCAGAATTGAGTTGGCGATACCCTCTTGAATTCCCTTTCTAAAGATTTCGGCATTGGTCACGTAAATGTCGTCCCCGACGAGTTGAACCCTGTGGCCGAGCCGCTTTGTCGCGTCGCGCCAGCCGGCCCAGTCGTCTTCCGCCAAGCCGTCTTCCAGCGAGTAGATTTCGGGGTATCGATTGAGCCAGTCCTCCCAAAGTGAAATCAGAGCGTCCGGCGTATGTTTCGATTGGTCAGACTTTCGAAAAACGTAACTTCCTTCCTCGTAGAATTCGCTCGCGGCAGGATCCAGATTGATGGCGATATCATTTCCAGGCTTGTAGCCTGCCTTCTGAATCGCGGCCAGTAGAAGTTCCATTGCTTCTTCATTGGACTTCAGTCGAGGGGCAAACCCGCCCTCGTCTCCTACGCTTGTCTCATACCCTTTTTCATGCAGGATCACCTTCAGGGCCTGAAAGGCCTCCGAAGCGGCCCGAAGGCCTTCGGCGAAGCTGGTTGCTCCTACGGGGGCGATCATGAACTCCTGGAAGTCCACGTTATTGTCGGCATGCCGCCCTCCGTTGAGGACGTTGAACATAGGTACGGGCAGGAGATATATCCCCCGCAGGGAAAGGTGCCGGTAAAGTGGCACACCCTTTTCCGCGGCGCATGATTTGGCGAAGCCCAATGACACTCCGAGAATGGCGTTCGCGCCCAGCCGAGCTTTGTTGGGCGTCCCGTCCAGTGCTATCAGCTTTTTATCCAGGATCGGTTGGTCACCTTCAAAGCCAGCGACAGATTCTTGAATTTCTCCCAAAACATTGGCAATTGCTTTTAGAACGCCTTTGCCTCCGTATCGCTTCTTGTCCCCGTCACGGAGCTCAATGGCCTCGCGCTTGCCCGTCGAGGCGCCCGACGGAACTTTGGCGACTCCGAACGCTCCGCTTTCAAGATGGACTGAAACCTGGATCGTTGGATTTCCTCTGGAATCCAAGATCTCCAGCGCCTCAAGCTTTTTGATTTTCGACATGGTTCACTATTCCTCCCGTGTTTGCGGAATGCTTCCCGCCCGCAGAATCACACTCAATTCGTCGCGTAAGGTGGCGTCAATTGGAAGAGCTTGTATCTTCGCCACGGTTGCTTCTACCGGGTAACAGTACGACTTCAGTTCGATTTTCCCGTCTTCCCATACGGCGTACCGAGCGTCGGGACTTCCTCTCTTGGGCTGCCCGAGACTCCCCGGATTGACAACGACGCATGAACCGAAGGACCTCATTGCAGGAACATGGGTATGGCCCACCAAGACGACATCGGCGGTAACGTCTTCCAGCTCTCGAACCCAGAGCGGAGATTCAGCTTCGCAATAGCCGAAGAGGGGGTCTGAAGGGACAGCATGGCACAGGTAGAACCGGGTCTCTGCTCGTCGAGTCTCGACATACAGGGGCAGGCTTCGAAGAAAGTGCTTGTGTCCGAATCCCAGCACCGAATCCGTATAACGCCGCGTAGCCTGAGCCATTTCTTGAAATCGCGGCGAACATCGGGGATCTTCGTTAAACCCAATTGAGTGGTCGTGATTCCCGCGAACAACGATGGCTGCCTTAGACTTCACAAAGTCGATGACCGGCTCTGGTTCGGGCCCGTAATTCACCAGGTCGCCCAGTACCCAAAGCTCGTCGTAAGTCTCTCGAAGCGCGGAAAGGGCGTCAAAATTGCCGTGAATATCGGAAACGATTACGATCTTCATAGGAATAGCCGGATCTCAATCCCAATTGAACCGAGAGGGCGTGACGACCGAAGACAATTTCATCCCAACGGCCCGGCTTTAGAAGGTCGCTATCGATGAAGATTTCGTCTTTATCTTTGACCGCACCTCGACGCCGCTTCCTCACTTATCCTTCGTTTTGGGGCGGTAAAGAATGACGTGGGCCTTCTCAAGGGTAATCAGACCTCCATCCACCATTTCGTCGAGCCGTGGCAGAATCCGTTCGATTCGGTCTGAGTACTCGACGACCTCAATCACAATGGGCAGATCTTGCGACAGGCGCAGGATTTTCTCAGTATGATATCGGCTTGAAGAGCCGTAACCTCCCACGCCGCGCAGGACTGTCGCTCCGTAGAAGCCCTCCTTCCGAAGGAGTTCCACGATTGCCTCGTACAGCAGTCTTCCATGCCATTTGTCCGATTCGCCAATGTGGATTCGCATCAGCGTACGGTCACCCTCAAAACGCTGGTGTTCCATAATCCCTCCTCGACAACCAATGCACTGCCGCTGGAAAACGGAAACAGTTTTGCGCTTCAATATTTACTTGTGCGGTTACGGTGAACTCACACAGGAAACCGCTGATTGAACCCGAAACCTCCCTAAAACAAAAAACTCCTGAACGCCACATGGCGGTCAGGAGTTATCACCCTGCCTCTGCAGGGATTTAGATGGCGAACTCCATCACCTAGACTCTCTTATATCACAGATGCAGACTCCTTGCGACAACCTACACAGTGACAGGGGCACAGTATCGACTCATGCAAATGACCCAAGAAGAAAATGCCTCTCATAGATACCTTCCGAACAACAGCACGGTCAGGAAAGCAAGCAATACATACGCGACATAAACGTTGAGTCTCCCGTGATGCATTCTTGCCAGGCCGCTTGCCACTTTTGCTGCACCAATCCGGACTGGCCGGTAAAAAACGCGGTCAAGAACGTGCACTTCTTCAGCCATCCTTCGAATTGTTACCCGAAAGTGTTGGGCTACCATTTCCCTGCTGTCCTCGATCTCTGCCGGATGAAAGATTGCATTAAACGTGACCCGAACCGGGTTGGAGAATCCCGTCGCGGTGTATGTAAGCTCGCGCGGCAGTTCAGTCAGCCCGCCGGCCCAGACAGAGCCAAGGGAGCGTTGAGTTCTTCGCGCCAGCCACCAGCGCAGGGCCAGGAACAAGGAACCAATAAGCAGCGCCAGCACGATAATCATGTAGCTGGTTGACATCGCAAAGACCACGGGATTGCGCGTCGAACCGCGGTGAAGCACCACCAACCCTGCTCCTGGCAGAATCCCTTTTCCCAGTTGTGCTCCAAGATTGTGAAAGTCGGCCACGAATGCTGGTGGCAACAGCGACCGCTCGGAGCTGGTGAGAAAGAAAGGCGGGACCAGCGTCCCGCTTGCGCTGGTCCTTGAAAGCAGGCTTGCTCCGCGATCGAGCGCGGGGATCACATAGGTAGGCAGGATACCCAGCAGCAGGCACAGAAAAGCAAGAAAACCCATCGCAGCACGCATCGAACGGGGCACACGGCCGCTTTGTTTTGCTTGTTCAGATCGCGCAATTCCCAGGAAGCTCATGGCAAATGCCTTAACAAAACAGGTGACTGCCAGCGCTGCTGTAAGAGCAAGGATTGCACCGCAGATCGCGAAGACCACCTTCACAGCCGGGGATTCCAGCATGGCGCTTTGGAGCAGCGCCTGCAGGGTGAGCCACTCGCTGACAAAGCCGTTCGACGGTGGCAGAGCTGCTATTGATATCGCTCCTGCCAGAAAAAATGCAGCAATCCACGGCTGACGTTTGATCAGGCCCCCCAAGCGGTCCATGTCTCTCGTACCCACAGTGGAGTCTACCGAACCCGCGCCATAGAACAGCAGCGACTTATAAACCGAATGATTCAACATCTGATAAAGGGCTGCGATGAAAGCCATGCCAGCGAGCAAGGGAGCATGGGAGGCCGAGAAGACAAATCCAGCTCCCAATGCAGCCGTCACAATGCCCATGTTCTCGATGGAGCTCTCCGCCAGCATGCTCTTCATGTCACTTTCTCTGTTGGCATAGAGAATACCGACCAGAGCTGTCAGGCTGCCTATCGCTAGGACAATAAGCCCAGGGCTCACGGACGCGATCGGAAGCAGGTCTCCATTGATACGGACGATACCATAAATCCCAAGATTGAGCAGAACGCCCGACAGAAGAGCGCAGACCGTGGCAGAGGCAACCGGGTAAACTCGCGGCAGCCAGCGATTGAACGGCGCGAGTCCGGCCTTCACGCTGAACCTGAAAAATGAAAGCAAAAAGACGGACCATCGCAACGACGGCCCGGCGGAAGCCGCGGCGGACCGGAGGGAAGCAAATGTCAGGCTGCCGGCGGTTGTTGCGAGCAGCAGGAACGCGACGGCAACCGCAAGGAATCCAGCTTCTCCCATCGACAGCATTAAGTATCCTGCTTCCGGATTCTGGTCCTGTTTGTGCTGGCAGTTAACGAGCAAATAGGCGAGGATGGACATCGCTTCCCACCCGATCAGAAACGACACAACGTCGCCAGCCATTAAAACCAACACTGCGGCCACAAAGAGCGCGTGATACAGAATGGAAAACGCGCGCAAGCTGAAATGTCCGGCGTAACGCTCGAGGTAACGGTACGAAAACGCCGAGGCGGCAAGAAAAATCAGCCCAGAAATGAAGAGAAACAGGCCCGAGAGATGATCAATGCTGAGGGTCAATGTCCCCAACTCCGGCAAGGTCCAGAGCTGAAGCGTGAAAGGTTGTTTTCTAACGAGTGCAGCAGCTCCAGCCGCAGAAAGGGCCAGAGACGCCAGCGATCCCGTCCATGCCAGTATTCGAGGGCTTTGAGCTTCAGGCAGGACAATTGACGCAACAATCCCCACGCAGCATATCGAGAAAAAGATGCAAACCAAGAGAAGCATGCCCATTACCTGTTCTTTTGAGCGAGATTGGATTGCTCAGCAACCATCGAAGCCGGGGCCTTGCGTCCAGCGGCTACTAACAGGCCATGAAGGATGGCCAGCGGCGGCGGTGGGTAGCCCGGTACTTCTATGTCTACAGGGAGTACATCCCTCACCCCGGCGGCGGTGGCAAAACTCGGACCAAAGACGCCACCCGCCAAAGCGCCTTCACCGACTGCCATCACGAGCTTTGGCGTGGGCATTGCCTCGTAGGTTTCACGCAACGGCCTCCGCATCTGATCAGTAACCGGTCCGACGACCAAAAGGATGTCAGCCGTGCGGGGAGTCGGGGTAATAAAGAATCCGAGGCGGTGCAGATTGTAGTACGGGTTAGCAAGCTGTTTGACCTCATTCAGACAGGCCCCGCAATCACCGGCGTCTACGACCCGGATGTGCAGTGACTTCCTGAATGCCCTCGGCCATTCCGGAGGATTCGCAATGGATGCGAGGCCTGCCCATTCATAGCCGTCCTTCCATCCCAGCGGGGAACCCGTTCCGCGGACACAGCGGAAGCAGTGAATGCAACGGCGGTAATTTACAGACAGTCTGGAATCTTGCAGGAAGATAACGCCGGTTGGGCAGCGCCCAATCAACTCCTGTTTTTGTGCCTCAGACAGGGGGACTGATGGGTCCGGCAATCCGGGTGAGACACCCGGCGCTCGTTCTTCCGCCTGCGGATAGCGCGTACTTTTCACCCCGGTGCGTATTCCTTTTGAAACCCATTGGCTCATCGATTTC
>JAKAWN010000170.1 GCA_021827245.1 Acidobacteriota bacterium | reverse complement strand
CATTTCCCTTCAGGAACAATTGCATATCAAACTCGTAGCTTCACTATCCTCGAACAGGTTGATAACAGGCACAGGGCAGCATCACCTGCCTGTCGGATCGACCTTTCAGCATCTCTTTTACTTCGCTGCAATCAAGAATCCGGAAGGCGCCCGTTGGAGGCTCGAACAAAGGCGTGAGGCAAACACAAATCCTGATCCTGGCTGTACCCCACGGCACAGCACACGAACGTATGGGCGTCACGCTGAAGAAGTCCCTCGAAAAACTCCGGCCAGACATTATTGCAGAAGCCGTCAACGCGCTCGACCATTGCGGCAGATGGTTTCCCGCATACTACAATTCCTACCAGCTTCCGCTCAAGCATTGGCCAGCGTTCTGGGGGTGGGTTGAAGGCTATCAGCACACCCACAGCGCCACAGGTCCTCACTGGCTTTACCGGCATGGAGCAAAACAACTTGCGCGACTGGTCCGATCTCCCCGGACGGATGTCGTCGTCTGAGCAAGCCCGGAAGCGGCACGCTTCTCGAAGCCATGAACTCAGGTTTGCCCATTCTGGCTTTTGATCCTCTGCCGGGAATTGAACGCCGCGCTTGCGACCTAATTGAAACATGGCAGATTGGCCGCTGGATCAAGAGACCTGAAGAACTCGCTTCTTCCATCGACGATTTTCTCAGCCATCCCGAAAAGCTCCAGAACCTTCGAACCAAATATCCTCAAGAGGGTGCGTCCCGGCGCCGCCCAACGCACTGCCGAAGCGATTCTGGGATTGCTTCCTTCAGGCGCTGGACAACAAGAACCTCGCCTGCAACCGAGCGCTCGGTGAAGGCCCAACGCCCTAGACCAGCACAAGATCGGGATGATAAATACTTCCTGAAACGTGCCTCGCCACTGCGATCAGGCGGCGTTCGGGATTCATGATCTTTAACAAGGAAACCGATTGCAGCCGTCCCGTCCCACGCCCAAATCGTTCCGTCTGCGCAAGCTCAAATTTATGTCCGTGCCGCACGCTCTTCTCCTCACGTCCACGAACAACGAGTTCCGGGCAATCAGGGAGCAGCGCTTCAAGCGGTACGAAGCAACTTTCCACCTTTTGCTCACGGACAGCCGCCTCCAGCTCCTCCAGGGTTACTGACCGATCGAGCTTGAATTCGGCTACGGTCGTTCGTCGCAAACCCTCCAGATGAGCTCCGCAGCCAAGCCTTTGTCCGATGTCGTGCGCAAGAGAGCGAACATAAGTACCTCCAGAGCACTCAACCGCAAAGCTGGCACGCACTCCATCAAATGACAGCAATTCCAGCGCGTAGACCTCCACCTCTACCGGATCCAGTTGCACCGGCTTGTTCTGGCGCGCCAGTTCATAGGCGCGCGTTCCACCGATGCGTTTGGCGGAATACGGCGGAGGGGTCTGCATCAGCCGCCCCGTAGATTCCCGAAAGAGTTTCTCGAGGCTTTCAGTATCAACGGAAACCATCGCCGCCTCAGATGTCGGCGTTCCGGTGCCATCATAAGTATCCGTGGAATATCCCAGCCGCATTGTGCCTTCGTAGGCTTTTCGCGATTTCAGATAGAACTGCGCAAAACGTGTCGCTTTGCCCACGGAAAGTGGCAACACACCGGTAGCAAAGGGATCCAGCGTGCCGAAGTGCCCGATCTGCCGAATCCCTAACAGGTGCCGGACACGAGCCACGACATCATGGGATGTCATACCCGCTGGTTTGTCAATAATTAAAACACCTGATATCTCTATGTTCATGAAAAAGTCAACGCCGCGCTCTGCAAAATTTCAAGACATGAGTGCTTTCCCCGAGGCACCGTGGAAAGGGGTCTCAGCGTTCAGCGGGTCTTATTGGTTTGGTCGAGCAGCGACTCAACCCTAAGCACATCTTCGGCGCTGTGGTCGAGCACGAAAGTGAGCTCCGGTACACGCCTGAGTCTAAGCCGGTGGCTGAGTTCGTGCCGAAGATAACCTGTGGCAGATAGCAACCCTTCAAGAGTTCCTTCCTGCGCTTCCTTTTCTCCCAGCACGGACACCCATATATGCGCGGAACGCAAATCTGGTGTGAGTTCAACTCGCGTGACAGTCGCGAAACCGATTCGGGGATCCTTCAACTCCAGGGAGATCATCTCAGCCACTTCGGTTTGGATTTGATCCTGCAGTCTCACCTGGCGGCGCCCAGGAACGGTCATTACAATCCTTCCTTTACCAGCAATCGATTTCTAGAAAAATTCGACGTCGTGGTGGGCGACATCTTCCCCGAGGATCTTTTCGGACTCTCGAAGAACCTCGCGAAATACGTTGTCCAGCAGCGGCTGGCTGTCGGAGATGGAAACGATCCCGAGAGTCGCGCGCTGCCAGACATCACGGTGGTCCAGCTCTGCAATTGCGACGTTAAACCTGGACCTGAGGCGGTCGCGGATTTTCCGCAGAACTGCGCGCTTCTCCTTGAGTGAGTGTGAATACGGCAGATGAATCTCGAGAGTAAGAAGGCCGACTGGCATTCTGGGCCGTTACCTCTTCAGGCTATGGCAGGCTCCATCACGCGCTCGAGCGTGTAGGCTTCGAGCACATCCCCGACCTTGATGTCATTGAAGTTCTCAACAGAGATTCCGCATTCCGTGCCGAACTTCACTTCGGGCACGTCTTCCTTGAAGTGCCGAACGGACCGGACGCGGCCTTCATGGACCACAACATTGTCGCGCAGCACCCTGATCCTGGAATCCCGAGTAACTTTCCCCTCCTGAACGTAACACCCGGCAACCGTACCGACCCTCGATATGCGAAAAGTATCGCGCACTTCCGCCCGGCCCAGCGTGACCTCCTTGAAGACGGCTGAGAGAAGCCCCGACATCGCCTTCTTGATTTCTTCCACCACTTCGTAAATAACCGTGTGAAGGCGGATATCCACGTTTTCAAGCTGTGCCAGATCGTTGGCTTTGCGTTCCGGCCTGACGTTAAACCCTACAATGACAGCGTTCGATGCCGACGCCAGCAGCACATCGGTCTCGGTAATCGCGCCGACGCCGGCGTGGATGACCTTGGTCTTAACTTTTTCGTTGCCCAGCTTGCCGAGAGTGTCCGCAAGGACCTCGACCGATCCCTGGACGTCTGCCTTAATGATCAGCGCAAGCTCTTTGACTTCACCCGCCGCCATCTGCTCGTGCAGTTGCTCTAGTGTGAGCCTTGCGCTCTTGGCCAGCGCTGCCTCGCGAAGCTTGGTCTGGCGATGGGCGGCGATTTGACGCGCCTTATTCGTGTCCTCAATAGCCTGTAGACGGTCGCCTGCCTGAGGGACATCTTCCAGTCCCAGAATCTCCACGGGGGTGCTTGGCGGAGCTTCGATTATCGGGATTCCTCGATCATTGAACATGGCGCGCACCTTCCCATAAATGGCCCCGACAATGAACGAGTCGCCAACCTGCAGGGTGCCGTTCTGCACAATGATCGTGGCGACCGGACCACGGCCTCTGTCCAACTTTGCTTCCAGAACCGTGCCCGAAGCCAAGCGGCTTGGATTGGCCTTCAGCGACTGCATATCTGCCACCAGCAGAATCATCTCAAGCAGAAGATCCAGATTCTTCCGCTGTTTTGCGGAAACTTCCACCTGCACAGTATCGCCGCCCCACTCCTCCGGAGTAAGGCCGCGGTCGGCCAACTGTTTTTTCACCCGATCCGGCATGGCATCCGGCTTATCAATCTTGTTAATCGCCACTACGATGGGGACTTGGGCCGCGCGGGCGTGGTTAATGGCCTCGAGGGTTTGGGGCATCACACCGTCATCCGCCGCAACCACCAGCACAACGACGTCTGTCACTTTGGCGCCGCGAGCGCGCATCAACGTGAAAGCTTCGTGGCCCGGAGTGTCCAGGAAAACCACTTTTCGGCCTTGCGTCTCAACTTCGTACGCACCAATGTGCTGCGTGATGCCGCCTGCTTCGCCGGAAGCCACTTTCGTCTCCCGGATAGCGTCAAGCAACGAAGTCTTACCGTGATCAACATGGCCCATCACAGTCACCACGGGGGCGCGAGACATCAAATCTTCCTTGCGATCCTCTTCTTCGTTCTCCCGAAAGACTTCCTCTTCAAAGCTGATGACCTTGACTTCCGCGCCGAAGGCACGCGCGATCTCCGCAGCAGTATCGCTATCCAGCGTCTGATTAATGGTCGCAAAGATCCCTTTTTCCAGCAGTCTCTTCAAGACGTCCTTCGCACGGACTTCCAGCTTTTCAGAAAGTTCCTTGATGCTTACCCCTTCGGTAATAGTGATCGCTCGAGTAATCTGAACCTCTTCCGGCGTTGCAGGTTGCGGAGCTGGAACGGGATGCCTTTCCGCCTTTGGCACTACAATGCGCCTTGGCGAGACAGGCCTGGACGGCGCTCGAGCTCCCGCAGCAGGCCGCGCCGTTGGATGCATCGGTCGCGGTTCCCCCGGCCGCCGGAACGTGTGGGTGCGCGTCGGCACAGCCTTTGGGAGTCCGGCAGCGGGGTAGATCGGCTGCTTGGATGCTGGCAGTTTCGAAGGCGGGGCAGCCCTGCTCGTCTTGGATTCTGTCGCAGGCTGAGCAGCCTCCGGCGCCTTCGTAGGAACTCTCGCAGCAGGTGAAGCCACAGGTTTAGCCTTTTGCACAGGGATTTCAGGGGCCTTTGCAACCGGATGGACGGGCACTGGCCGCACCGGAGCACCTTGTTGGGCAGGCTGAACGGCGCCTGCCTGCCCCGGTGTCATAGGTTCAGGAGGTGGGGTCGGCGCACTCACTGGCTTCAAGGGGCGCACCGGGGGAGGGGGCGCCACTGTCTTGCGCACTGCGGCCTTGATCTCGGCAATCGACCTGGTAAACGACTGTCGTGCTACAGGAGGTTCAGGGTGCTTCGCAGGTGGTCGTGGTTCAGGTGTTGGCGTGGCTTCTGCTTCTGGATGATGCGACTCTTCCTCAGCACCCCCCGCCTGAGCAGGCTTCGCAGTTCGAGCCGCAGCCCCACCGCCATCACGATTGAAGTATGCCCGTACCTTATCCGCTGATTCCTGATCGAGCGAACTGGAATGCGACTTCTTATCCGTGATGCCAAGCTCCTGCAGACAATCCAGGATTGCCCGGCTTTTCACTTCAAGCTCTCGTGCCAGTTCGTTGATTCGGATACTGCTCATTTCACCTCTTTCCTAAAGTCTTTCCGCCCTTGCGCCCAGCCAGTTTATTTCTGCACTCGCCACCTTGTACAAAGGATCTTGCCGAAATCGTTTTTACTCCGTGGTTTCTTCGATCTTCCCCTCTTCGGCAGGCTCGCCGGATTCAGGTTTTCTTTCTTCAACCGTTTCAGCGCCTGGCGAAGCTGCCTCAGCCCCTTCGCTGTCCTCGGCGGCAGCCGACTCGCCTTTGTCCCCGGCTTCGATCGGAGAACCGGCCTCTTCAGACTCAACCGTCTCGGTTGCCTCAGCAGATTGCACTTCGCTTTCCGCAACCGGCTCCTCAATTTCAGGGGCTTCTGTTTCTGCTTCTGCTTCTGCTCTTGAAGCCTCTTGCTCATCCGCCAGCGCTTCTTCTTCAAGGGCTGCCTGTTCGATCGCTTCCTGGCCTTTCTCAAAATAGTCCGTAACCACCCGGCGGATTCTGTCGATGGTCCTATCGCCGATGCCCTGAATTTGCATCAGTTCCTCGGGTGTCATTTGGGCCAGTTGTTCAACGCTTTCGATCCCCGCGCTACGCAGTTTGTCCAGAGTCTTATCACCCAATCCTTCCAGGTTCGAGATCGGCGCTCCGCGCAAGGCCATCGCAGCCATCTGCGACTCGATTTCCTGCCGTTTTTCCTCTTCGCTCTTAATGTCAATCTGCCAGCCCAGCAGCTTGGCAGCCAGGCGGACGTTCTGTCCCTTTTTCCCGATCGCCAGCGAAAGCTGCGAGTCGTCAACAATAACTTCCAGGTGTTTCTGCTCGATATCAACCACCGAAACGTGATTGATCTTGGCCGGACTCAGCGCGTTAGCAGCAAACACCACGGGGTCTTCGTTGTACTCGATGATGTCAATTTTCTCGCCGCGCAATTCGCGAATCACCGATTGTACGCGCATCCCCTTCATTCCAACGCACGCCCCCACACAATCCACGTCCGGATCGCGCGAATATACAGCGACTTTCGTTCGCTCGCCTGACTCGCGGGCAATGGCTTTGATTACAACGGTGCCATCATAGATTTCCGGCACCTCCATCTCAAAAAGCTTCCGCACCAGATTGGGATCAGCCCTTGAGGCAATCACTTGAGGGCCACGCGCTGCCCGATCCACAAGGGTGATTACCGCCCTCACACGGTCCCCGACCTGGTAAGCCTCCAGCTTTGACTGTTCGCGACGCGGCATGCGGGCTTCTGTCCGCCCTAGATCCAGAATCACATCCGGACCTTCCATGCGCTTCACCGTACAGTTGATCAGCTCACCAATCCTCTGGCTGTATTCCGCATAAACGGTGTCACGCTCAGCCTCCCGAACTTTCTGGAAGATCACCTGTTTCGCCGTCTGCGCGGCGATGCGGCCTAGCACGTCCGTGGCCTTGGGAACTCTCAGTTGGGTTTCGACGGCTGCCTCGGCATTCAGCTTGCGGGCTTCGATGAGCGAAATTTCGTGGTCGGGATCGGCAACTTCTTCCACCACCTTCTTGACCGCATAAACTTCCACTTGGCCGGATTCCTTGTTGAAGTGCGATTCCAAGTCCTCCATGCTCTTGTAATATTTCCGCGTTGCCACCAGGACAGCATCCTCCACGGCTGCCACCACAATTTGCGGATCAATACCCTTTTCCCGGCTCAGCTGATCAATTGTTTGATAGAGAACACTGGTCGCCACTATTTCCCTCCAGCTTGCGTATCCCACGCCTGCTCGACAACATTACCCTGGGTCGTGCTGCACTGCCGGATCAACTCACTTCCCTACTAGAATTCCGGCAGGAGCTTAGCTTTCGAAATGTTCGAATGCTCCAACTCCACAACCCTTTCATCGTCCAAGTCCATTTTGATCCGGCCTTCGTCAAGCCCCGCCAGCCTGCCTTCGAAGACTTTCTGCTCGCCAACGGGCTCCCTCACAACCACCCGAGCACGACGGCCGGCAAAATATTGAAACTCCCGAGGCTTCACCAACTTTCTGTCGAGACCGGGTGACGAAACCTCCAACACATAACTTCCCGGAAAAGGGTCTTCAACATCAAGAATAGCACCCATCTGCTCGCTAACGAGCGCACAATCCGCGTGTGAAACTCCCCCGGGCCTGTCGATATAGACCCTGAGGAGCGGGTTTGATCTCCCTCCCTTGAGTTCAACATCGATAAGTGCCAGCCCCTCGCCATCTGCCACGCGCTCTGCAATGGCTTCGATCTTTTGCAGGTCAATAATCATTGGTTAGCTACGGGATAATTCGCCGTCCGTTGAGGGTCTGGCCATCCAGATAGACACCGTTCCCCCAACAAAAAAGTGGGCTTGCGCCCACCGCAACCTCTCTCTTAAAAAGTATAGACCCTCGAACACCACAACGCAAGCAAACGGCCCGCGCGGGTTGATCATGACTTCGGGTAGGATCAATTGTCTTCCGACGGCTGGTTGAGAAGAAGCGCGACAAATCGATATCAGCAAAGCGACCAGGTCGTTCAAAACATATCGCGTAGCCAACCTAATGCAATAAGCCTATATTGAGTAAAACAAGCTCCCTTAAGTCTCTATTCGTACATCAGCATTCAAGCTCAATAACCCACCATTTCGTGGCAGGAAAATCGAGAATCCCGCTTAAAGAAATTTGCCAGGACATGGATACACGTTGTATCTTGGCGATTTCCGGAAAACTGTTTATGGAACTCCCGAATCATAAGTCAAGACGGAGGAGCTTTTCATGCGTGCAGTTCTGTGGTGTTTGATCATGACCATGAGCATTCCTTGTTGGGGGATGGCCCAACAGAAAGCGCCCAAGCCGACGGCCAAAGCCGAAGCGAGCGCAATGAGGAATGAAAAGGCGGAAGGGAAGCCAGAGAAGAAGCCAAAGGCCCGCGAGGTTTCGACCCGTCATACGGTGGAAATCAACGGCCAGACCATCCCGTACACGGCGACGGCCGGAACCATCATCCTGCATGACGCCAAGGATCAGCCGACGGCGAAGATGTTCTATGTCGCTTACACCAAAGATGGCGTCAGCGATCCGGCTACCCGGCCGATAACATTCAGCTATAACGGTGGGCCGGGGGCGGCCTCGGCACTGGTAGATGTCGGCGGTTTTGGTCCGCGACGGATTATCTGGCCGCAGCCTGGAAGCACCATCGCGGTTCGCCCACCCTACAAGATGGAGCAGAATCCCATGACGCTGCTGGCGACGACGGATCTGGTCTTCATTGACGCCGTCGGCACCGGCTACAGCCGCGTGCTGCCTCCGCACGGAACGCCCAAGATGTTTTACGGCGTCAAGCAGGACGGCCAGGCTTTCACCCAGTTCATCGAACAGTACATTTCAAAATACAGCCGCTGGGGCTCGCCCAAGTTCCTGCTGGGCGAAAGCTACGGCACCACGCGCTCGGCGGTGCTGGCCAACGACCTGATCCAGCACGGCATTTACCTGAACGGGGTGATCCTCTGCTCGACCGTGCTCAATTTTCCCACCATCACTTTTGCGCCTGGCAACGACCTGCCCTACATACTTTATCTACCTTCTTACGCGACAACCGCCTGGTACCACCACCGGCTGAATCCGGAGCCGAAGAGCCTGCCCGATCTGGTAAAGAAGGCGGAGGCCTTTGCCGCCGGACCCTACGCGACGGCGCTGTTCAAGGGCTCGGCACTGAGTGAAACAGAGCGCGATTCCATCGCCAAGCAACTTTCGTCGCTGACGGGCCTGCCGGAATCGCTGTGGCTGAAGGCGAACCTGCGCGTCTCCCTGCGGGTGTTCCGACGCCGCCTCCTGGGCTCGGCGGATGAGCTGACGGGCCGCTACGATTCGCGGTACACGCTCGACGAGCTGCAGCCGCTGGTCCCCTTTAACAGCCCCAGCGGCGTGGGCGCCGTCACCAGCGCTACCGAGGGTGCGCTGACCGCCAGCTTTAATGATTATCTCGAGCGCAAACTGAATTACCACAGCACGCACCATTACATCCAGATGAGTTTTAAGGTGAACAACGCATGGGACTGGAAATACAATCCGCCCGTGCAGATGCTACTGGGTGAAGGTTCTATGTATTTGAATGTTGCGCCGGCGCTGGCCCGTGCCATGGATAACGATGCGGGGCTGGAACTTATGGACAACAACGGATACTTCGACATGGCGACTCCGTTCTTTGCAACGCTTTACACGCTGCGTCAGGCGCCGCTGCCGAAAGGCGCCTGGAAGCGCATTACGACGGACTACTACCATTGCGGGCACATGCTTTATCTCAACCCGAAGGTTCTGCCTGTGCTCTGTCGAAACATCAACCGGTTCATCGCACAAGCCTCGAGCAAGCAGTAAACAGCCGTCCGTGCTCGTGCTATCATCGTTTGCCATGGGTGCCGGCAGGCGCAAGTTTGAGAGCGCAAAGTCCCACAGCAGGGTGTGGCCTGCCTCTGAGAATCTTCCGTGTGCAATACGGATCGAGACAAGGCGTCACTCATCACATCCGTGAGCCTTAACAATACATATTGAGGAGCCAACGGTGAAACGAAGAAGAGGCATTGACCGGCGGGAATTTCTGCAAGGGTCCGCGGCGCTTTTGGGGGCCGGATCGATCTATCCCTCGGGAAGCGGTCATGCGGCGCGAACCTCCGAGCAAGGATCAAGCACCGCAGCGATCGTCGACAACGGCCGACTCAGTATGAATTTCGCGGTGGGGACAAACCGCAAAGCCTGGATTTTAGCTCCGGTTAATGCAAACTTTCAGGAGCGGCTGGCCAGCAAGGAACTGGCTCGGGGCCTGCGCAGGCTGGGGCTAGCCCGCCCGCCGATCCAGGCGGTAGGATCAGGAGCAGAACCGGAGGACGACGATCTGGTCTTTGTCCTGCGGGTCAATCGAGAGGCATTCAAAGATCCCGAAGCATACGAAATCGCCCGAGAGGTGATTCCAGGGCAAGGAGCGCAGGTTCGCCTGACGGGTGCGACAGGCCAAGCAATTCTCTACGCGGTCTTTGATTTCCTGGAGCACCAGGGCGCGTTCTTTGGCCTGGATGGCGACGTATACCCTTTGCAGCCGGCGCGGGACTTGAATCTGCCTCCGTTGAATCACCCCTGGCAGGCACAGCCGCGCTTCAAGACTCGAGGGCTGCTGCCCTGGCCCGACTTTCTGAACTGCATCACGGTCTACAACCGCGAGGAACACCGCGCCTACCTGGAAGCGATGCTGCGGATGCGCTTCAACACGCTGGGCATCCACGTTTATTCCAGCCCCAACCAGTGGACCGAGTCCTTTCTCTCGTTTGAATACGCCGGCGTCGGCCACCTGGCTTACACGGATACGACGGCGACCAACCGTTGGGGCTGTATTCCCGAAAAAACTTCTCACTACGGTATGGGTGCCCCGGATTATTTTGCCGGCGACGTTTTCGGCTCCGAAGCCACGACGCGCGCCACCAGTTGCTGGGAAGACGAGAAGTTTGCGCAGCAATTGTGGGGTGAGGCCTTCAAGTACGCGAAGAAACTGGGCATCCGGACCGGTGTCGGGTTTGAACCCTACCAGATTCCCGACGAGATCTATCGCGCCACGCCGCCGGAGGCGCATTACGTCAGCCCAAATCCCAAAGTACCCGGGCCCCGCATCGATCCCGAAACCGTGGCCGCGCGGGACATTCTGGAAGCCCGCCTGGGAAGCCTGCTGGAAGCTTATCCCACCGTGGATTACGTCTGGCTGTGGGAGGACGAGACGATGAACTGGGCAAGCCAAAAGGAGCACGTGCCGCTCTCCGTCACGCCTTACAAGCAGGCCTACGAGTTCCTCAAGCGGCACGCACCGGACAAGCGGCTGGTTATTTCCGGATGGGGTGGCGTGGTTCGACACTTCGCGCAGTTTCATAAGGAACTGCCGCAGGACGTCATCTTCACTTCGCTGAACGACAATCTCGGATGGGACCCGGTGAGTGAGGAATACGGCAAGCTCGGAGAGCGCGAGCGGTGGCCCATTCCGTGGCTGGAAGACGACCCGGCGATGTGGCTTCCGCAGTTCCACGTCCATCGGGGAAAACGCGATATTGACCTGGCCGAGAAATATGGGTGCCAGGGCGTGCTAGGGATTCACTGGCGGAATCGCATGATGAACTGCGATGCGGGATTCCAATCACGAGCCTCGTGGAACCGGACGCTCGAACCCGCTGAATTCTTCCAGGCGTTTGCGACCGTGCAGGCCGAGGGTCCGCGCGCGAAGGAACTCGGTGACATCCTGAACGTGACAGACCGCGACCGGTTGATCTTGAATTCCTTTACCGGAAAGATCGTGGACGGCCATCATCAGATCCACGCTTACGCGGGCGACTACAGCGAGGCTTTCGAGTTCTGGGCGGGCTACGAACCGCCTGAAAATGTTCTGGTTTCTCAGGCCAAAGTAGCACGGCAGCTTCGAGCGGTGACCAATGGGGCGGCGAGCCTGGCGGAACGCGAGCGGCTGGATTATCTGGCCCGCTACGTCGAATTTCTTGTTCCTTATTCGCAATCGTGGATATTGGCTTCGCACCTTCACAAGGTCTTGCAGGAGGCACAGCCCTTGAAAAAGGGCGGCAAAGCGGCCGAAGCAAAGCAGAAGGTGGTGGACGAAGGAGTACCGCTTTGGAAGCAGCTTGCGCCGCAGGTTCGAGAGGCGTTGTTGACTTACCAGCAGATGGTGAGCGAACGGAATGAGCAGGGCGCCTTGGCTTCCGTTCACAACAAGTTTGAAAGACTGGCGCTGATACGCCTGCGCCTGTCGATGAAAGAGTATCTGGGGGAACTGCCTGCCAAGGTGGAAGCTCTTTTCCGGGAAGTGCGCAGAAGAGACGCGACGGTCCAGCCGCGAGTCTTCGTTCCCACGCGCCCCTCGGCCTTGGGGCCGGGCGAAAGAGTCCGAATCTTTGCGGTGGCGCCCGGCGGAGAATCCGTGCCTCAAGCCAAATTGTTCCTGCGCCGGGCTGCCGGGGAAGAATGGCAAGTTTTCCCAATGGAACGTGCGGGCAGACGAACCTTTGCGAAGGAGATCAAGGGAGGCAAAGCCGACGCGCCGCTCCTCGAGTATTACGTCTCCGCAGAATTCAGGGGTCCTGACGGCAGCCAAACGCTGACCGCGCCCGCGGGCGCACCGGAGAAGTACTACTCGATTACGCTGTTGTAAGGTGGCGTACCGGGCTGAAGCCCGGCGCTACAGCGTGACCGCAGGTTAGAATTTGCCATGGTTCGCCGCGGATCGAACGGGTATAATCGCGCCCAATAGGTGCCTATGAAATCGAAGCACAAGCTGCTGCTTGTTGCGCTGATACTCTCGGCCATTACCCTTCCCGTATGTGGGCAGGGTTATCGTGCGGAGTCTGCGCGGCTGGCCAGGCTGTTGGATTGGCATGCCGGCAGCGTGGTGGGGGAAATCGGCGCGGGGGTGGGCCAGATGACCATCGACGCGGCGGAGCGCGTAGGACCGACAGGCCACGTTTATACCACCGAAGTGAGCCGGCGGAAACTCGAGCACCTGAAAGACCTTGCCGCCGATTCCCAATTCCACAACATCACGGTAATTGAAGGCTCGCAGGCGGGAACCAACCTGCCGCATGAGTGCTGCGATTCGATCTACATGCGGCGTGTCTATCACCACTTCACTGAGCCCCAGAAGATGGATGCCAGCCTCTTCCAGTCTCTGAAACCTGGCGGACTGTTAGCCGTGATCGACTTTGCGCCCCGCGCGTGGATGCCGCCCGCAGAAGGCATGCCCGCCAACCGCGGCGGCCACGGCATGCCGAAAGAAATCCTGATCCAGGAACTGACGCGCGGCGGTTTCCAGGTGGTCGCCCAACCCGCCGACTGGCCCAATAACAATTATTGCGTCATCTTTCGGAAGCCAGCGAAATGAAACCTCGGCACAATCATGTAAGATGGGCGTGCGGCGGGATCATAAAATAACAGTGTTGTACCTCGATGATAATGTCCCCTTTTGTGCTCGATAGAAATGTCCCCTAATGTGACCTCCGGAAGGAGGTCAGATTGGGGCGAACGGAGATGAGCAAGAGGGAGTTGAACCGGGTAGAGGTGC
>JAKAWN010000169.1 GCA_021827245.1 Acidobacteriota bacterium | reverse complement strand
TGGATCGAGGAAGACAAAGCAGAGCGTCACCGGCAGTATTTCATCACTTCCAAGGGATTCGAAGAGATGTCAAAGCTGGGGATGAACATCGAAAGGGCTCTCCTGTACAGGCAGCTTCCGGCTGAACCGCAACGTCACAGGCCACCGTCTCACACTCATCATCGCTCCAGAGATCGCCGGCCGCGCTGAGCTGCATCACTGCCTGCAGGCAATCAATAAAGGATCGATGCCGCTCGATGACGCGCTCGGCCAGCGCCTCGCCCATCCGATAAAGCGGCTTGCGGCTGCCGGAACTGCCTCGCCGCTCGTCGAATTCCGCCATGACGGGCTTGCGGAAAATATCTGGGAACAACAACGACTGCGTTGTGGTAGGTTGGTCCAAGCGAAAGCCTCCGCGGTGGTCTCAAACCTGCTTGCCAACAGCTTTTGACCACCAGGAGGCTCTTCGCATCGTTAAGATCTTCGAAGGTGTGGTAAGTAGAGGGAGAGCTCCCGATCGGGATGGCGCTGGATACTTGTAGCGAAAGGCAAGAAAGGTCGCGCTAGCCGACCTAAGAGCAGTCTGAGGCGACCAGAGGGAGCAATCACACTCCGACACTCTGCAGAAATTGTGTCACGGCCGGACGCCGCACTATTCCTTTTCGTCCGGCTCAGGCGGAAGCTCTTGTTCCCGGGCGGCTGCTTCCTCGGCAGCTTTCTTACGGCGTTCGGCCCGCTTCGCGCGCAGTTCAGCCCGCTTCTGCAAGACCTGGGACCCAACCAGCTCCAGCACAGCCGTGTCGGCACCGTCGCCGCTCCGCCATCCGGTTTTTACGATGCGGGTGTAGCCACCGTTGCGCGATTCGAATCGCTTTGCGACATCGTCAAAGAGCTTCTTCACTGCCGGAGCGCTCAGGGCATAACTTGCCGCAAGCCGCCGGGCGTGAAGGTCTCCACGTTTGCCGAGCGTAATCAACTGCTCAGCGGCAACACGCGCCTCTTTCGCTTTAGGAAGAGTTGTCTCGATCCGTTCTTCGATGATCAGCGAAGTCACCAGATTGCGCAACAGGGCTCGCCGATGCTCGGTATTTCTGCCAAGTTTTCTTCCGAAATTGCGATGACGCATGGTTAGCTTTCCTGTCCCCAAACCGTCTGCCCTGAAGCTGGCTGGCTGGAGCCAGGAATGGGATTGCCCCTTTCATCGAATTTCATGCCCAGGCCCAAGCCCATCGCCGTGAGAATTTCTTTAATCTCATTCAAGGATTTCCTGCCGAAATTCTTCGTCTTCAGCATCTCCTGCTCGGACTTCTGGACCAACTCTCGAATCGTGGAGATATTGGCATTCTTAAGACAGTTGTATGAACGGACCGATAGCTCCAACTCTTCAACAGAGCGATCCAGGTTCTCGTTATAAACTGTCGCCGGCTTCTCCTCGGCTATTTCTTCTGAAATAGTGCCTTCCTCAAAGTTAATGAAGATGCTCATGTGATCTTTGAGGAGTTTGGCAGCCAGGCCAATGGCGTCCTGAGGAGTAACAGCGCCGTTGGTCCAGACATCGAGTGTCAGCTTGTCGTAGTCCGTCATCTGCCCCAGCCGGGCGGCCTCCACAGTGTAGTTGACCTTCCGGATGGGTGAATGCACGGAATCTACAGGGATATACCCTATTGGAAGATCCTCATCAAAATTCTTTTCGGCTGAAACATACCCCCGCCCGTTTTTCACGCGCATCTCAATTCGCAGGTTCCCGCCCTCGCTCACCGTAGCGATGTAGGCATCCTTATCCAGGATTTCAATATCCGCGTCTTCCTGAATCATGCGAGAGGTCACTTCGCCTGGCTGGTCAACCTTCAGGATGAGTGTTTTGGGCCCTTCGGCGTTCATCTTCAAGGGGATTTGCTTGAGGCTGAGGATAATGTCAGTCGCATCTTCCACCACTCCGGGAATGGAAGAAAACTCGTGCATGACCCCTTCGATCTTAACGGCAGTAATCGCGGCGCCTTCGATCGAAGAAAGCAGAACACGCCGAAGCGCGTTGCCAATTGTTGTTCCAAAGCCCCGCTCGAAGGGTTGCGCGGAGAACTGGCCGTATTTGTCGGTTAGCGTACTTGTGTCGCACACCAGCCGCTTGGGCTTTTGAAAACCTTTCCAGAGCATATTACCTTCACCTCCCTGGAGGCATCACGACGGCCTCCAGCGCTATCAACTTGGATAACAAACTATTTAGAATAGAGCTCGACGATCATCTGCTCCTGAATTGGGAAGTTGACATCCTCCCGCTTGGGAGCGGAAACCACCTGCGCTTTCAGATTGTCCCGGTCGAGCGTTAACCACGGCGGAACACCGCGATTTCCAGACAGATCTAGAGACCGCTGAATGGATTGCAGGTTGCGGCTCTTTTCACGGACCGCGATTTCCTGGCCGGGAACCACATGGAACGAAGGGATGTTGACCTTCTTTCCAGACACTTCGATGTGTCCATGCCGGACCAACTGGCGCGCCTCCGCACGAGAAGTGGCCAGACCAAGCCGGTAAACGACATTGTCCAGCCGTTGTTCGAGTGTCAGCAGCAGCGTCTCGCCTGTAACACCTTTTCGGCTTGCCGCCTTTTCAAAGTAGTTCCGAAACTGGTCCTCAAGAATCTGGTAAAACCTGCGGACCTTCTGCTTCTCACGGAGCTGAATGCCATAGCCCTGTGGTTTCGGGCGTCGCGACTTTCCGTGCTGCCCGGGAGGAAAGTTCCTTTTTTCGATGGCGCACTTGTCAGTAAGACAGCGCTGGCCTTTCAAAAATAGCTTCTGCCCTTCCCTGCGGCACAGCCGACATACTGCTTCACGATATCTTGCCAAACAAACCTCCTGTAGCTTCAAAGCCTGGACAAGCAAACTTCCTTACGCTTTCAGGCACAATCCCCTTTGCGGTCCCACAGCCGTCTCCGCAGCCCCTGGATACTCAAACTCGGCGCCTCTTGGGCGGCCGGCAGCCATTGTGCGGAATCGGAGTAACGTCCTTAAGTTCCCGAACCTCCAGACCCGACGCCGCGAGTGCCCGGATAGCCGATTCGCGACCCGCGCCGGGGCCTTTCACACGAACCTGCACACTGCGCATCCCATGATCGCGAGCGGCACTTGCCGCACGTGACGCCGCCTGCTGGGCCGCAAATGGCGTCCCTTTGCGCGAACCACGAAAGCCCAGCGCGCCAGCGCTGGACCAGCAGATTGTTTTCCCGTCGGGATCGGTTATGCAAACCATCGTGTTGTTAAAGGTGGCCTGGATGTGCGCAACCCCGTGAGGGACAACGCGTTTCTCGCGTTTCTTAAAGCTCTTTTTCTTGCCTGCCTTAGCTGCCTTCGCCATAATCCTCCGTCGAGAATTCCGTTAGGGGTATCAGCGCACACGCTGAAACGTTATACCGCCGTCATGCTACGTCTTCGCCGTGGCCTTTTTCTTATTGGCAATTGTGCCCCTGCGAGGACCTTTGCGCGTCCGAGCGTTAGTATGTGTCCTTTGGCCACGCGTCGGCAGATTACGCCGGTGGCGCATGCCGCGGTAGGAACCGATTTCAATCAGCCGCCGGACATTCAAGGCAACCTCTTTGCGGAGGTCACCTTCAACGCCGCCTTCTTCTTCAATAATCTGCCGAATGTGATTCACTTCTTCTTCGGTCAGGTCCATTACCGGCTTATCAGGATTGACGCCGGCGCGAGCCAGGATTGAAAGCGACCTCGAGCGTCCAATACCGTAAATGTACGTAAGGCCGATTTCAACCCGCTTTCGGACCGGCAAATCGACTCCAGCAATACGTGCCATACAAAACCTCCAACTTCCTGGAACCCGCCAGCCATCTCCCGAAACACGGGGATTCAGGCATGGGGGTTCAAACGTCGTCCCGAAGGCAACCTAGCCTTGCCGCTGCTTGTGTTTGGGATTTTCACAGATCACCCGTAACACCCTGCCTCGCCTGACAAACTTGCACTTGGTGCAGATTTTTTTCACCGAAGAACGTACTTTCATCTCAATCCTCTTTTCAAGTTACAGCGACATCCGGCTTTAACACGACGACAGGCTGCACTCACTTATAGCGGTAGACAATGCGGCCTCGGGTCAAATCATAGGGTGAAAGCTCCACAGCGACTTTGTCACCCGGGAGAATTCGAATAAAGTTCTTTCTCATCTTACCCGAAATGTGAGCCAGGACCCGGTGCTTGTTCTCCAGTTCCACACGGAACATAGCGTTCGGGAGAGATTCGATCACTGTCGCCATCACCTCAATAGCTTCTTCTTTGGCCATAAAGCCTTTTCTGCGCCTGAACCGTACTCAAAGTCCGTGTTTTCCCCGCTTACAACCGGGTTAAGACATCCGGGCCATTCTGGGTCACGGCAATCATATGTTCGAAGTGTGCTGAATAAGCACCATCGGCTGTGACCGCCGTCCACTGGTCGTCCAAAATCCGCAGGGCCGAACCGCCAACGTTAACCATGGGCTCAATCGCCAGAACCATACCCTCTTTCAGTGGCGGGCCATAGCCTGGCTGCCCGAAATTGGGAATCTGCGGCTCTTCATGAAGCTGGCGGCCGATCCCGTGGCCAACGAATTCTCGCACCACTGAAAAACCGTTGCTGACGACATGCTCTTCCACCGCAGATGAAACGTCTCCCAGCCGGTTTCCTACCCGCGCCTTGTCAATCGCCAATTGAAGCGACTCTTCGGTAACCCGCAGAAGCCTTTGGAGCGATTCTGATATCACGCCGACCGGGACTGTCAATGCAGCGTCACCGTAGTAGCCGTCGATAATCACACCTAAATCCAGGCTGATGATATCGCCTTCATTTAGCCGGCGGTTTGATGGAATGCCATGCACAATCTGTTCGTTCACAGAGGCGCACAGGCAGCAGGGGTATCCTCGGTAACCTTTGAATGCCGGCTTTGCCCCGGCCTGAGCGAGGCGCCTTTCAACAAACTTCTCCAAGTCTAAGGTCGTAACACCAGGCTGAACCTGGTATCGTGTTTCTTCCAATATTTCCCTGACCAGCTTGCCGCTGCAGCGCAATTTTTCAATTTCCGCTGCCGACTTACAGATAATCATGTGTCTTCACAATGCTCAGGAGACTTTCCGTAATCGCCTCAGGTTCTCCGTTTCCGTCGACCTGGCACAAAGCGTTCCGTCGCCTGTAGTAATCAACCAGCGGCAAAGTATCCTCTTCGTACGCTTTCAGGCGAATTCTGATCGCCTTCTCGTTATCATCGTCCCGCTGAAAGAGCTTGCTTCCGTCCCGGTCACAAACACAGTCTTCACGCGGAGGGTCCAGATAAATATTGTAGATCTCGCCACATACAGGACAAGTTCTTCTACCGGTCAGCCGCTTGACCACCAATTCGGGCTCAACTTGGATATTCAGGACCAGCGGCTTGCCAAGCCCAATTCTTTCCAGGATGTCGTCAAGGAATTGCGCCTGAGCAATCGTCCTCGGGAAGCCGTCCAGAATGGCGCCTTCTCTGCAATCGGCCCTGCCGAGCCGTTCCTCCACAATCGGGGAGATCACGTCGTCCGGAATCAGCTCTCCTCTATCCATCTTAGCCTTTGCGGCCAAACCGAGACCAGTCTTTTCCCGCACAGCCTCGCGAAGTATGTCGCCCGTCGAGATGTGTGGAATATCAAGCTCCTTAGCGACCTCCCGGGCTTGGGTTCCCTTGCCAGCGCCCGGCGGTCCGAGGAAAAGAAGAATCCGCGCCATAGTTCCCTCTCAATGTATATCCTGCACTCACGAGGCGGCGCGACGCCCCCGGACTCGCCCTTTCTTCAGGAAACCTTCGTAGTGCCGCATGATTAATTGTGCTTCGACCTGCTGGATCGTATCCATGGCGACACCCACCACAATCAGCAACGAGGTGCCGCCGAAATAAAAGTTGATGTTCAAACCGTGCAGAAGCCACCCTGGAAGGTTCGCGTCAAACCAAGCCCCACCCAACCAGACCGGCAAATGATTCAGTCGCAAGCCAGCGAGCATAACCTCCGGGATCAGGGCGATCAGAGCCAGGTAAAGACCCCCGACCCAGGTGATTTTCGTCAGGACATCATCCAGGTGGTCCGCCGTCCGCTTGCCTGGGCGGATCCCGGGAATAAACCCTCCTTGTTTTCGGACATTGTCCGCAACCTCATCGGGGTTGTAAATAATCGAAAGATAGAAATGCGCGAAGAAGATGATGAGAATGACGTAGGTCAGAGTATAGAGTGGTTCGCCCCACCCAAAAGCCGTTTTGAACCAATCCAGCGCTTTGCCAAAGGTTCCCTGTGACCCGGCAAACAGTGCAATCGTCTGCGGGAAAGTCAGAATTGAAACCGCAAAGATGATCGGCATCACGCCGCCGCTGTTGACCTTCAGCGGAAGGTGCGTAGAAACCCCGCCCATGACTTTGCGCCCCACGATGCGCTTTGCATACTGGATCGGAATGCGGCGTTCTCCCCGTTCGACAAAAACGATGAAGGCCACCACAACCAGCATGAACGCCAGCAGCAGGAAGACTATCGGAAAGCTCCACGTACGTGTTACAAACACCTTTTCATAAAGATCTGCAATGGCGTGCGGCAACCCGACCACGATGCCGGCGAAAATCAGCAGCGACATGCCGTTCCCGATGCCCCGCGCAGTGATTTGTTCGCCAATCCACATCACGAAGACTGCGCCCGTCGTCAGCGTCAGAACGGTGCTCAATGTGAATCCCAGGCCGGGATGATTCACCAGGGGCATGTTGGCGGTTGTTTCCCGCTGCAAAGCAATGGCGATGCCGAACGCCTGGAACATGCTCAACCCGACCGTCATCCACCGCGTGTACTCGGTGATTTTTTTCCGGCCGAGCTCGCCTTCCTTTTGAAGCTTTTCGAGAGTGGGAGAAACCACCCCCAGCAACTGAAGAATGATGGATGCCGTGATGTACGGCATGATGCCGAGAGCAAAAACCGTGAGGCGGTTGAGGCTGCCGCCGGAAAACATAGAAAGCAGCCCAAAGAGCGTTCCGCCCAACTGCTGGAAAACTCTCTGAAATACGTCTGCGTTGATACCGGGAGTCGGGACAAATGACCCCAGCCGATACACGGCCAGCATCAGCAGGGTAAAAAGGATACGCTTCCGCAGATCCGGAATCTCAGTAAGGCTTTTGAGACTCTCCATCATGCGGAGATAACCTCTGCTTTTCCGCCGGCCTTCAGTATCTTTTCCTCAGCCGACTTGGAAAAATGGTGGGCTGCAATCTGAAGAGGAACTTTGAGTTCGCCATCGCCCAGGATTTTAAGGCCGTCGTGCAGCCGTCCAACCAAACCACGCTGCTGCAGGAGAGCCGGCGTGATTTTTTCTTCTGGGTTGAAGCCCTCCAAGTCACCCAGATTCACGATGGCATACTGCTTCTTGAAAATGTTCGTAAAGCCGCGCTTCGGCAAACGGCGGTGCAGCGGCATCTGGCCGCCTTCGAACCCAGGCCGCATTCGCATGCCCGAACGCGACCGCTGCCCCTTGCTTCCTCGTGTCGCTGTTTTGCCGTGTCCTGAACCCATGCCTTGGCCAATCCTCTTGGGCCGCTTGTGAGCGCCGCTCGGAGGCCGAAGCGTTCCAATATGTGTGGCCATGGCAGCTATTTCTTACCTTTCTCTGGCTTAGATTCTTTCTTGGCCGCTGGTTTCGGCTCGGCCGCCTTTTCTCGAGGTTTTGGCTTTTCCGCAGTAACGGAAGCCGCTTTTCCACGAGATCCGCCCTTTTCACGCTCTGCCGCTCTGGGTCTCTTCTCAGCCACCTCTGCCTTGCTCTCGGTAGCAGCAGGCCCCGGCGCGGGTGCAGCGGCGGCTGCCTCGGTTCCTTCAGGTGCTGCAGGAGTTTCTTCTGCGGCCTTCTCCACCCTCTTCGCGTTCTCCGGACGAAGCTCCGCCGAAACAATCTTGTATTCTGGAACGTTAATCCACGCAGGAGTTTCCGGAGGATCAACCACCTGCACCAAGTGCGGCACTTTTGCAACAAGACCCCGCATCTGTGCCGTGTCGGGCCGCACAACCACCTGGTTCAGACGCCCCAGACCAATGCTCTTGACCACTTCCTTCTGCCGGCGCGAAAACCCGATTCCGCTGCGGACCCACTTGATATGAATTGTCCCAGTCTTCTCTGGCACGGTCTTCCAGCCTCCCTAGATTTCTTCCACCTGCTTGCCACGCAGCGCAGCAACATCAACGGTGTTTCGCAGGCTGAGGAGGGCCTGCATCGTGGCTTTGACCACGTTGTGCGGATTGGTCGTGCCCAGCGATTTGGTCAGGACGTTCTGAATTCCCGCAGCCTGCAGCACCGCGCGGACGGGGCCGCCAGCAATCACGCCGGTGCCTTCGGGAGCAGGCTTCAACAGGACGCGCCCCGCTCCGTAATGGCCGACGACTGCGTGCGGAATCGTCGTTTCAGTAATATTGACTTTGTGCAAAGACTTCTTGGCGAGTTCGATTCCCTTGCGGATCGCCATGGGCACTTCGCGTGCCTTGCCCGTCCCGAAGCCAACATAACCATTCCCGTCGCCCACAACCACCAGAGCCGAAAAGCTGAGATTCTTTCCGCCTTTCACAACCTTGGTCACGCGATTGATGGATACGACCTGGTCCTTCAGTTGCAGCGTACTTGGGTCAATCCCAACAGCCAAAATGTGTTCTCCTTCGCGTTAAAACGTCAGGCCGTTCTTCCTTGCTTCATCGGCCAGCGCCTTAACGCGTCCATGATAGGTATAACCACCGCGGTCAAAAACCACCCGTGAAATTCCAGCAGCCTTGGCACGTTCCGCCAGGGCCTTGCCCACGAATTTGGCGGCTGCGATGTTGCCGCCGCTCTTGAGCGCCTTGCGAATCTCTCCATCACAAGACGACGCCGAAACCAGCGTGCAGCCACGAACGTCGTCAATAACCTGAGCGTAGATATGCTTGAGCGACCGGAACACGTTTAGCCTTGGCGCGGACACAACACCGCGCAGCCGGCGCCGGATGCGCCGGTGAACCCTTTGGCGGCGAAAGTTCTTTGAAACTTGGGTCAACATGCTTTCTGTGTTTCCTTCCCGAAACCTAGCCCTTGGCAGCTCCCGCAGCGGCCTTGCCCACTTTCTTCTTCAGTCTCTCACCAGTGTATCGAATCCCTTTGTTCTTGTAAGGATCTGGCGGGCGCAAACTGCGAACCTTGGCCGCGGTCTGACCTACGAGCCGAAGGTTGACTCCCTTGACAACGAGATGTGTCTGTTTCTCAACACTGATGGAAATTCCTTCAGGAATCGGGAACTGTACCGGATGTGAATAACCAAGCGCAAGCACCAAATTCTTTCCGCTGACTTCCGCACGGTAACCGATCCCGACGATATCCAGGTGTTTTTCAAAACCCTTGCGCACACCTTCGATAGCATTTGCGACCTCCGCGCGCACCAATCCTCTCAGCGCCACCTGGTCCTCATGCTCCATTTGAGCCAGGTAAGTCCCGTCCTGTTTTTCAAGGCGAATGCCGCTGGGAAGCGGCACCTGCACGCTCCCTTTCGATCCCTTAACGGTCACCGTAGAGGCATCCACTTGAACCGTCACGCCACTGGGAACATCGATCGGCTTTCGACCAATTCTTGACATAACCCTCAGCCTTTCAAAAACTTCTGGCCTACTCCACGTTGCAGAGAATCTCACCGCCCACTCTTGCCTTGCGAGCGGCCTTGCCGGTCATCACACCTTGGGGTGTCGTCAGGACATTCACGCCCAGCCCGCCAAGAACCTTCGGTATCTCACGGGCTCCCACATAGAGGCGCCGGCCGGGTCTCGAAGCCCTCTCAATTTTCGAGATGACGCTGGCTCCATCGGGCCCGTATCGAAGGAAAACCCGCAAGGTCTGCTTCTTTTTCTCTTCCGAGACCTTGTAATTGCTGATGTAGCCCTCTTCCTTCAGGACGCGGGCAATCTCGATTTTCAATTTTGACGACGGCATATCCACCCGTTGATGCCGTGCCCGGAACCCGTTGCGGATTCGCATCAGCATGTCAGCGACTGGATCAGAAACAGCAGACATATGGCTCCCGAATAATGTTCATAAAACTCGTCGCGGCTACGTTCGTTTTTGCCGCGATCGTTTGCACAGCTACCAACTTGACTTCACAACGCCCGGGATATCACCCTGCAGAGCCAGCTTTCGGAAGCAAAGCCGGCACATTTCAAATTTCCGAAGATAACCCCGCGGCCTGCCACAAATCCGGCACCGATTCCTGTGCCGAATCTTGAATTTCGGCTTTCGAACTAGTTTTGCCATCTGGCTTGTACGAGCCACGTGATTATCCTCCTACCTGCTCTTTCGATTCTTCCTGAGCGCCGCGGCGGCGCTGAACGTCCGAGCGGAAGGGCATCCCAAGATGCCGCAGCAGCGCGAGGGCTTCCGCATCACTTCTTGCGTCCGTCACGATCGAGATATTCATACCCTTGACTTTCTCGATCTTCCCGTATTCCACTTCGGGAAACACAAGCTGGTCCCGCAGCCCTAGCGTATAGCTGCCACGCCCGTCAAACGATTTTGTTGATAGACCGCGAAAGTCCCGAACACGCGGCAGCGCCACGTTGACAAGGCGGTCAAAAAACTCGTACATCCTGTCGCCCCGTAGCGTAACCATCGCTCCGATTGGCATGTTCTTGCGCAGCTTGAAATTCGCGATAGACTTCCTTGCCCTTGTAATGACAGGCTTCTGGCCGGAAACCTGTCCGAGTTCGCGTGTAGCCGCATCCAGTATCTTGACGTTCTGGCTGGCTTCGCCCAGCCCCATGTTCACCACAATCTTGCTCAGCCGCGGCACTGCCATGCGGTTCGGATACTTAAATTCCCCCATCAGGGCCGGAAGAACTTCCGATTGGTATTTTTCCTTTAATCGAGCGGCCATATTCGCTTCGTCTTCCTCAGTCTTTAGCTTTCGAGCACCTTTCCACACTTGGTGCACTGGCGAACCTTCTTGCCTTTTTCGCCTCCTGCCATGCGCTGATGGCGGACGCGGGTGGGACCGCACTCCGTGCAGACAAGAGCCACGTTCGACACGTCAATCGGACCTTCCTTGTCAATGATTCCGCCTCGAATCTGCTTGGCAGGATTCGGCCTGGTGTGGCGTTTGATCATGTTAACGTGTTCCACAAAGACCTGCCGTTTTTCCGGCAACACGCTCAGCACCCGCCCGGTCTTGCCTTTGTCGCGCCCGGCAATAACCCGGACTTCGTCGTTCTTCCGGATATCCAGAACGATTCCCATTACAGAACCTCCGGAGCGAGGGAAACAATTTTCAGGAACTTTTTCTCCCGAAGTTCGCGCGCCACCGGACCGAACACGCGCGTTCCCACCGGTTCTCCAGTGTCGTTGATCAGCACGGCAGCGTTCTCGTCAAAACGGATATAGCTGCCATCCCGCCGTCGCTGCTCCTTGCGCATCCGGACAACCACGGCTTTCACAACCTTCCCTTTAGGAACGGGGCTTTCCGGCGCCGCCTCTTTCACCGAGGCCGTAATCACATCGCCCAACCCCGCCTGCAATCCCGCGCTTCCGCCCAGCGGCAGAATGCAGGACAGCTTGCGGGCGCCGGAATTGTCTGCCACCTGCAAGATGGTGCGCATCCCAATCATGCGTTGGCCTCCGCTTCCTGGCCGACCTGAACAGCTTTGGAAATAACCTGCACAACTCGCCAGCGCTTCCGCCGGCTGAGCGGGCGGGTTTCCTCAATGCGCACCATGTCGCCGGGCTGGCACTCGCCTCTTTCGTCGTGGACCAGAAAACGCTTGGATTTGCGGATGACCTTCTTGTAAAGCGGGTGCATAATTTTCCGGTCCACGGTCACCACGATGGTCTTCTGCATTTTATTGCTGCTGACCATCCCGATTTTTTGCTGTCGCCTCTTATTCAGCATTACCCATCGCCCTTATCTCAATGCCTGCGGAGTTCATCCGGGTTCAAGCTTCCTTCTTAGAGCTCAACTTCAGATCCCGCTCCCGCTGCACCGTCTGAACTCGGGCAATTCCTTTCCGAAGCTGGCGCATGACGGGGAGAACATCTCCCTGTCCGCCTACAAGCTGAAACCGGAGCCGCAGAAGCTGCTGCCCAAATTCCACCCTGTTGCTTTCAAGCTCTTCGTCGGTCCATTCCCGCATGTTTTCTGCAGGCCATTTCCACTTCTTGTCTTTTTCGAGTTTCACGGGCCGCACTCCTCAATCAACGTGACGCTTCCAGGCGTGTCACAAACCGTGTTGGCAGGGGGAGCTTGTCGCCCGCCAGTCGGAAGGCTTGGCGGGCTTCGGCCTCCGTCACGCCTTCCATCTCAAATAAGATTCTGCCAGGCTTTACAACAGCCACCCAGAATTCAGGTGCGCCTTTCCCTTTGCCCATGCGAGTTTCTGCCGGCTTCTTTGTCACGGGCTTGTCCGGAAAAACGCGAATCCATAATTTGCCGCCGCGCTTCACGAAACGCATAATCGCCACACGGCTGGCTTCGATCTGGCGGTCCGTGATCCACCCGGGCTCAAGAACCTTCAGGCCGTAATCGCCAAAGGAAACCGTGGACCCTCGCCAGGCTTTCCCGTGCATCCGGCCGCGTTGCTGCTTGCGGAATTTCACCTTGCTTGGCATCAACATAAATCATTCACCTTCACTACAGTCACCCAAATGCGCACAGCGTAATGGCGTTGAACCTAAACAGCCGGCTCCGCAGCTTCCTCCGTTCTTGTGACTCGCCGCCGTTTCTGCTCGAGGATTTCGCCATTGTAAACCCAGCACTTCACGCCAATCACTCCATACGTCGTCATGGCTTCCGCCAGCCCGTAGTCGATATCCGCCCGCAGAGTATGAAGCGGAAGACGCCCTTGCAGATACCATTCCGTCCGGGCGATCTCCGCGCCGTTCAGCCGACCGCCAACGCGAACCTTGATCCCCTTGCAACCAAACCGCAGCGCGGAATCCACAGCTTTTCGCATGGCGCGCCGGAAGGCCACGCGTTTTTCGAGTTGCAGCGCAATTGACTCAGCGACAAGCTGGGCATTCAGCTCGGGCCGGTGGACTTCCTGAATATTTATCGGCAGCACTTCACGGCCGGTTCGCCTTTGGACTTCTTGACGCAAACGGTCAATTTCCGCGCCTTTCCGGCCGATGATAATCCCAGGACGCGCCGTGTGGATCGTGATCTTCAGTTTGTTCCCAGGGCGTTCCACTTCAATCGAAGAAACCCCGGCGCTTTTC
>JAKAWN010000168.1:2957-13286 GCA_021827245.1 Acidobacteriota bacterium | reverse complement strand
TGGACGGGATACTGAGAGCGGACAAACCGCCAGCTACCCCGGCGAGGCGAGATGCGAGAAACCTGATTCTTGGATACTCCAGAAGAGGATATCTGTCAAATTTTCGGTGCATCCAAAAAGCGCTTGGTGGGGAACGGCTTAAATGACACAGATGGAATGAGTTACAAACGCTTTTCGCGTCGATTACCGGACGGAACTCCACTCATTCGGGAAGGGTCTTAGAGGCGGGTCATTTTCCAGGGCGAGGGCAGTTCCACGCTTACGGGTTACCCTCGCCGAGAATCGCCAGAATGTCCCGACTACCGTGGAGGATGCGGATAATTTGCAGGGGATCGGTCGCGGGATCGTAAACGATAATGTAATTCGGAAAAGCTTGGACTGTCCAAAACCGAAGCGGAAGCTTCGTCAAATCCTCGCGGACCTGCCCGCGCAGAGGCCCTTCGGCCAGGAAGGCGCACGCATTGTAAATGGCATCTTCAACCCGGTTAGCCGCTTCAACATCGTCGCGGGCGATGTAAATCCAGATTTCAAAAAGGTCATCAACAGCGTGAGGCGTGAACTGATAGTGGCTCATGCCTTCCGCTGTTCAGCGAGCCACGCACGCTTCTTCTCGTCCATTTGGGCGCGCACTTGGTCACCGTCGATGAGTTCTCCTCGCTGAGCGGCGGCGTAACCCTCTTCCATCTTGGCGCGATTCTCGGCGAGCCACGCGTCTCGATCGCGCAGCAGTTCGAGCGCTCGCTTGATCACTTCCTCGGGACTCCGGTAGGCGCCGGAACGCAACGCCTCGGAAATCAGCCGTTCGTGCTCCGGCCGCAGGGTGATAGGCATAGTCAATTCCCTCTTCTTTGCTTATAGTACCACCGTATTCCCTTCCCACATAACGGGTCAAGAACTGAGTGCCACTCTCAGTCTGATCAAGCCATCAAACGATGGCCAAGACCCGGGTCTGTGCCATTACAGGGAAACGGCGTCAGCAGCTTGCGCGAACCCCTTCGCTCACTGGTGAGCGGCCTGGAGTTACAAACCATTCCCGGTCGCGGAGCAAGCGAGGGTTTTCGACAAGCCGCAAGAAGTGGCATTGCTCAAGCAGCACGTCGAGGTCGGCGAGGTTGTAGCCGGAATACTTCTGGTCTTCAAAATCCACCCAGTACCAGACCCCGTCGCGGCGGTCGTAAACGTAGATGGCCCCGGACTCCGGGTCTCCGGGGACCACGAGGAACAGCGCCACGGCGGTTGGAAACTGGATCCAGCGAGCAATTTGTGGATAGTCGCCAATGGCCAGCAATTCCGCCACTGCCGCTTCAAGGTCCTTTCCCGCATCGAGCCGGGCGAGGATTGTTGCCGTCATCCGTCCGAACATAAAGCCTCCTTTGGTATCTGGGAATCTCCTCTTGACTATTGACAAGAGGCGAGCTAGGATTTCTTGTCGATAGTTGAGGGGGAGCGAGAATGGGTAAGCCAACCGATTTGGTCCAAGGAACGTTGGACCTCCTGATCCTAAAGACGATTGCCCCTGAACCCATGCATGGCTGGGGCATCGCCCAGCGCATCCGTCAGGTGTCCAAGGAAGTGCTCCAGGTGAATCAAGGAGCGTTGTACCCCGCCCTCCATCGCCTTGAGCAAAACGGATGGATCAAGGCCAAGTGGAGCGAATCGGACAACAATCGTCGGGCAAAGTTCTATTCGGTGACGCAAGCGGGGCGCAAGTATTTGGAGCGTGAGGAAGCAAACTGGATAAGGCTCTCGACCGCCATCGGCCTCGTGTTGGAAAACTCGTGAGGTAGTACTGCCATAATGCGCTGGCTCTACAAATTCCCGCTTCTCCTCCGCTCGCTCTTTCAGAAGGGCCGCGTCGAGGATGAACTGAGCGAGGAACTGCGCTTCCACCTGGAAAAGCAAATCGAGCAGAATGTCGCCAGCGGCATGAGCGCGGAAGAGGCGCGCTACGTGGCGCTCAGGACTTTTGGCGGCGTCGAGCAGGTCAAGGAAGAATGCCGCGACAGTTGGGGTGTGCGCTTCATCAATGAACTTGCGCAGGACGTTCGCTTCGGCCTGCGACAACTCCGCCGCAATCCAGGCTTCACGATTGTCGTGGTTCTGACACTGGCCCTCGGCATAGGAGCCAACACGGCGATTTTCAGCTTCGTCGATGCGGTGATCCTGCGAATGTTGCCAGTTCGCCATCCGGAAGCCTTGGTTCTATTCGGCCCCGGCAACGAGCCAGGTAACAGTGGGAACTTCCCAGACGGTGAGATGCATCTCTTTTCGTATCCCATCTACCGCGAAATGCAGCAAAAAATCGGGTCTTCTCTGGTGTGGCGGCGTTCGCCAGCGGCGAAGCCGGTCTACACGGCACAGTCGGGGCGAGCGGGATCCTTGAGGCCATGGAGGTGGCGCTCGTTTCCGGCACCTACTTCAACGTCCTGGGAGTCAACCCTATACTGGGCCGCGTTTTTACCGACGCAGACGACCAGACGCTGGGCGGCCACCCGGTGGTAGTCATTAGTTACGGTTGGTGGAGCAGCCGGTTTTCTCGAGATCCTGCGATCGCAGGCAAGACGCTGACCATCGAGGGCACTGTTTACACGATCATCGGCGTCACTCCTCCGGGATTCTTTGGCGCCACCGTGGGCCGCTCGCCGGACCTCTGGATTCCGCTGCAAATGAGTGATCTGATTACGCGCGGTCCACACAAGCTGGACGACAAATCCTACCGGTCGCTTGACATCATCGCGCGGCTGAAGTCCGGCGTGACCCGAGCGCAGGCGGCTGCCAACGTCAACGTGGCGCTCAAGAATATTCTCGGCGAATACGCCGGGCCGAAACCGTCTGGAGAGCAGCTTCAAGACATTCGGAAGGCGCACATCACACTCAATTCAGCGGCGACCGGCAATTCACTTCTGCGCCAAGATTTTTCGAAGCCGTTATGGATGCTCATGGCGATTGTTGGATTGGTGTTGCTGATCACGTGCGCCAACATCGCCCACCTTCTTCTGGCGCGGGGCAGCGCGCGGCAGCGGGAAATCGCCGTGCGGATGGCATTGGGTGCGGGGCGGAGGCGATTGATCCGCCAACTCCTGACGGAAAGTGTTCTGCTCGCCAGCGCCGGGGGCGCCCTGGGAATTCTATTCGCGGAGTGGGCGTGCCGCTTCCTCCTCGCCGTGGTCTCGCGCACGCAAAATGTGTTTGCGCTAAATGTTTCGCCGGATGCTCGCGTCCTCGCTTTCACAGTGCTGGTTTCCCTCGGCTGCGCTGTCTTATTCGGAATTCTGCCCGCGCTGCGCTCGACGCGGGTCGAGTTGACTCCTTCGCTCAAGGAAGGTCGGGGCGCGATGTCCGCCCACGCTCGGAGCCCGCTCGGCAAGGCCCTGATCATTTCCCAAGTAGCGCTCTCATTGGTTCTCTTGGTCGGCGCCGGTCTGTTCATTCGAAGCCTCGTCAATCTTGTGAACGTGGATACAGGTTTCAACGAGCATGGTGTTCTCCTATTCAGGGTTGATCCCTCGGCAACGGGCTACACCGATGAGCCAAGGCTGGCGAATATGTACCGTCAAATTGAAGAGCGTGTGGACGCGTTGCCCGGCGTGCGCGCCTCCTGCTTCCCGATCTATACGTTCCATGACGGAGGCTGGGACGCTCCCGCCTGGGCGGAGGGATATCGCACCGCGCCCGGATCGCAGCATGACGCCTCGTACAACGCTGTGGGGCAGGGCTACTTTGCCGCTACGGGCCTGCCCATTCTCGCTGGCCGCGACTTCGGCCCGCAGGACACCGCCGCCTCGCCGAAGGTGGCGGTCATCAACGAAACCATGGCGCGGCGGTTTTTCCCTGGTGGTTCGCCCATCGGCAAACGATTCGGGATCGGCGGCCCCGAACACAGCAATGACATTGAGGTGATTGGGGTCGTGCGGGACGCGAAATATTACTCGCTCGACGAAACTCCCGAGGCATTCGCATATTTTCCTTACGCCCAGTACGTGCCCAGTTGGGGCATCGGCCTCTACCTCCGCGAATTTGAGGTTCGCTACTCCGGCAGCCCGGCGGTGATCACGCATGCCGTCCGGCGCGCCACTCGCGATATCAACGCAACTCTGCCTATCGCGAGTGTTCGAACCCTGGCCGATCAGGTTGACGCGTCGATCGCCTCCCCGCGGCTGGTTGCGGAATTGTCTGCGTTCTTCGGAATTCTGGCCGTTTTCCTCGCGTGCGTTGGTATCTATGGCCTCACTTCTTATGCCGTGAGCCGGCGAACCAATGAGATCGGGATCCGCATGGCGCTGGGGGCGACGCGGGGCAAGGTGCTGAAGCTGGTGCTCGGCCAGGGATTCAAGCTGACGCTGCTCGGCGTGGCGATTGGCATTCTCGGCGCGCTCGGGCTGACACGCTTTTTGTCCAGCTTGCTCTATGGGGTCAAACCCACCGACCCGGCCACGTTCATCGCCGCCTCGCTCATTCTGACCGCCGTGGCGCTTATCGCCAGTTACGTTCCTGCGCGCCGCGCAACCAAAGTCGATCCCATGGTGGCCCTGAGATATGAATGACCGAGCTGGCCGAAACAGAATGTCGGCTCCCCGCAACAGCAACACATCATCTCTCTCGGACAGGCGCGCAGCTACAAGCAATAAATGAGGATGCATTCCTCATTGTGTTCCCTGCGCCGCCTGGGAACGCGCAGCCTGAAGCGCCAACCGGTCCGCGCGGTTCTGGTCGGCATGGTCGCTATGTCCTGCTGTCCATTCCCACTGGATCTCGTGCCTCCGGGCGAGCTGATCGAGTTGGTCCCAAAGGTCCTGGTTCAGGACAGGCTCGCCATTACATTTGAGCCAGCCATTCGCTTTCCACTTCGGCAAGAACTGGGAAATCCCCTTCTTGAGGTATTGGGAATCACTTACTAAATGTACGCGGCATGGCGCTTTCAGTGTGCGCAGACCTTCGATGGCAGCCATCAACTCCATGCGGTTGGAAGTCGTGTCCTGGTCGCTGCCGCTCAGTTCACGTTCCAGGTTGCCACAGCGTAGAATGCACGCCCATCCGCCGGGGCCAGGGTTTCCGATGCAACTTCCATCCGTCACAATGGTTACTTCACGCATTGCACATTCGCCTCCTCTCTGATCGTCTCGATCGTGCTCACATCCCCACCGTGAAGTCGCAACCCGTCACGGTCAGCCGAATGCCGGTTGCTTCCAATCTTTCAAACATGGCACGCAGATGTGGCGACTATCCGTGTGCCAAATGCACTCTTCTATGAACCCATTTCCACCGTCAGGATTTGCGCGCAACGCCATCACAACTGCATCAACCCGCACGAACATGCGTACACCAAATCACAAAGGTACTGCGCCACGAGTGCGCAGGCGGGCGGAAAACGTCGCGCACATAGCGCGCCGCAGCGAGCGTGTCGTTTTCGCTGCGAAAACGACACGCGAGCATAGTAGTCAACGCGCAAGTCGCCGCAGGGCAAGAACTTACGAGGTGCCCAAAAATAGCGAGAAAGTGGCGTAAAAGAGGAGCAAAAGCGTTGGCAGGGCTATTGGAGGGCCGCTTCGAGGGTCGCGAAGCGCATCTGCGCGTCAACCACCCGCGTTTCGAGGAGGTCGCGCTCAAGTTCATAAACAAGCCCGAAGTACATTTTTTGAGTCGTCTTACGGAACAACTCGTGCACAAACCACAGGAGTTTGTACTCCGGGAAGAGGTAAAGGAATCGGTCCACTCGCCGCTCGCTTTCAATGGTGGCTCGAATCTGGTCGTACCTTTTCATGGCCTTCGGGTGTCGCTCGTATTCGAGCGCTACCTTCACCTCGTGGCCGCGCACGACGAGCGTCATGATGCCGTCATAATCCTTGGAATACCGGTAGCTGGTCAGGTCATTGCGCGCGCGGATGTCAACCTCGGAGCGCCATTCTCTTAACAGGCCGGCGCGCAATAAATGCAGCCGGATGGCCGTTACGTCCACTGAATGAGCAACGCGGGAGGCGTCCCTCTGCGGAACAAAGCCGGTCACCATGCCCACGCAAGACACGCCCAGGCTTGTCAGGTGCATGGCGCCGTTCGGTCCAAGCGAATAGACGAAGTTCCTGCCATAGCCCGGTACATAGTGCCGCAACAGGAGCTGGTGAGCGGCGAGCCGCTTCACTCGCCAATTGAAAGCCTCCCGGCAGGACTCGATGCGCGCGATTTGCGTCAACTCGAACAACTGAACGTGCGTCACAAACCCGGTATGAAGCACTTCTTTCAGCAGCGGAACGTCGCGCTTATTGTTAAGCTCGATGTAACCGGCCGGATATGCCATCAGTCCGTAACCTCGAATCTCAGGCGCGCATGCCACGGGACCTGGTCATCGCGCACAAGAACCAACCGTCCCAAGTCTGTTCGCACCCAGTTGCCGCACGACATGAGCAGCAATGCTTCCTGCTGGTCGCGCCATTGGCTCAAGGAGATCAAGAAACTTTCTTCCGACTTCCAACCTTCGGTGCCGACATGAACGCGCCCGACTTCTTGCGATTTGACGACAACCAGGAAGCAATCTGGCTGAGCATGTGTTGGCGCGAGGCGGCGGAAGAACACCTTGTTCTGTCCGTTCCACAAGCACGGCTCCTCGCACTCGAATACCTTGCCAATCATCCGGCTTGGGTAGTTGGCGTTGAATCCGCTAGCGGCATTGAATCGGACATGCCCTGCTATCTTGCGGTGGCGGCCGATCTTCCCGTTCACCATGACACCGGTCGTATTGAAGTACGCTGCGCGGGCAAACCGCTCGGGATCACTCGCGTCACCTTCGACGCGCAAGCGCCACACGTTTCCGAATCCGGCCACACCTACGAGCATGTTACCTACCCACCCTTGAGCCGCTTGTTCCTTTCCCGCTCGACATGCAACTGCTGTTGAAGGTTGCTAATGTGCTGAATCAGCTCGGCGTGAGTTGCTGCGCTCGCATCTGCCGGGCCTTTGGCGTCAGATGCTTGGCCATTTCCTTTTCTCGCGAGCGACTCGATCTTCAACGAAAGGTCGGCCACGGTCAACTTGGTCCTGTCTATCTCGGCCTTCAGTTGGTCCCTTTCTCTTGTAACCTCACTCAGCCTCTTACGGGTTTCCTCGAGCTCAGCGTGCAGCGACTCGGCGTCAGAACCTGCCGCTGCCGCGGACACAGCCAATCCTGCTTCCTGACCTTCGATGACGCGGTTACATTTCTCGATGTGGTCGTTATACCGCCGGATGGCTTCGCCGGCTGCCGCGCGCGAGCGCCGGTCGTGGTTCTGGGCATCCCTCAGTTTCTCGGCGCTAATCCAATCTCTCTTGCACAGGTCGTAATACAGCTTCGTACAGGTCGCCATGGCAAGAAGCAGCAGCATGGTAACAGTGAGGCCGTATTTGAAGTACGGGTTGCGAGCACTCGCGTCGAGGAACATCTGGCGCCGCTGCTCGATCCAATCGCCCCAGTTCCGGTGTTCAGGGTTGAACTGCCTTAGCAATGCGTCATACCAGGTGTTCTGGTACAAACCGCGCGGCTGGTAGGGGCGAAGGCCACGGCTCGGCTGCACAAAGGGAACCGGTGGCCTGACAGAATCTCGCGTCTCGCCACGCGCAGGCACGACGAGTACGACCATCGAGAACACCAGCAAAACGCATCGCTTCATAAAGCCCCCGAGCCCCACCCGACGTTTGCCCGTCGCCCATGCCGGTTCGCCATCTCCAGATTCTTGAACCTCAGATGGGCTCCCTTGGTCGAGTCAGCTCGTGACTGGAGGAGCCGCGGGAACACCTCGGGCGCGAACCCCTGCGCCCAAATATCGGCGGGCGGACGAACACTGAGCGTCGTGTGCAGCGTGCCCTCGATCTCGTCGGTCATTAGCAGTTCCACTTGGCCTTTGGGCAGGTTCTTGATGTGCATGTCCATCGCCCGGGTCTCCATGTCTTCCCGCTCGGTGGCGAGGCCGGTCTCCTCGTACTTCTCATAGCCAAAGAATTTCAGCCGGCGCACGGACCGCGTGCGTTTGGTCACCGGGTGCAGGGCTGAAGCTTGCAGGAAGTAGTCGGCTGTGGTTTCGTCATGCGTCTTAAAGGTGATGATAGTGTTCGCCGCTGAAGTAACTTCCTCCTTGAATCCCTTTCCGACGCGGAGCAATTGCGGGACGCTTTGCATGGAGAACAGGAAAGCGGTGTTCGTGCCGCGGGCGGTCTGCAAGATGTGCGCGAAGTTTGCGTAGCCAAAGGGCGCGAATTCATCCATGATGATGCTGGTCATCGGACGGCTGCCCGCGGCAGCGCCGCCCCTCTCGTACCGCTTCCCGACGACGAGCTGAACGTTTTGCAACAACATTTTCCCGAGAGCTTTCACCGGCTCGGTATTTTTGTTCACGTTGAGGCTGATAAAGAGAATTTGACCCTTCTCGATCACCTCGTCGAGCGACAACACGTCATCGTAAGGCCCGGTGATGATCGAGAGCTCATCGTCCAAAAAGGTCATGCACTCGTTGAGCATGCCCTGAATTTTCTCCACGCGCTCACGGTCCTGAAAGGACTGATACAGATTCTTCACCGACATCTCGAAGTTGAGCCGCCTCTGCAAGGTGATGTTGGGCGTCCGTTCGATCTCGTGGATGGCCTTTTCCACTTGCTCCTTCAACACCTCACGGTCAATGGCCATGACCAGGACGTCATAAAAGTTGAATTTGCAGCCGGTGTAGACCAGGACCCTGACGATATCCCCCAAATAGACGAGCTGGTGTTTCGAGAAAAACTCGTCATGCAGATTAAATGAGCCAAAGACCATATTGACGACCGGCATGTAGTCGTCTGCCGTGCAGGAGAAGGGGTTATACCGCGCCGAGATGTCCGGCCGGGAGGGGTCCATGACCCGCAGGTCGTCGAGCCGTCCCGCGCGATGGATGTACGGCAGCAACTCCTCGAAAAACTCGTGCTCCCCTTTGCCATCGAGGATGAGAATCGGCATGCGCCTTGGCCCCTGGGGCGTGTCAATCACCCGCATCAAGTCCTGCGTGATGATGTTCTTGAGCAGCGTGGTCTTCCCCATACCCGTTAGCCCCAGCACCAAGCCCTGCAGCACGCGAATGCGGTCAGGCCAGAGCCATGGCTTCCCGTGCACGTCGTAGCCGAGGACCACGGAATTCTGCTGCCAAGCCTTACGGCAGAGGCGGGCATCCCGGCGCGGTGGGATGGTCAAGTAGGGGTGAGGCCATTCCTGTTCCCGCCGCGAGCGGGCTGTGGCAATGAGCCAGCCTCCACAGAAAATGCCAAGAGCGAGAATGGTGAAGTAGCAGAGGAACTCCTCGCATTGCCGGTCGGTAAGGAGATATCGGGAACGCGCGATATACCAAACCAAGCTGACCAGGCCAACGAGTATGAAAGCCACGATCACGCCGGCATCCTGAAGCAACGGCGGGTGTTCGTGGTAACGGTCATTTTTCATAAAGCCATCCTTATTATTTATATGGAAGTCCACAACCCGACGAGACCCGCCGCGAGCCCAGCACCAATGAGCAGCGTTGTGGTCAGAGACAGGCGGCGTCCTGGTTGGCCTGTAAGGTAGAGAGGGATATATATAAAGGATACGCCCGCGCTGATGAGGGCCAAGCAGGAAACCGGATCCAACGGCTCGTGAGACCTCTGAAGCACTGCATCATAAAGGACATAGAGAGGACAGATCCCCGCCATCCAAAGCGTTGCGGCCCCAAGCTTTTCTCCAATAGCTCGCAGGAAAGGAAGAAGCCTTGTAAACAGGCCATGATGGTTGCAGGCCACATTGGGCCAGGAGGTTGGCAGTCCGCTGTAGCTTCTAAGCTCCATCATTGAGCACCTGGGAAGAAGTTGAAGTAAACAAACGTTGCCGCGAGCGCTAAAGCAACCAACACGACAAGCACACAACCCTTTCTGAATTTCCTCTTCCGTTTCGGGTCAAAGGGATTCGCAGGCTCAAGCGCTAAGTTCAAGAGCATCTTGTCGAGCCCGAGGTCCGGGCGGCCTGACAGGTAACTGACAAGCCGGTGGTGGACTTCATGCGTTGTCTCTTCTCGCTCTGGGCGAGCCGAGTTGTGCTGAACGGATTCCATTATTGACCGCAACGATGCCGGCACACGTTAAAGCACAAACGTGGCCGATATGTCTCTATGCCTGCTATCGGGAAGAACGAGCCGAAGAACGGTCGGACCCTGACCGGCCGCGGGTGCTTTCACCTCGACGATTCCCACGGATTCCTCACCTGGTCTGACCTCGGGGGTCTCGACTTCTTGATGGATAACATCAAGCGAAACCTTCCGGGCGCTCTCGATCTTCCTGGCCTCAGAATCCGGGAGTTGTAAGTTGCGCTGT
>JAKAWN010000168.1:0-2947 GCA_021827245.1 Acidobacteriota bacterium | reverse complement strand
TGTCAAATAAGGCTTATCGGGCTACGCGGCGACTCGAGCAAGAAGACCTGTGGGGTCGCAATTTCAAAAGGGTAGATCGTCTGATTCTCCACTGCGTAGCGAATGAAGAGCCGGCCATCCCGCTCGAAGAGGTCCTTGACCAGCAATTGGACGCGGTTTTGTGCTGCCTTGTATGCGCTCATTTCGACCGGCTTCGCGCCGAGCAAGGCGGCCTCCATCTCCCTTTCGCGACTTGACGGGTCTGCTTTTGCGGCAGGAGGCTTGCTCGCTGGGCGCGGGGGTTGAGGCTGATCGATGGCAAAATCCATCCGGGCAACTTCTCCGGCTGGATCGATCTCGTAGTTGAGCCGTCCGGATTTCGTCCAGATGAAGAGGTCCGTCGAGACATTGGCCTCTGTAGGCTCGATGAAGACTTTGTTCTCTCGCCACTCGACTCGGAAAGCTTCGCTTCCGGACGCGACCGACAAGACAGGCTCGGTAAGCTCGATCACCGTAAGATGGTTGAGCGCGGTCTCGACGCGAATGATGGCTCGACTACCCGGTGCCTGGATTTCGATTCTTTGTGCCAATCCTGGTACCGCCGCCATCATGAGGACCACAAGTGGCAATAAACTGTGTTTCTTCATGCTGATGCTCCCTTCGGGTTACTTGCTTACGCCCAGGAAGCCCCCGTAAAGGGGCCTCCTGGACGCTTGGTTAGTTGACAGCCTTTCTCCCCTGGACCTTGGGGCGCTGTACCGTCCCGGGAAAGGCCACCGTCCCGTTCTGGACCACGCTCCGGCCAGGCTCGATGGGGAAAGGCCGGACTCGTTCGACGATCACTGGCCGGCCCTTGCGACCGAAATCGCGAAGCACTTCGCCTTTGGGGCTCACTTGCACCTCGAAGAGTTCGCGTTCCTGGATTTGGCCGTCGGGGCCAGGGCAAGGATTGATAAGGAAAACGCGGCCTTCCGAGTCAATCCTTACCTCGCCGTCGCACGCTTCGGGAATATGGACTCGGACCTGACGTCCCCCGGTTCGCGCGACGATCTGGTCAACGATTTCCTGCGGGAAAGCATAGAAGACAATCGAACCGTTGCCTTTACCCGCGGTCGTTCGGTTGTAAAGCGCCTGCAGCCAGCCTTCGCGGTTCTCCGTCTTCTGGCTCGCCCATTTTTGGACGAAAGTGATCAACGCCTTCACTTCCTGGCGTGACCGCTCTCGCCGGTAGGAGTTGAGCGCGGAAGCCGCCTGGTTGCGCTTGAAGATCGCCTGCTTGCGAGCTTTCGGATCGTCTTTCACCGCCTCAAGCTCCGCCTGCGCCTTCACGAGCGCTTCCCGGTAGGCTTCAATGCGCGTCAGGATCATGCCGATGTTCGCGGCATAGATCCGGTTAACTTGAGCGGCCTCCGAGTCCATTTCGCGAGTGAAGTGCCCTGCGGCAATCAACCCGCGAAAGTCTTCGATAGGCCGCACTGTCTCGTCCGAAAAGAATTCCTGGATCTCTTTTCGGACGAAGTTGTAGAGTTCGCCCACGGCATCGGTTGGAGGAACATCGACGTGGACCGGGAGCTCGCGCACCCGCTCCTTGTCCTTGAGACCGAGCCACGGCGCCTTTGGGACCTGAGCGCGAATCGCTTGAATGACTTCGCGGTCCGGCTGGGTCCCGTGTTTCAGTTGGTCGAGAGCAGCTTGCAGCTCAAGCGCCAGCTGCTCGGCCAGGTCGTGGCGCCCTGCCGCAACGCACGATGTCTTGAGGTCAGTGATCGCTCCAATCTGATTTCCTTTCGCCTGGAGCGCCACCTGCGGCAGGTTCCACCACGGACTTTGTTTCTTCTTGAGTTTGTTTTTCTGGTTCGGGGCTTGTTCGGTGTAACCAAACCGGTCGCGAACGAAGCGCGGGAACTTGTCGCCCTCGACCACACAAACCCAGTCGAAGTCGTAGTCCCCGCCATTGCGCTTGGCGGTCTCGGAATGAAGCGTGAGGGTGCCTTCGAGACGGAGTTGCTTTTGGACTACCTCGTCAAGCGCTTCCGCCTCGCTCATTCGAGAGCCTCTCCGCCGCAACTCCGCCACGAGGAGCCTGAGTGTTTCCTCGGTCCCGAGGCTGAATAACGGCAGAAGGTCGTCTTTCCTTCGGATGGGGTACCGGACAACCAGAAGGTCGCGGCATGGAAGATTCATACTCGCCGCTTCCTTTGGCATCCAGTCCGAACCTGAATAGACTTCGCCCTCGCGGCAGAACAGGAATCCGTCGTCCGCAAGAGCGAACGCCGGAAGCGAGAGCCCGCCCGCCGTGCACACCTTGAATGCCCAGTGTGCGAAGCGGCGCGCAAGCTGTGAATTGACCCAGGGGTGCCCCAAAACGAAGCCTGTCGGGTCGGCCTTGAGCACCGCTTCGAGAATGGTGTTCTCGACGCTCGTGTATTCCGACTCTACAGGCTCGGGCTCTTCGCCTGCGCGATAGACCCGCTGGTAGTCGGAAGTGCCGAGCAAACGGAAGAGTTCTTCGAAGTCCTGCTGCTCGACCGCTGCCCGGAGTTTTGCGACCTGCTCCATGGCATATGGCTTCACTTCCATCTCGATCGAGTCCTTGCCTGCGTGCTCGACAAGGGTGTAGCTCGACTCGAAGGTGAGTGAACGTGAGACTTCGCGGATTCCAAGCACAACTGGTCCGCGAAACGTCTTGGCGCTGCCAACGAGCCAGCGCAAGAGCCTCGACGGACCTTTGTACTCCGGCTTGACGGACGATTGTGGAAGGATGATGTCAGCTTCAAGCTTCTCCGCCACATCGTCTTCCATGACTTTGAAGCCGCCTTTGGCCTGGGTCTTCTCAAACGCGAGGCGAAACTGGTAGAACCTTTGTTCGGGGAGTTTCAGGCGTTTCGAGAGGGACCGCGCGATCCAGCCGCGGCTGTCGTTCGTGCCCAGCTCGCGGTCGGCGATAACCATCACGCGGCATTCGGGA
>JAKAWN010000167.1 GCA_021827245.1 Acidobacteriota bacterium | reverse complement strand
AAGTTCAGGCGCCAGGTGGCGGGGAGTTTTTATCGTAGACCGCAGCCAGCGCAATGAAGTGAAAGTTACGTTAGCGAAAACAGGGCGCCTTGTCAACGAGGATGATTCCGGCCAGATGATGCTTCTGCTCGAAAACGGCGCGACGCACGAATTAGACCCAAAGCATCGCCAGCAATACTCCGTCATCTCCTTTCAGAATACGGAAATCCCTATCACCGAACCCGGAGCCACTGCTTCACCGCACCTTTCGCCTTCCATGCTCTCTCCCCTTACTCTTCTGAGCAACTTGCACACGCCCAGCGGCAGCCGCGCTGCTCTGGTGGAGATCAATTATCGTCTGGCCCTGCCCGTCGCCTGCCTGGTGCTGGCTCTGGTGGCCGTGCCGATCGGCCTGATCTCGAGGAAAGGAGGCAAGGCCTTCGGCCTGATGCTGAGCATTTCCCTGGTGTTTATTTATTACATGCTGATGGCGTCCGGCCTGAACTTTGCGAAAGAGGGGCGGCTGAACCCGATCGTCGGCTTGTGGATGGCGAATGCTGTTTTCGGCGTAGCCGGGCTGCTGATGTTACGCCGGAGCAGCCGTGTACGAAGAGGTGTGGATTTCCTTCACGGAAGCCTTGAGAAGATCGGCCACCGCCTTGAACTGATCCACCTGAGAAGGCGCACGCAAAGCGCGGAATCTGACGGTTCAAAGCCGAGGAAATTCGGAGGCAGGTTGTTTCAGATTCTTGACCTGTATGTGCTGCGTAGCTGGCTGTTTTATCTGGCCATCCTGCTGATCACCTTCACCGGCATTTACATGATCTTCGACTTCTTCCAGATTCTGGGAGATGTGGTCCGGCATCAGATCGCCGCCCGCGTTGTTCTGGAGTATTACTGGTACCTTGTGCCGCAGGTCATTTACCTGATGCTCCCGCTGAGCATCCTGGTGGCAACCCTCGTCAGCTTCGGACTTCTAAGCAAGTCAAACGAGATTACCGCCATCAAATCCGCAGGAATCAGCCTGTACAGAATCGCCATTCCAATCCTGATCGCTGCAGGATTGTTCAGCGGAGGCATGTTCCTGTTGGGGAACGATTATCTGCCTGAAACCAACCAGCAACAGGATGCCTTGCGGAACCAGATCAAAGGCAAGCCGGCCCAGACTATGTACCGTCCTGATCGCCAGTGGATTTCCGGCAGGTCCAACAAGATATACAACTACCGCTTTTTCGATCCTGATCAGAACATCTTCGCCAACCTCGCTGTTTTTGAAATCGACCCGAATTCTTTTCGCCTCAAGAGGCGCATCTATGCTGCCAGAGCTTTCTGGGAGCCGCATATTCGCGAGTGGGTGCTCGAAGACGGATGGGTAAGGGATTTCTCAGGCGGCAAGGTTACGGATTACCAGCCGTTCGCAGTGCATATCTTCAACGAACTCGACGAACCCCCGTCCTATTTCAAAAAGGAAGTAAAGCCCTCGGAGCAAATGAGCGTGATGGAGTTGCGCCGGTATATCCAGGGACTCCGGCAGAGCGGATTTGACGTGGTCCGGCTTTCGGTGGCTCTGTATCGGAAGTTTTCTTATCCCCTCATCGCTTTTGTCGTTACTCTGATCGCCATTCCCTTTTCCTTTTCAACGGGAAGCCGCGGGGCGCTGGCTGGCATTGCACTCAGCATTGTCATCGCCATCATTTATTGGTCCGTATCAAGCCTGTTTGAGGCGATGGGCAATCTGAGCCAGCTTCCCCCCGTCGTGGCCGCGTGGTCGCCGGATGTGCTTTTTGCTTTGGCGGGGATTTACCTGCTCATGCGAATCCGGACCTGAATGGCTCTCTCACGCCTGGACATCATTGCCAATAAAACAAAAACCGTCTCTCTGGAGACTCAATCAGAAACTTCAAGCAAAACCTTAGAAGATGTCGGCGCGCCGACATTAACAAGCAAGCCAGCAGGAAGGGCGCAAATAGATCCTCAGTACCCTGTCACAAGTTAAACCAGGACTTTAGGTCTTGTGCTCCGGGTTGCTGCTTTCCGAAGTCTTCACGCGATACTTTACGTTTCTTGCAAACCGCGCTACTTCTCGGCTTCGTGCGCTGGCAGCCCAAGTTCGCGCTTCGACCGGCATGGTTCCACCGGACCTCTGCGCCCTGGTCATTGCGGTGTCCTCAACCCGTTCGAGTGTGCTGTATACATCTTCCGCCGCCGTTCGGGGATTCATTACAACCAGCCGAAGCACTCTACTGCCATCAAGCACCGCAGAACTGATGTAGGCAAAGCCGCTTTCGTTCAACTCCTCCTTAATTGCCCAATGCAATCGGTCGGACGCGGCATCGCCGCCGTGGTTACGAAGCTTGAAACAAAAGATGTTGGAATGCGGGCGGTGCGCGGGTTCCAATACGCCTGAGTGAGAACAGTAGCGATATGCGGCACGGGCAAGGTCACACGCATGCGTTGTCAGGGCGTCCCAGACCTCCGCGCCGTAGGCCCGCCATACCACCCAGACCTTGAGTGCGTCAAAGCGCTGCGAGCACGAAATCGTGATCTGGCCTATGTCCGGCCAGCAACGCTTGATCCCGAATAGATAAGGCGCACGCTCGTTGAGGGGGCCTGCGAGGCACGAGCCGTCGCGTACGAGCACGCCACCCGCGCTGAGTGGCATAAACATCATCTTGTGCGGGTCAAACGTAATCGAGTCCGCGAGCGATATTCCCTTGAGGCGGCGACGCAGACGTCTGCTGAACGCGAGCCCCGCACCATGGGCGGCATCGACGTGAAACCAGGCCCGCTCCTTTCTGGCCACTTGATGAAGCTGAACCAGATTGTCCGTGCTTCCGGTCGGGGTGGAACCGGCGGTGCCGATTAGAATGAATTTGCGAAAGCCGGCGCGGCGTGCCGCCCTAAAAGCATCCGGCACTCGCGCAACGTCCGTGCAAAACTCCCGATCTAATGGAACCGTGAAGACAGCATCGCTTCCCAGACCCAATATTGCAGCCGCTCTGGATACGGTGTAGTGCGTCTGGGCGCCCGCAACCACCGCGATTCGAGCCCTGCCGCTCCTGGATGCTCCAGGTTCGAGCGAGTCGCGGGCAGCAAGCAACGCCGTAAGATTCCCAAAGGCGCCTCCCGGAACAAGAGAACCTTCAGCACCTTGTGGGTAGCCGAAGAGGCGCTTGAATCTTGCCATTAAGTTGCGGTCGATTGCGGTGGCGATGGGCGACATCTCCCAAACCGCAAGGCTCTGGTTGAGTGCGGCAACAACCGATTCCACCAGGGCTGCGGCTGGAATCGGAGCCGCAACCTGGTGGGCAAGATATCTCGGGTGAGAGAGATGTAAGCTCGCTTCCTGGATGTCACGGACAATGGCGCCAAGATTTGAAGCGGACACATGACGCCGCAAGATGTTGGCCGCAACCTCTTGCGCGCCAGGACGGCGCACATGGTCGTCGCGAGAAGCAAGGGCCGCCGTCGCAATTCCGGCAAACTCCTGTGCTAACCTGCGGATTCGATCCCGATCCCACAAAGCCTGAATCACATCATCATAGGCCTGGGCCGGAGTCGTCATTTCTTTCCCCGTTGGGCATTCGAGACCCGCAGGAAGGCATAGAATTGTTGGTCATCATGTTCTGCTCCTGCCCGAACATCTCAGTTGTGACTCAAACCAAAAGTATCGGACCCAGGAACCGACGCCATTATCGAACCGCAAAACACGAGGTCCTGCCACCTGCTTTCCGACGGGAAGTTAAAGTAATACTTTAGATCATTCGCGCCAGGCGGCTGCCTCCCTGGAATTCTACGCCGTGGTATATGCCTCGGCAGGTGCGCCTTCCTTCTCAGCCTCACGCACCGCAGCCTGTGCCGCCGCCAGCCTGGCGATGGGAACCCGGTACGGAGAGCAGCTCACATAATTCAGGCCGGCTTCGGAACAGACCTCGATTGAGGCTGGATCGCCGCCGTGCTCGCCGCAAATCCCGACCTTGAGTTTTTCGCGGGTTTTGCGTCCTTCCGAGGTTCCAATCTTCAGCAGACGGCCAACACGCTTCGGATCAAGCACGGCAAAAGGATCGGCCGGCCAGATCTTCTGCTTCACGTAAGAATTGATGATCTTGCCGCAGTCATCTCTGGAGAGGCCGAAGGTGGTTTGCGTCAGGTCATTGGTTCCGAAGCTGAAGAACTCCGCTTCGCCTGCGATTTCTGCCGCCGAGAGCGCCGCGGCGGGCAACTCAATCATTGTTCCAACCAGGTAATCAACGCGGACACCCTTCTTCGCGAAAACTTCCTCGGCAACGCGGTTGACGATTTCCTTTTGCAGGGCCAGTTCCCGAACGTCACCGACCAGTGGAATCATGATTTCCGGTTTTGCCTCGATGCCACGCTTCCTGCATTCGGTCGCAGCTTCAAAGATCGCCCGGGCCTGCATTTCAGTGATCTCCGGATACATGATCCCAAGCCGGCACCCACGCAAACCCAGCATGGGATTGAATTCATGTAATCCTTCAACTACAGCAAGCATTTTCTTGAGCTGGCTAAGCTTAGGGCTTTTCTTACCCTTCGCCTCAATCGTGGCGATCTGGACCATCAGCTCTTCCCGCTTGGGGAGAAACTCGTGTAGAGGCGGGTCGAGCGTTCGAATCGTAACCGGCAACCCATCCATCGCTTTGAAAAGGCCAACAAAGTCTTTCCTCTGCATCGGAAGAAGTTTGGCCAGCGCAGCACGCCGCTCCTTCTCGTAACGAGCAGCTTCCTTTTCATCCGGGGTATCCTTGCATGCCATGATCATCCGCTGCACGTGAGGAAGCCGGTCTGAGGCAAAGAACATATGCTCCGTTCGGCACAAACCAATGCCCTCGGCCCCAAATCGCCGCGCCGCCAGGGCATCACGGGGGATGTCTGCGTTCGCACGAACGCCCAGCCGTCGCGCTTCATCCGCCCAGCCCATAAAGGTGGCAAAGTCTCCGCTTGACGGGTCAGGCAAGATGGTATTCGTCTTGCCAAGGATCACTCTTCCTGTCGAACCATCCAGCGAAATCCAATCCCCTTCCTTGAGAGTCATGGTGTTAATGCGCAATTGTTTCTTTTTCTCATCCACTTCTGCGGCGCCACAACCCGCCACGCAGCATTTCCCCATTCCGCGGGTCACAACCGCGGCATGAGACGTCATGCCGCCGCGCGACGTCAGAATGCCAGCGGCGACCTCCATTCCGTGGATGTCGTCAGGGACGGTCTCAGCACGGACCAGGATCACAGGGTGATGCTTGCCCTGCTCGACAGCCGCCTCGGCGGTAAACACGATTCGACCTACCGCGGCCCCTGGCGATGCCGGAAGTCCGTTTGCAATCACCTTTAAGGGCTTTGATTCATCAAGTATTGGATGAAGTAGTTGATTCAACTGGTCAGGCTCGACGCGCATCAGAGCTTCGGTGGTCGTGATAATACCTTCTTCCACCAAGTCAACCGCAATCTTCACCGCTGCCTTCCCCGTCCGCTTTCCGGTACGGGTCTGCAGCATGTAGAGCTTGCCTTCCTGAATGGTAAACTCGAAATCTTGCACATCCTTGTAGTGATGTTCCAACCGCGAGGTGATTGCCCGCAACTGGTCGAAGACTTCCGGCATAATCTTTTGAAGTTCCGTGATGGGAACAGGCGTTCTGATCCCGGCCACCACGTCCTCGCCCTGGGCATTCATCAGAAACTCGCCATAAAACTTGTTTTCCCCGGTCGCAGGGTTTCGGGTGAATCCGACACCGGTTCCCGAGGAGTCACCCATGTTGCCAAACACCATGGTTTGAACGTTCACGGCAGTCCCAAGGCCATCGGGGATCTTGTTCATGCGCCGGTAGGTAATGGCTCGCGGATTGTTCCAGGAACGAAAGACAGCCTCAATAGCCATCTTCAGTTGCACGCGCGGGTCCTGGGGAAAATCTTTGCCGGTTGCCTTCCGGATGACCTGCTTGTAACCTTCAATCACCTGCCTGAAATCATCGGCCGTAAGCTCAGTGTCGAGAGTGAACTTTCGCTTCTTCTTTTGGGCCGTCAGGATGTGCTCAAACTTGTCTTTCGAAATATCCAAAACCACGTTGCCGAACATCTGAATAAACCGGCGGTAACTGTCATAGGCAAAACGAGGGTTTCCGGTCTTGCGCGCCACTGCTTCAACCACCTGGTCGTTCATTCCAAGATTGAGGATCGTATCCATCATCCCGGGCATGGAAAACTTCGCGCCGGACCGCACAGAAACGAGAAGAGGGTTTTCGGAATTACCCAATTTCTGCTGCAAAAGATCCTGGAGCCGCTCAAGGGCCCGGTCGGACTCTGCAATCACCGCCGGCGGAACAGAGTTGCCGCCTTCGAAATATGCGCGGCAAGCTGACGTTGCAATCGTGAAGCCCGGTGGAACCGGCAGCCCAGCATTGGTCATTTCTGCCAAGCCCGCCCCCTTGCCGCCCAGAACGTCTTTCAGGGCTCCATGGCCATCGGCTTTGCCGTCACCGAAAAAATAGACAAATTTTTCCATAATTTCTGATCTCCTTGTGATTAAATCTGCGGGCGGCTCGTGGCCGCCGAATTTTCAGGGTCCTAACAATCTTGCATGTTGCGCTGGCGGGTGCAATCATCAGCCGGATCGATGGTTCGTGGCCAGAGCCGCTCGTGTCGGCGCGCCGACAAAAGCTCAAGTGATACTTCATATCAACAGCCTCGCCGGCACAGCGCACTGCCGGTCTCAGTTGCCTGAATTGGAGGAACTGCGCGCTTCAACCGCAATCTCGGAAAGCTCCGCAAGGCGGGTAAAGACGTCTCTGTTCAACTGAACAAGCAGCCGGAGACGATTTTCCCGCACAGCCGGGTCTTCCGCCATCACCAGGACCTTGTCGAAGAACAGATCCACTTGTGATCGGATTTGGGCCATTGCCCGGAACGAGCCTCCGTAGTCGCCACGATCTTCCAGCGCCTTCAGATTTTCCGTCAAGCCTTCGTACGCGGCAAACAAATCGCGCTCAGGGCCCTCACTGAGAAGTGCGGATTCCACCACAACACGGCTGCCCGCATGGTCAATGCCAGCCGACTTGGTCAGGATATTCCGCGTCCGTTTGGCCGCGGAAGCAAGCGCCACAAAATCTTCCGTGTCACGAATCTGCTCAAGGGCCTGGGCGCGCGCCAGTGCAGCCGCCGGGACATTGATCCCCATCGGAACAGTCGGGCTCAGAACAGCGCGCACCGTGTCATATCGAAGCCCTGCGATGTCGCGGAAATAGAACTCCAACCGCTCGCGGAGGAAACTCTGCACCCGCTGCCCCAAAGACTCATCCTTCGGCACCTGAAGGGTCTCGCCGGCAATCTGTACAGCCCCTTCAGTGGCCTTGGCCACATCAAGAGTAGCAAGAGATTCGATTGCGATTTTAACAATGCCATTCCCTGCTCTGCGCAGCCCGAACGGGTCGCTTGATCCCGTTGGCTCAAGCCCAACCGCAAACCCCGCCACCACGCTGTCGAGCCTGTCCACTAGCGCCACGATTGCGCCGACCTTGCTCCGTGGGCATTCGTCACCAGCATTGACAGGCTTGTAATGGTCGTAGATGGTGTCCGCGACAACCTCTGGCTCGCCTTGAACGAGGGCGTATAGTCCACCCACAACGCCCTGGAGTTCCGTGAATTCGCGTACCATCTGCGTGGTCAGGTCGCACTTGCACAAACGGATGGCCCTTAATACATGGTCGCGGCCGGCCTCATCCAGTTCTCCCTTGCGCTCAAGCTCCTGGCAGATTTCCGTTGCCACGTGCACCATCCGCCCGACCTTATCGGCATAGCTTCCCAGTTCCGCCTGATAGGTCACCTTCGCCAGCATCTCCTGGCGTTCGGCCAGCGGAATTCTCTGATCGGCGTTCCAGAAGAACTCCGCATCGGCAAATCGCGCGGTCAAAACTCGCTCGTGTCCTTCGCGAATGATCCCGGTGGAATCTTCATCAAGATTCATGACAGTAACGAAATTGGGTTGCAGGCTTCCAGCGCCATCTTCCACAGCGAAATATTTCTGATGGTCGCGCATCACTGTCACCAGGATTTCCCGGGGAAGGTGCAGGAATCGCCGGTGAAACCCTCCGAGGATTGGACGGGGCCATTCGGTAGAATTGACGATCCATTCGTGCAAGTCCCCATCCGGAACAACCCTAAGATTGCGCCCTTCAAGTATCGCTTTAATTCCTGACCGGGCGATTTCCGATCGCTCCCTGGGATCCAGTTCAACCAGGCGCTCACGCAGCTTCGTGGTGAATTCCTCAAAGCTCCTAACCGGAATAGCCTTGGGACCAGTGACGCGATGCCCGAAAGTCGACTTGCGCGAGGCCACCCCCGCAATCTCGAAAGGGATGACGCGAGCCTTTTCTCCCTCCGCCAGAATGGCCAGCAGCCACCGAATGGGGCGGATAAATCGCGGGCCCGTCTTCGACGTCCAGTACATGCTTTTCGGAAAGCCGATTCCGAGAACTATTTCCGGCAGGGCTTCCGCCAAAATCTCGCGCGCAAGCCGCCCCCGGACACGCTTCCGGAGGCCCAGGTAAAGCCCCTTGGGCGTTTCAATCTGAATGAGACGCTTGACGCTGGTCGAGTTTCTTTCTGCAAAGCTTTCTGCGGCACGAGTCGGCTTTCCTTCCGTGTCAAATGCGACCTTGACCGGAGGTCCCACAATCTCCTCAACCTCGTTGAGCTGCCGAACCAAAACCTCTGGCGCCCGGGCCACCAGCCGCCGTGGCGTGGAATAAGTCTTGACGGGTTGTGCGTCCGCGGGCAGCAGGCGGAGATGTCGCAAAGCCTCAGACAGCCTTTCGCCAAGACTCCGCTCAGCTCCCGCGACAAAACGTGCTGGGATCTCTTCAACCCCCACTTCAACCAGCAGTGGTTCAGTCTGAAGTTGTTGCTCAGCCGTCATGCGGATTCAACCTCTGCAACGGGTGTGGATTGCTCAAGGTAAACATGAGCCACATCAGTGGCGATCTTTCGGATACGCGCAATCAGGGCCACCCGTTCCGTTACGCTGATAGCACCTCGCGCATCGAGGATATTGAACAGGTGGGAGCACTTCAGGCAGAACTCATAAACCTTGCGCAGCGGGAATCGACCAGGCCTTTGGCCACTGTCAGAATTAAAGTAGCCCTTCAATAAACGGGCGGCTTCAGCCTCGTAGATCTCAAATAAGGCTCGCGTGGAATCAGCCGAAGCAGCTTCAAAGTCATAGAGCGAAAGCTCGAATTCCTCTCGACGCCTTAAGTCATTATACGTTATTGAATTATTCCATTTAACTTCATACACATTATTAACATTTTGAAGGAAGGCTGCAATTCTCTCAAGTCCATAGGTCAGCTCAACCGAAATGGGGTCAAGATCAACACCCCCGGACTGCTGAAAGTAGGTGAATTGCGTGATCTCAAGCCCATCCAGCATGACCTGCCATCCAATTCCCCACGCCCCCAGCGTCGGCGCCTCCCAGTTATCTTCCTCAAACCGGATATCGTGGCTGTGGAAATCAATGCCGATGTCCCGCAGGCTGCGCAGGTAAACATCCTGTACGTCCTCCGGCGGTGGTTTGAGGATGACCTGCATTTGAGTGTGCTTGAGAAGGCGGTTAGGATTCTCCCCATACCGGCCGTCAGCCGGACGCCGGGACGGCTGAACATAAGCGACGCTCCAGGGCTCCGGCCCGAGAACACGGAAAAAAGTCTCGGGGCACATGGTCCCTGCGCCCACCTCCAGATCGTACGGAAGAGCCACCACCGCGCCCTGCCTCGCCCAGAAATCGCTCAGTCGACTTACCATCTCCTGAAAAGTCAGGCTTCCTTCTGTTTTTCGTAAATTACTTTGAGTACCAGCCATAATTATCTGATAAAAGGAGGTTTCTCTGAACTTGAAATTGCTATATCTCTTCCGACAGCAGCGCCCGCGTTGTCAACTTCCTTTCAAGATGCGCCTCGATGACCTGTTCCATCAGCCGGCGCAACTCGCGTGTGCCCGGGGGGTCCGCCTCCTTTTCAAGCCACTGCTCAATACGCGCTGCGCGAAAGGCGGGGATCAGCCGGAGCGCATTGGCTGAGACCTGCTCGACGGAACCGCCACCGCGGCAGCGCGAACATACGAGAGCCACTGCCACAGGGTCATAGAAACCATCCTCCTCCGCAAAGGGCCTCTGGCACGCCATGCACCGGCTCAGATCGGGCAGAAACCCGCCCAGCCGCAACAGCCAATAATCAAAAAACAGAAGCGGACGATTCACTTCACCAAAGCGCTTGAATGCTCGCAGAACGGCTAGCAGCAGCCGGAAGACCCGCTCATTCACCTCGCGCTCGGGCAGAAAGCGCTCCGTCACCTCCGCCAGGTATTGCGCGGCAAGCTGCAGCCGGTAGTCCTTCTGCATCTCAAAGAACGATTCCAGAATCTCAGCAGAACCAACGCGCTGAAGATCCCGGTTTTCCCGGTCATAAATCCACAAGCGGATATAACTTAGCGGCTCGAGGGCCGCGCCGTAGCGTCCTCTGCGGCTCAAGGCCCCCTTGGCAACTGCGCGTAAACGACCTAGTTGCCGCGTCATCAGTGAGACGATCTTGTCAACCTCCCCCAACCGGTGAGTCCGTAGAACGATGGCTTCTGTTTCGATAAGGGGCATTGAAGATTAAGACGTCTACACACTGGCAAACTCTCTACGTTAGCACAAGCTACAAACGTTCGAAAGAGCATTTCAGAAACCGCAACCCTGGTAGAAAGCCTTCCAAATCCAGGAACTACTTTGGAAACAACATAAAAGTGTATGTTCTCGCGCAGCTTCGCACTTCTAACTCGTCGCAGACCTTCGGCTTGGGCCACTAATCCGATCCAGGAGAACAACAGGCATCAATCTGCGGATTGTCCATCGTCGAACCCGCACCTGGCGAACCCAATGACTTCACATTGGGAAGGCAGATCAAGGCAACGCCGTTGTGGAAAAAGAAAAGGAGCTTGTGCAAAACATATTATGTAAACTGAAGAGCCACATCAATTATTTTATCAGACGCACCTGTGCAAAGCTCTGGATGAGAACGCGTTCGCTAATATTTCCGGCGCACGCGTTCAACCGCCCCACACTATCCTTTCTCGGAATTCGCCTTTTCTTGCGGTGGAAGTATCGACGGCAAGTTAGTTATGGCGGCTGCCGATCAGCGCTTGGGGGAGAGAGCGCCCGACAATGGATTGAGTCGGGCCGTATGGTTTTCATCGGCATGATGGACGATTTCCAGGCGATCCTCTGACGGCTGGTGAGACCAGGAAATTTGAGGAGCCGGAGGAATCCGTGGATATCTTGCAGCACGGTCCGCGTGCGCTGACAGAACCGTGTCTCGTTTCCGGCCGTGTTCTTCGGTCGTTCTAAAATCAGAACGTCTGAGCGTTGTTGGCGGGTTCCGGCCTCAACCCTTGTGAGCGATCTTCCCTGCCCTGCGAGGCCGAGCCTGAAATTTGCTCAGGCATGCTTCGGCAAGCCGCTTTCGCTGTGCAGGTTCGCCCTCGTCCAATAGCTTCCCGCGAGGTGCCGATTTGCCGTTGGCTGCGTTTGGATAGGGAATTCAAGCCAATGGGATGAGGAGGACTGAATCGGCTCTGACAGACACTCTTGCCTTTGAGGTGGACACCTCAGCAGTTGACTTCAGCATGGCCGGCGCTTAGCATAGACGTTATGATGAAGTTTTTCTTCTTCGAGGAACTTGGCTCATGACGGTGTTCCCTTCTCTTGCAGGTCTTTTCATCCTCGAGATATTGGCGGCGAATCTGGGAGTGATCTTTCCGCTTTCTCTGTCCTGTCTGGTCCTGGTTGTTGTGATTCCCGCGGCTGCGTGGCGGGGGAAAATGAGCGTTCCGGTCTATGCGCTGATCATGTTTGTATCGGCTTTTGTTGCCTTCGGCATGGGCCGGATTGCTGGCTGGCAATCTGTCCACGGCACCATCTTGGGGGTGGTGGTCTCCTTCATCTTTTTCCTTCTGGTCGCAGCGGCGGTGGGCTGCTTCCTTGGTATTTTCTTTTACCGACACCCATCCGACGATTCAACGCCAAATAGTCACAACGAGCGTGCTTCGACCGCTGTCCCTGCGTTAGACAAAGATCGCCAGTAGGTCTTTTGACCTCGGCCCCTCCGTAATTTCCGTCATCCTTGGCAGAGCAAGAATCATTCCGCTCTTTGGCCGTTGGAATCTTTCAGGGCGCGGCATTGGAAAGAATTGTCAGTTCCCTGGTCGGCTATGTTTTCATGCCTTCGCTGGGGTGGGTGATCGGGCGCGTCGACTTCTCAAACCTTCTCTTTACCTTGTCCCGAATACCCTTCGCATCACTTGCCGATGCCAAGAAGGCCGGAGTGCCGACAATCGTCCGCGGCGTCCTCATCAACTCGATTATTGATTTTCAGATCATACCCCTTCGCGCTTCTCTCGATCATTAAGCAGGTTAATCGCTTTAGGAAATTAGCCCAGCATCGGTAGATCCTCCAACAAGGAGTGCCCTTTTTGCATTTCCAGCATTCCGCTCAAGGCGGCCCGGCGCCCTCAGCGCACCTCGGAGTTCAAAGCTGCATCGAGCCTAATGCCGCAGCCTCACGAACCTCGTGGCCAGGACAGAGCATCCCTAAAGGTCCACTCCGCCGTCACATTGGCCTGCATAGTGATTTGAACGGCAGTTCAGATGCGGTCATGCATGGGTGGGTAACGTTTGGGCGGTCAGTCTTGCGCTCGCCAATCTTCTGGTTCGAGCTTCCGCAGCAAGGAAACAGTTTGAATTATCGGGGGTGGCAACCGCTCATCCAGGAGGGGCGCTGAGAGACTCGTCGCCCGCCCAATTGCGATGCGGCTGCCAATTTCGTGGACAACGATTCGAGTGATCTCGATCTGCATGGTGATCGGGTTGTCGATAGTGCGGTCATAGTTCGCCGCCCACAGTTGGGCCTGATCGCTTGCCCGGACGAGCAGCACGGTGATTCGAAAGCGCTTGTCGCTGCGGCGCACGCTGCCCTCGACAATATAATCCACTCCCAATTCACGCCCAATATCGCCTATCGACTTACGCATTCCCTGGTAGACCTTTGATGAGGTGTGGGCGATAACTCCTAGCCTTGTGGGATTCCACTGACCCAGTTCCGCGATAATTTCCTGGCTGAGGCCGTCGGCGACATAATTTTGGCCCGAATCCCCGGTCAGGTTTTCAAAGGGAAGAACTGCCAGCATGGTTCGCGAAGAGGAAATACGGGTCATGTGCTCAAACCTTTGCACTTCAATGTAGACAATAGCCAGAATTCCCGCGACGACCAG
>JAKAWN010000166.1 GCA_021827245.1 Acidobacteriota bacterium | reverse complement strand
GCCTTTTTCAACATGCGTCTTGCTGGGAACAACCAGCTCCGAATCGGGTTTCAATTCCTGATAGCGCTTGCCGATGGAAAAGACAAACGTTCGCAGGTGCCGCATCTGGGTGGCGGAGTTCCATTTGAAGGCGTCCCACATCTTGGTCGGAGCGCTTGGCTCGATGTCGGCTCCCCAGATGCCTTCCGCCCCGTAGACGTGTCCGCCGAGCCCTCCCGACAGGACGCTGCCGTACATGGCCGAGCGGACAAACTGGTCGTCTTTGGGTGTCCCGCCGGGGGCGCCGTACTTATATCCTCCCTTAAAGGCGCGGGCATCGGTGTAACCGGAATAATAGGGCTCACCGTTCAGTGCCGGACGCGGCGGGTGTGCCTCGCGGAAAATTTCAGTCATGTACCAATAATATTCATGCTCGCGCTTGTTTCCGGTCTGGTGCAGCGTCACCCAGGAATTTTCTCCCCAGTTCACCAGCGTGGAAGGATTGGCGTTTGCCGAAAGAAGGGTCCCGAAAGGCGGCGGTCCGAACTTGTCGAACACCATGTTAATGGCTTCGAGAAAATCAGGGACCGAAACGCTCTCACTGATGATGTCCAAATGAATCGGGCTGAGCACGGTGTTGTTGGCCTGATAGCGCGACCAGATGTACTGGATGAACCGGGCATAGGAATCGGGCCAGGAATAATACTTCTTCCAGCATTCGCTGGCGTCGCGCCGTGAGACTTCAATGAACGGAATAAAGCCCTGCGAGTTCAGGTAGTCAATCTTCCGGTCCACGTATTTGAAGTAGTCAGGGTTGATGCGGTCAACGTCGGGAAAGACTTTTTCGTATCCGGGTACCTTGCCGGGAAAAAGGAAAGGCATGCCCCCTTCATTGGTCATGTTCTTGGCGCTGCCCGTTCCGAACTCGAGCCAAGCCGAGCGCACCGTCGTTCCGTCTTTCATCACAATGTGCCAGGGCAACCCGTCGGTTTCCCAGTTGGGAAATGCGGCGATCATGTTGACCCAGTTATAGCCCTGCGCCTTGCGGAAGCGAACGTAATCTTTGAATCCCGCCTTCGGCCCAATCGGGCGCTCCTTGTCATCGTCGTACCATCGAAACCGGTTGGTCCCGGCCGAATACCATGTGTCGCCGAGAACGAAAAACGGCGTGCCGTCAGCGGTTTCAAGCGCGTGCCGGTTGGCCGAGGGACGCAGAAATCCCCGCCGCAGCGGGTTCTCCTGCTTCTCTTCTTCCGTCCATTCAGTTGCCACAAAGCCGCCCGTCTTGCCTGTCAGCCCGGCGTCCTCCGGCTTTGAGCCGCTCCGCCATCTCCACTCGCCGGGGGCGGTCGCCACCAGCCGCACCTTGAACGTCTGGCCGCCATCCCAGAATCCGTAAATGCGCTTGCTGAAGTTGGGGCCGTCCAGATCTACCCACATTGTGACGGTCGTGTAGGCGTTTTGATAGGATTCTGCGGCGGTGAAGGTCAGTTCCTGTTTTTCCCAGACGCGCGCCTGGCCGGCACTACGGGGGGCCTCGCCACGCGGAGCTTCCGCGGCCGCAGCCTGCCGCGCTGACATCACTGCTGCGGCGGGAATCAACAAACCGCCCTGCAAGAACTGGCGCCGGTCAACTTTGTTTCTTTTGCCCATGGTCCCTCCTGAGAGAAGGATTCGCTTCCGAAGCAACAAAACAGCTTGCACCTTCTTTGTCCCACGCGCAAGCAATAACCTGGCCTTTCCCATTCCTCTTCTTGACAGCGGAAGGGATTCCGTGGTATTTAACTAACCAGATAGTTAAAAGAGAATTGTAGTGTCCAAACGACTCACAATTCGCCGTGCGGCAGGAAGTCCCGAGACCCGCGCCGCCATCCTGCACGCTGCCGAGCACATCTTTGCCGAGCAGGGCTTGGCGGGGGCGCGTACCGACGCCATCGCCGCAGCCGCCGGAGTCAATAAGGCCCTCATCTATTATTACTTCGAGAGCAAGGACGCGCTGTATCTGGCGGTCGTCGAAGAACACATGAAAGAGTTCTCCCGCCAGGCGCTGGCTCTTCTTTCAAACGACGAGTGCGTGCAGGACAAGATCTTGCACTACGTCAGCATGCACTTTGACTTCATCGCGGCGCGCAAGGATTACCCTCGATTGTTCCAAAGGTTCATGATGACCCACGACCGCCCGTCCACGCGAGTCCGCCAAAAGTATTTCGTCCCCGTCGCGCGGAAGTTTCAGGCGGTGATCCAGCAGGGTATCCGCACCGGCGAGCTATGCTCCTCCGACAGTACTCAAACGGCCCTCTCGGTAGTAGCTCTGACGGTCTTTTATTTTGCAGCAGCGCCTATGCTGAAGGCGGTTGGCATTATTAAGGATCCTTATGAAAAACTTCAACTGGCTAAGAGGAAAAGGGAAGTTTTGAATTTCGTCAGCCGGGCGCTTTTTCAAAACAGTGGGGCAAGTTCCGCATGACTCGCAAGATTTTTCTGGTGATTCTGAGCCTGGTGGTCGTGGCGAGCGTTGTCGTATATCTATTCACGCGCCCGCCCTCTGGGGGCTTGAGGCTGACCGGAGTCGTGGACACGGACGAAGTCACCGTCAGCTCGCAGATTGCCGGCCAGCTCCAGCAGGTCCTGGTTCGCGAAGGCGACTATGTGACCAGAGGGCAATTGCTGGCCACGATTGTCCCCAAGGAGTTGCAGGCGGACCAGTCTTACTACGCTTACACGATGAGAAGCGCGAACGCCCAGGTTGCGGTGGCGCAGGCGACGCTGCGATATCAGGAGTTGCAGACGCGCGATCAGATTCATCAGGCAGCGGCCAACGTCTCCGCAACAGAAGCTCAGTTGAAGCAGGCGCAGGCCAATCTTGCGCTGGCGCGGGTGAACTTCCGTCGCACCGACCGCCTGTTTGAAGAGAAGATTAGTTCTCAACAGGCCGAGGATCAGGCCCGGACCAACCTGCGGACGGCAGAGGCGAACGTCGAGGCTCTTGAAAAGCAGGTCCAGGCGGCCCGCGCCGCACTGGCGCTGGCGCGCTCCAACGCCGAGCAGATCGCCGTCCGCGAGCACGAGGTTACGTCCTATCGCCACCAATTCGCCGCTGCGCGCGCGCAGGACCTGGCCGCCCAGGCCCGCCTGGGCTACACGGAAATCCGCTCACCCATCAACGGCCTGGTCACCCTGCGGGCGGCGCTCACCGGCGAGGTAGTGAATCCCGCCCAGCCCATCCTGGTGATGTACGATCCGAACAAGCTCTGGGTTCGGGCGGATGTGCCGGAGACTTACATCGACCAGATCCGCATCGGCGAGAAGCTGCCGATCCGCTTCCCGGGCGGCTTGGAGCAAACCGGGACCGTCTATTTTCGCGGCGTCGATGCCGAGTACGCCACACAGCGCGACGTCAGCCGCACCAAGCGAGACATCAAAACATTTCAGATTCGCTTGCACGTGGATAACAAGGACCGCCGGCTGGCGCCCGGGCTCACCGCATACGTCACGGTGCCCATCGATGAAAGGCACTAGATTTCGGGGAAATATCTGATGGCGGCCATTGAGGTCGAAAATCTGACCAAGCGCTTCAACGGCTTTACGGCCGTTGATGCTATCTCCTTCCGCGTGGAAGAGGGTGAGATCTTCGGTCTGCTGGGTCCGAACGGCGCCGGCAAATCCACCCTGATCCGCATGCTGACCACCCTGATTCCGCCGACCGAGGGCGTGGCTCTGGTGAACGGTTTTGACGTGGTCCACAAGCAGAACGAGGTGCGGCACTGCATCGGCGTGATTCCGCAGGCCATGACCTCAGACCTCGATCTGAGCGCCGAGGAAAACATGGGCATTTTTGCCAGACTTTACGGCGTGCCGCGCAGCCGCCGTGCGCAGACCATCGCCGAACTGCTGCAAGCGGTTGAACTGGAAAAGTGGGCCAAGCATCCGGTGAAAAACCTTTCCGGCGGCATGCGGCGCCGGCTTGAAATTGCGCGCGGATTGGTCCATGAGCCCAAGATCTTTTTCCTGGATGAACCGACCACGGGCCTGGACCCCACCTCGCGGGTCGCCGTCTGGGAGATGCTGGTCAACATCAAGAAGCAGCGCAACCTGACGGTCCTGCTGACCACTCACTACATGGATGAAGCCGACCGCCTGTGCGACCGCATCGCGATTCTGGATCACGGAAAGCTGGTGGCGCTCGATTCGCCGATGAAGCTGAAGGCGTCGATTCCTGCGGCGAGTTTTCTGGAAGTGAGCTTTTCCGCCACGCCGGAGGGCTGGCTGGAAACGCTAAAGGGCCTTTCTGATGTGGCAAGTGTCATCGCGCACGACCATATTTATCGCATTGCCTCCCAAAACGGTCCCCGGACTACGATTGAGCTGGTGGAGGCGGCGCGGCGCGCGGGCATTGAAGTGTCGTCGCTTGCGGTGCAAAGCACCACGCTCGATGACGTCTTTATGCATTACACGGGCAGGCAATTGCGCGACGAGTTGCAGGACAAGTCCTACGAAACCAGCCTGATGCCGCCGCGATAACGGAGCTTCCGGCCGAGGCCCCGAGCCGTCGGCCCAGGGTAAATATGAATCGCATCGCAGCCATTATCCAACGCGACCTGCTGAAATTCTTCCGCAGCCCTGCGCTGATGATGGCGTCCCTGATTTTTCCTTTGGTGCAGTTGGTGGTGCTGGGCTACGCCTTTGGCGGAAAAATCAAAAACCTGAAAGTCGGCGTGGTCAATCAGGACCACGGCCTGCAGACGGTCAAGATGGAAGAGATGTTCGGAGCCATCGCCGCCAACGCACGGACCTTCACGACCGTCGATTACAACAATTCCCACCGCGCGCTCAGCGATTTGAAAGAGGGCCGTATTAACGCGGTAGTGGAAATTCCTCCGAACTTTTCGCGCGATGTCCTGGAGCAGCACGATCCCAAGATTGCCCTGGTTGAAGACAACACGGATAATTTTGTGACCAGCGCGCTCGGGGGCGTGTTCACTGAGCTGGTCAGTGCGTTCAACCAGCCCAAAGTTCAGCCGCGCGTGCCCACGGGAGTCCAGCTCCAGGTGGTGGAGCTTTACCCTTACGTTCCCTACATCCAGTACCTCCTGTCGGGATCGGTGGTGCTGGCCATCTTCGTTTCCGCCATGATCGGCGGCGGCATCATCTTTATTGACGACAAGGCCCGCGGCCTGCATGAAGGCTACCTGGTTACGCCCATCTCCAAGTTTGAGCTGATTGTGGGCTTCACGCTTTCTGGCGCCAGCAAGGCCATCCTGGCCGGCCTGGTCCTGAGCACCCTGGGAGCGCTGCTGGCAGGAATTCCCCATCCCCTTGCCCTGGCCCGCCTGGTTCGCCTGATCGTGGTGATCGTGGTCAGCTCGATGGCCCTCATCAGCATGATGTTCCTGATGATGGTGCGCATCAGCGACCCGCTGGTTCCGCGCGCCATCTTTGGCGTGCTCAACACCCTGCTCTTCTTCCCCAGCGGCGCCGTCTATCCCATCAACGCCTTTCCACCCTGGATGAGGGCCATCACCGTCGTCGATCCGTTCACCTACGCGGTCAGCGCGTTCAAATCCCTCTTCCTTAAGAACACCGGCTTCGCGGCCATCGGCGGCGATTTGCTCTTCCTCACCGTCTTCACCATCATCATGATGACCGGCGCCACCCTTCTCTTTCGCCGCACGCTATAGCGGCGAACTATGATCGCTGGAGTCGGAGATCCGTTGCGTTTGCGCCGAACAGACCTGATGCCTGCATCCTCGTGAAAAAAACCCCAGACGTGGCCAACAAGGCTGTGATAGTTTTTTCGGAGGAGAACACGATGGCAGATCATTCATTGGACGGCCGAGTGGCCGTGATTACCGGTGCAAGCAAGGGACTGGGGAAGCAGATGGCTGTGGCGCTGGCGCTGGCGGGGGCCACAGTCGTCCTGGTTGCCCGCAGCCGGGAATTGCTGCAAAAGGTGAAGGCGGAGATTGAGGACCGCGGCGGCAAAGCTCACGCTGTTGTGACTGACGTCCGCGAGGAAGCTGAAGTCAGCCGGCTGGCCGAGCAGGTTCGCGCCGAGGCCGGCGCTCCCGGCATTCTCATCAACAATGCCGGCATCAATCTGCGAAAACCGCTCCACGAGTTCACATTGGAAGAGTGGCGTTACGTGATGCAGACAAACCTGGACAGTGCGTTTCTCTGCTCGCGCGCCTTTGTGCCGGGCATGATCGAGAAGAAATTCGGGCGCATCATCAACATTGCGTCTACCATGGCGCACGTCGCGCTGCCACATCGCACGGCCTATTGCGCCAGCAAGGCTGGCCTGCTGGGGATGACCAAGGCCCTTGCGCTGGAGCTGGCTCCTCACGGCATCACTGTCAACGGCATCAGTCCCGGCCCTTTTGCCACGGAGATGAATACCGTCCTGACCCAGGACCCGGTCCGCAATGCCGAATTCGTCTCAAAGGTCCCCCTCGGCCGGTGGGGCAAACTGGAAGAGATCGGGCCTCTGGCTGTATTTCTCTGCTCTGATGCGGCAGGATTTATCACCGGTACCGACATCCTGGTGGACGGGGGATGGACCGCCCAATAATTCCGGCAGAGGGCGGCCTTCAATTCCGCGCGCAACCATAGCCAGTCTGGAGGCTTTTCAGCATCGAAAACAATGTGAGAGCTTTTATAATGGAATCGCGGCAACCGGTCACAAGCAGAATTGGGTCTCAGCGAGTAATTTGCGGGACAGGTGGAGACAGCGATGATCTTTGATTCTGAACCCCCCAAGCAGAAAACTGGAATTCGCAAGTATTGGCCCTTGCTGGTCATCATTATTGTCGTCGGTGGAATAATTGGATACTACGCGCTTCACAACCTGCCGGAGGAGCGCGCCGTGGAGCACTTTCTCGCCGAGCTCAAGGCGGGTAATTACGAGGAGGCTTACAAGCTCTGGCAGCCAGCTCCCGACTACAGCTACGACGACTTCCTGCACGACTGGGGGCCCCGGGGTGACTACGGAAAGATTCGCGAGTACAGGATTGACAGCGCCACATCCAAAGGAAGCGCCATCGTTATTGTCACGGTCACCATAAACAACCAGACGCCGGCGCTCGCCCTGGTGGTTGATCGCAAGACAAAAGGGCTAGCTTATTCGCCTTTCTAGCCGCGAACCCCAGCTTCCGAGGCACTCGTCGCGATGGCGTTCAAGAGTTCCTGAGGATTGATTTCTGCCGTTCCAAACTTCAAAACCACACGTCCGGCAGCGATGTTGGCGAGCCTGGCGGCGTCAGCCATTTCCGCTCCAGAGCTGTATGCCAGGGCAAGAACCGCCAGCACCGTATCTCCCGCGCCAGTGACGTCATAGACAGGCCGTGCCTCGCTTCGAATTTCGCAGATGGCGCCACTCTTATCAAAGAGCGTCATACCCTCCGCGCCCCGTGTGATCAGGAGATAGGCGCAATCAAGTTCGGCAAGCAGCCGGCGGCCGCCCGCTTCCAGGCTGGCACGGTCGCGCATGGAATGCCCGGCCATCAACTCAGCTTCGTGGAGATTCGGGGTGACGGCGGTGGCATGCCGGCAAATTTCAGGATGTTCGGGTTTGGGATCGACGAACACCGGCATTCGCCGCTGCCGCGCGACGGATAGAACCTGCCTGCACAGCTCAGCCTCCACCGACCCCTTGCGATAGTCGGAGATGATCAACGCGTTCAATTTGTGAGCCCATCGAGAGAAGCGGCGGCTCATCGCGGCGGAGGTTTTTGCGGAGATCGGCGCAGGCTTTTCAAAATCCAGCCGCAAAAGCTGGTGCTGATGCGCCACAATCCGAAGTTTGCGTGGCGTGATGCGGTCCTGCTCCCGGACCAGCGTGCCGCATGGTACCCCACGCGCCTTCAGTTCCTGGCACAGCCGGTCACCGCTCTCGTCCGCCCCGATTGCCCCGAAAGGAATGGAACGCCCGCCCAGGGCGCGAATATTGATGGCCACGTTGCCGGCCCCGCCGGGAAAACGCTGCGGCTCCGGATGGCCATCCATCAGAACAACCGGAACGGGAGCCTCTGGCGAAATTCGCGTGGCCTCCCCGCGAAGAAGTTCGTCCAGCATGAAATCACCCAGCACGCCCACGGTCTGGTTGCCGAATTTGCTTAGGGTTTTTGCCAATTCATTCTGGATTCTTTTTGCCGTCATGATACCTGGAAACCCGGTGTGTTTGTTCCCCCCGGTCCGGGAGAAATGCAGCCTGCCCATTGATCTCTACAAGGTGATTTGGGTACCGAGCGCCTGCCGCAAGTTGACGCACAGCAAACGCTATTCTACCTTAAACAGGGAGTAGTGAAGCTAAAGGATCCAACCGCGGAGAAAACGTGGCTCGTTCGGATTCTGATCGGAAAGCGTATCCGGCAGGCGGAAGTCCGCCGGGAAGGCCGCGGATCCTGATCGTTCGCGCGGGAGCTATCGGCGATACGCTGATGGCCACGCCGCTGGTGCGCGCCGTGCGCCGGAATTTTCCGCAGTGCCACCTGGTCTTCATCTGTTCCGCGACCGCCTTCGAGCTGCTTCGGCACAACCCTCACCTGGATCAGTTGATCCCGGTCGCGTACCGCCATCTGCCAGCCTGGCTGAGTTCGGAGAAATCGCGTATCCACCGTGCCCTCCGGGATTTGGATCTCGATTGGGCCGTGGTGCTTGAAAGCCATCCGAGCTTTATTGATCTGGCGCGCAAGGGAGGTGCCCGAAGGATCATTGCGTACAGCAGCGACGACCACGGGCAGGGATTTGAGCCTGCGCGTTTCGATCCGGGAAAACACTCGATTGAGAACCACCTGCTGGCGGCCCGTCCGCTTGGTCTCCGGCCCGATGGCCTGCATATGGAACTGAACTATGAGCCCGAGACGAAGGAGATCATAGCCCGGCGGCTGGAAATAGCGGGCGTACGGAGTGACGATTGCCTGATTGGTGTTCACGCGGGCTGGGGTGGCCGCACCCGGACCCCCGGCCAGACCCGGCTGCGAAGCTGGCCGCCCGATAGATTTGCCCGGGTGATTCGGTGGCTGGTAGAGGAGCGCGGGGCAGGCGTCCTGCTGACCGGCTCCGCAGGAGACCGTCCGCTCGTTCGCTATATTTCAAAGACCGCAGGGGTTCCCTGCGTGGACCTGTCGGGTCAGCTTTCCTTGTCCGAGCTTGCCGCACTCATTCACCGCCTGAACGCCTACCTGACGGTTGATTCAGGACCCGCACATATGGCGGCGGCGCTGGGGACGCCGCTGGTGACGTTGTGGGGACCGGGAATATTCGAACAGACGGCTCCCCTCTCGCCAAGCAATCCTCCGCGCATCCTGTACCATCGCGTAGCCTGTGCCCCGTGTTACGGAACACCTGGAATGAAAACATGCAAGGACAACATTTGCATGAAGGAGATTCAAATCGAAGAAGTGCAGGAAGCTCTGGATGAAGTTCTGAATCTCGCGCGCGCCCGGTGAACGCCCCCTTATTCCGGGTCAATCCTGGCTTCGTCCACAAGCATCACCGGAATGTCGTCTTGGATAGGGTAGACGCGCCGGCACTGGCCACACTTCAGCCCCTGGCCGTCCGGCGTAAGCGTAACGGGAGTTTTGCAGATCGGACAGACTAAAATATCAAGCAATTCCTGGCTGACAGCCATTCGATCACTCCAAATTAAAGATATTTCTGAATTTAACAGACGTGCTGGAGGAATTCAAGCGGCGCCGCCGGGCAGAGTTGATCGAAAAACCAGTTTCCATCACGTTCGACTGACCTCAATCCCCAGCCATCGGCTTTCCGGCATCAACGACGCGTTGACTTCCCACACAGCCAGAATCGCCGAGCCCTGGTAAACGGTCTCAAAGCCTGCCTCCGATTGCGACACGGTCTTGATTGGCACAATCCACCAGCGGCATTCGGGCCGTGCCTCGAGGACCAGCCTCACCTGCTGCCACTCGTCCACCAGCTCCAGCCGCGCGGCGCGGATCTCGCCGGCGAATTCGAGAGGATGCTGTTCGCCGACAGCCAGGAAATAGCGGTCAGGAGCGTTGGGCGCCAGAAGATTAAACACCACCTCAACTCCAAGCGATAGCGGCACGCCATGGGCCTGGTCGCTTGAAATCAGCGACCGGCATTCGACATGCACCCCGGCCTCGGTGAATCTCGCGAACACAACTTTGCGCGCTTCAATGTTTAACCAGACCCCCTCGTGCTCATATCTTGCCTGCTGCGAAAGCTCGACCGGGTTTGCGGACGGACCCGTTGTTACTTGCCAGTTTCCCCCAGCCAGCTTCCATTCTTCCTGCAAATCGAGCTGCTCGAAATCTTTCCATTGTTTCGAGGGTGAAAAAAGATAGGTCCGGAAACAGTGGCGCATGTAACGGTCATAACGCAGAAGTTCTGCGAGAGGAGTTGTTCCATCGGGAAATTGTTCCTGCTGGCTTTCGACGGCCGAGCGGATCTGGCCGTGATAGATCTCGGGCCGCCGCATCAAGGAATTGATGAGTTCCGTTGCGGCGGGTTTGAAGCGCAGGCTTGAAACGCTACCTCCATCCGACGGTTTCAGGATCATGCCGACCATGGGATGTGAAAACACGATTTCCTGCTCGCTGTCCGCGTCGACATCAGATTGCGATACTCGAACGCCAGTCTGTTGGCCCTCAGCATTCAGTTGATCCAGCAGCGTTTCGGCATGGATCAAATTCTGCAGCACCGCGCTGCGCAGGTGCGGCGAGTACAATCCGCCGAATAGCCCGTGCCAGTAGCTATCATTGCATTGCGCGGACAACAGGTGAGTCTGGGCTTCTTTGAGCAGGTTGCGGCCTGCGCTGCCGACGGAAAGTTCTGCTTCAACCTGGTGAAAGCGATGGCTGATCACCAGCATCAGCTTGTGAATCTGATTTGATTCCGGGTACTTCCCAAGAAATCCCTGCCATGTCCCGCCCAGCAGGAATTTTCGGAAGCGTTCGCCCGAGGCCATCTGCTCAGTTTCTTCAAGGCACTGCTTGAATTCCTCGCAGGCTCGCGTGGGCAGCGCCCATTCCATCATTTCGGGGTAGGAGGCCGTAGGCAGGTAAACTCTTCCGAGCGGTTTATGTTTGGTCATGAAAGTTGAGATCGTGGTGGTTTCCAGCCAGTCATCGGCATTTTCGATGGCCTCGAAAAATCGTTCCAGCCAACCTCGCGTGTAGCAAAGATCGTGTGTGCCCGGCCAGATTCCAAACTTTTCTGCATCATCGCCGGCCGCAAACAGAACATTGGGATGCCCGATTCCCTGCTGGAGCAGATCGAAAGTGTCCTCGAGATCATGAAAAGGAATCGTGTATCGCAGTCTTTTCAAGCTGGGGACGAGATGAAGCTGAACGCCAAGATCCTCGGTGACGTAAGTTCCGTGCAGGTCCGCGGAGTCAACACCGGCAGCGATAAAGTGATTGTCATCCAGGATGACGTATCTGACGCACGCTTCCCCCAGGGGTCGCACCAGGTCCGGCCGCCAGACGCGTTCGGCCAGCCAAGCACCCTGCGGGCGCACTCCAAAATGGCTTTCGAGATAGTCGCCGAGTCTGGAAATCTGCGACGCTTTGTCGAGGTCGGGAATGGATGAAAGAACTGGTTCGAAAAATCCTCCACCCATCAATTCGGTTTGGCCGCGACCGACCAGCTCTTTGAGCTCTTCGAAAAACTCGGGATGATGTTTTTCGATCCATTCCAGCAGGCATCCGGAAAAATGCAGTCCTATCCGGATACGAGGATGGCGTAGAAGTGTGCGGATGAACGGTCTGTAGGCCTTCTGGTAGGCTTCTTCGAAAACATGATCGAAGTTGCCGACGGGTTGGTGCGCATGAACCACCAGCGCCAGTGCGATCTTGTTCAAACAGTGACCTCAGCAGACTGTAACACCGCTCCAATTCGGCAACGTTCGCTCACACCGATATAGCTAGGATAAAATGAAACGCTGTTTGCTGTCACGGCCCGGACGCTTCTCTCCGTTGCCGTGCTGACTCCCCGTCCGAGATCGAAAGGACAACAGTGGAATTTCGCAGGCTTCTTGCTTACTGTCAAAATGACCTGCCCAACACGATGAAGGTTCTCCGCGAGGCCGTGGAGATCGAGTCTCCCACCTATTCACGGGCTGATATCGACCGTCTTGCTCGCTTTCTTGCACGCGAGTTCCGCCGCCAGCACGGCAAAGTCACCGTGCTTGAAAATCCGGTCACAGGCGCCGGCCTGGTAGCGGAGTTCTGGGGAGGGTTGTGTACCTCCACTCCCCGCCGCGGCACCTTAAAGCGCGAGTCATCCGGTCTGCAAAAACCCATTCTTCTGATCGGCCATCACGACACGGTCTGGCCCAAAGGGACGATCGCACGCATGCCTTTTCGGATTCGTGGTGGGCGCGCCTACGGCCCCGGAGTTCTGGACATGAAGTCGGGCATTGTGCTGGGCCTTGCGGCGATTCGTGCGCTTCAGGTCCTTGGGGTCAAGCCTTCGAGCCCGGTCCGCTTATTCCTGAACCCGGAGGAGGAAACAGGAAGCAAATCGTTTCGGCGTGAAATCGAAAGAGAGGCTAAGGCCGCCAGGGCCGTTTTGGTACTCGAACCAGCGGCGGAGGGCGGCGCACTGAAGACGGCCCGCAAGGGTGTGGGAGAGTTTCGCCTCACGGTTCATGGCCGCTCCGCGCACGCGGGAATCAATCCCGGCGCGGGGATCAATGCAATTGCCGAGATGGCGCGGCAGATTCTCCGGATTGAGAGGTTGGCGGCGCAGCGCCGAGGTCTCTCTCTCAATGTCGGTATTATCGAAGGCGGCACGCGGCCGAATGTTGTACCGGAGCATGCTCGCGCTACGGTGGATGTCCGCATCCTGCAGCGGGATGATCAGGAATGGATCGAAGGGAAAATCCTTGGACTGAGACCTGTTCATCCGGACGCGCGATTGAAGATAGAGGGCGGGGTCAACCGACCTCCGATGGAGCCAGCGATGGCGGCGGGTCTTTTCACAAAGGCTCGCGCCCTGGCGAAAGAGCTTGGCTTTGAAATCACCGAGGCGGCGTCAGGCGGCGGGTCGGACGGGAATTTTTCCGCCGCCATCGGAATCCCCACATTGGATGGTCTGGGTGGCGTGGGTGACGGTCCTCACGCACTTCACGAGCATGTGATCATCGGTGAGCTTCCGCGACGCGCAGCACTGCTGGCGGCACTCTTGGCGACACTCTAGCCGGCTGGATTCCGGAAAAATCTATCCCGGGGGCCAGTGAAAAACACGTCCGCCGAGGACGTGCAGGTGCAGGTGATAGACGGTTTGCCCGGCCCATGGTCCGTTGTTGACAACGGTCCGGTAGCCCCGGGTCTCAAGCTGGCGTTCGCGAGCCATTTGCGCGACCACGGTGAAAAGGTGTCCCAGCAAAGCTTCATCGCTGCTCTCAACTTCTTTCAGCGAGGGCAGGTGCTTTCGAGGCATGACCAGCAGATGGACCGGCGCCTGCGGGCGGATGTCTTCAATGA
>JAKAWN010000165.1 GCA_021827245.1 Acidobacteriota bacterium | reverse complement strand
TCCGATCTTGGATACGCCTCGACCATCGCGGCGCGGCGAAAAACCGGAAAAAGCCCGAAAATTCGTCGAGCTCGTAATTGAATTCTCGCGACGCGAAAAGATCGGAATACACCTGCACGTCCACACCGTCCGCCATGCAGCGCTTCAGTATATCGGAAACCAGGCCATGGGCTTCCGGAGTGGTCCGGTCCAGCGCGACGATCACCTGTTCCGCCCCTTGTTCTTGCGCGGTTTCGTGCCAGCTTTCGAGCGTACCCAGAATCGGCAGCGCCCGGCTTTCGAAACTCTCGGGCGCATCGCCGCCCGCGGGAACGATTCCCAATATTTCATACCCGCGATACCGCTGAATCGTCAGCAGGGTTTGCAGCTCGAAAAGCTTTTCCGCGGACCCGACGAGCAATGTCCTTTTCTGCCCGATCCCTCTGCGCCACAGAGCCCCATAAGTGATCCGAAGCCCGTAGCGCACAGCGAGCAGCAGCATCAGCGTCAGCACATACCAAATCACAATCATGTAACGCGAAAAACCGGTCTTGAACACGACGAAGTTGGCGCAAACGAGCAGGACGAATCCGAACGATACGCCTTTTACCGCAAGTTCCAGCTCTTTTTCCGGCCGCCGCAGCTCGGGTCTTTGATTTCTCTCGAAAACGAAAAGCACGCCCAGCAGGAATGGCAGATAGAACGCGGCGTAATTGCGCGGATTCAGCGCGGCGGCCGGGACGTGAAACAGCCATGTCGCAAGCGCTTTCGACGTAATGTGAGCGGCCACGATCGCCACAGCGTCGCCGACCAATGATGTTGCGCGGGTGACCGTCCTGCTCTTCAATAACCGGGACAATCGCGCACCGCGCGTTTTCGCCGGAACTGAGAACGCCCCCGCGACTTCCCGGTCTCTCATTACCGCGGTTTCCGTTAGTTTTGAGTTCATTGGAGATTCGTCACGGTGGCCCACGGAGGCCCAGGCTCTCGACCAACGCACCCGCAGGGCGCCGGCGACGCGATACCTAAGGCTGTCCTTGCGGTGAAAATCTTCACCAGCCCTTATTTACCACTATCTGCACTGGCGGAGATGTCGCTCTCTCTGTCGAGAAGACGTTCCACGCCACTTGCCGTTAGCACCCTCTCACGAATGTAATGAATCGTACGCTCCAAGCCCTCGCGTATCGCAATCTTGGGTTCCCAACCAAGTTTCCTCGATTCGGTTATGTCGGCGAGAGTGATTTGGGCCTCGCCAGGTTGATCGGGTTTGTAAATTGGTTTCAGACCCGTCTGCAAAATGCCTTCCACCAATTCGTAAATCTCATTCACTGAATAGTTAATGCCGGTTCCTACGTTGAAAACCCTCCCTGCTGCGGCGGGGTCTTCAAGGATCCTTACGTGGAAGTCGTTTACGTCGTCCACATAGATGAAGTCCCGGCGCTTTTCCCCGGTCCCAAAGATCACAGGCCGTTCCCCATAGAGCATTCGGATGATGAACGCGCTCATGACAGGTGGTACAACGCGCCGCCAGTCCTGTGCAGGCCCATAGACATTGAAATAACGGACGGCTGTCACGTTCATACCGTACAACTCACGATAGCTCTCGCAGAAAGCCGCGCCTCCATGCTTGCTCGCAGCGTAGGGGCTGACCGGTCTGAGCACGTCCTCCGGCGTGGGGAAGGTGTGAACTCCCTCATACTCGGCTGAAGTATCCGCGTACACGAACCGTGGGACCCCTGCCCTTCGAGCCGCCTCGAGCACGTTTACAGTGCCTTCAACATTCACCCTGGCCGCTTCCTGTGGATGATTCATGCAGTCGGGAAGGGAAGTCTTTGCCGCGAGATGAAATACCGCGTCGGCGCCGTCAAAAAAAGGTCCGATCCCCTCGTCCCGTATGTCCAGAAAATGGAAATCCGCTCTCGGGTCCAGGTTTTCTCGAGTGCCCGAGGAGAGATTGTCAATCGCGACAACCGTACAGCCCTTGCCGGAAAGGTGCTTGCTCAGGTTACTGCCGATAAACCCAGCCGCACCGGTAATCACGACTGTTTTCGCCACGCTGTCTCCTTTATTGTGTTCATCGCATGCTGCTAGCCGGGTCCGCGCTTTTGCGTTCCGTTCGCTGGTGCAGCTTGAGGCAACGTCCGATCAGTCCTCTCCCAAAGGGTCAGCCTGCCTTGCCGAAGCCACCGCAGCCACCGAAGCCAAGCGTGAGCCAAGGCGGCGTTGGCGAGGACGAAGTAAAAGCAAAAGTAGGCAGGCTTCCAGCTGGTGCCGCGCTTGACGAGGAGGTACCCCATCGCGGCCAAGGCGTAGAAGGCTGCCTGGGCGCAGAGCGCCGCCCGATAGATAAAACCTGCGTTCCACAGGAGCGCGGACGAGACGAAGGCCGCGGCCATGGCCCAGGGGACGAAAAGCCGAAGGATGTGGTGCGACCAGAACTGCCACCAAACGCCGCTCTTGGAGGGGTTCAGCCCTTTCTTGAGCGAGGGGAGCTCCATCAGCAGCACCGCGTGCGTTCTTGACTTCCGCTTGAATTCCTGGAGCAGCGTCGAGGCGGCCGGAATCCTGGCTATGGCCTGCGGCTCGAAAACGGTGCGCGCCCCGGTCTCAATCAGGATTTTCATCGGGCTGTAAAAGTCGTCGCTGATCAGCGGGAGAAACTGAGTCAGCAGGTCGCGCCGAATAGCCAGAATCTGACCGTAGCCGCCGAGGCACGAGAAGTACCGGCTCTCGGAGCGCTTGAGCCATCCTTCGTACCGCCAGTAAAATCCCTCCCCCTCCGTGGCACGAGACTCGGTTTCCACCGACAGCCTGTCCCCGGCCACGCAGCCAACGCCAGGATCCCGGAAATGCCGCGCGAGCAAACGCAGCGAATCGGGCTCGAGCATGGCGGTGACATCGCTTATCAGCACGATCTCGCCTCTCAGGCTTGGGGTGACCTGGTTGACGATGGCGATCTTGCCCCTTCGGCTAGGCGTGGGAATCACCGCAATTCCTCTAGACGAATACCCGCTCGCTATCTCGACGGTCTTGTCCGTCGAGCCGTCCGACGCTACCACGATTTCCATTCTATCCCGCGGATAGCCGAGCCTTAGCGTGTTCTCGATTTTGCGGCCGATCCAGCGCTCCTCGTTGTGCGCCGGAATCAGCAGCGTCACCGTCGGCATCTCGCCGTCGTCGAGGAAAGGCGGGTCCGGCGCGCCCTGCTTCAGCCACGCCGCCGCCGCGACCAGCAGCGGGTATCCCGCATAGGTGTAGAACACCGTTGCCACTGCGACCCAGAAGATAATTTCTGTCCCGTCCATGTGTCCGAGCCCAGCTGCGACCTGATATTACTTACTGTGCCGGGTCGAGCTGAGTTGCCTGGCCTGCCCTCCGAGCCAGGACCAGGGTCGAGTAGCCCATGACCTGTCGATGAATCGTCAGGCGGTAAAGAATTTCCGAAGAAGCACGTAGCACCACTTTCGCCACGTTTTTCCAGCGGTCGGCATTGAAGACAACCGGCGCATTACGGATATCGAGCACCTGGAAGCCGCACCCTTCGATCAATCGCTGAATCGTGCGGGGCTCGAAAGAACACAGATGTTTAGGGGGATCGAACGCGACGAGAGGGTGCCGGCGGGCATTCATCCAGTATGGGTCGGACGCTCCGATACGCTTTCGAATCTCGCCAATGAGGACGTGTAGCCGCGCATCGGGAACGACGACCGCAAGCACCCCATCCTCGCTCATCATCGCGCGAAACTCTCGTAGGGCCCATGCCGGGTCCTTCAAATGTTCCAAAACATTCATCATGCTGATCACATCGAAAGGGCCGTATGGCCGTGATGCAAGAAACTGCTCAACCGTGCCTTGGAACACTTCTATGCCATGGTGACCTCGTGCGTAGGAACTTCCGCTCTCCGACGGCTCTACGCCGTAAACGGAGAAGCCAGCTTCGCGCATGGTACGCAGGAAGTCGCCAGAGCCACTCCCGATGTCGAGCGCGCGGCCGGACTTCCGAAACCGTACAATTGCCCGGCAAACCGACCTGTTAAAGTGCTCCTCACCGCTCCGCCACTGTTCGCCGGAGTCGTAGGACCGGTAGATTTGGAACAACTCCTCTACGCTGGGCTGAGGATTAACGTAGTACAGCCCGCAGTCTGCGCATCGAACCACCGTAAAGCTCCGCCCGACTAGGAAAGGCTGTGACCGGCTGCTGAAGCAGAGTCTGCATGTCACAATTTCTCTTGGCAGGCCCGGGCACGGCGCCGTCCCGACTACCATGGTTTCTGTCCGATAGATGACGGGGGGTGTGTGGCGGCGCGCAAATTCGGTGGGGGCGTACGAAGGCACGGTCTGCCACGAGGAGCCAGACCTCCTTCCCTCCCCTTGAAGCTCCCGGCCCGGTGGAGCAGGCCGCAGACCATCCCAGCGAACCCGGCCACAATGAACTGAAGCATATCCGGATGGCTGAACATGAACGCAACGCAGAAGACGAAAAGGGTGAAAGCGGCGACGTGCAGCAGATCAGGTTCGGGCCAACCTGAGTGCCAGAGCACCGAGACAACTAGTCCGTAGAAGCTGACAAGACCCAGGAGTCCGAGCTTTGAGAGCACGTATGCGAACCCCACGTCCACCGGATGCATGGTCACCGTCGTCGCCCCGCCAGGACTCAGGAAGGTCAGTGTACTTCCTAGCCCCGCACCCAGGAGTGGATGAACCCTCATCACACGTAGGGCTCCAAGCACTTCGTTAACCCTTCCGACGAATGAGGGTTGTGTGAGTATATTCTTGGGCACGAGGTTTGCAGCGTTTCCGATATGAGGCAGGAACTCGTCGATGGGGGCGATAAAGTCCGCCACAATCGCGCCCACGGCTACGGCGAGGGTGATCGTTGTAACCATGGTCTTCACCCTTTTGGACCTGATTAGCATTACAAACGCCAAACCGCCCGCAACCGCCGCCACGCCCGTTGCTGCGCGGGCCTGGAAAACAACCGGATTCGCGATAAGGAGCGTAGCCTGTAGGCCAAGCCAAAGCCGATTCCTCAGTCCCTTGGCCGTTGCGGCCTCAGCCATGCAATATACTGCCAGCATGGCGCAGTAGATCGACAGCCCCCACTTAAATGACCCAACATCGGCGTACTTCACCGCGCCTGCATACCGGATTATGGTGTACAGGGACGCGCCAATCCCAAACCACTTGAGGATGTTCAGGAATCCTACGATCTCGGACTTCCGGGTCGGCAGAACCAAAACGGCATAGAAGTAGATGACAAACAACAGCGCCCCGTAGAGCTGGCGGATGACATAGCTAGGTCCGAACCCTAGTCGCAGGCCTTGAAAGCTTGCCGCGACGCAAACGGCGAAGAAGGCAGTAAGGAAAAATGGCGTTTCACGTCGCTCGCCGACTCTCAGCAGGCTGCGCCAGGGGAGCCGCAATACGAGGGCCGAGGTAATGAAGAACAAGCCAAGGGCCCAAAAATAGTATTGGCGAGGAGCGCCGTTTCCCCAAACAGGCACCGACTGGGGAACGATGGTGGTAGCAAGGACCATGAAAAGCGGGGCGTAGAGGAGGGCTGACTGAGGACGCAGTAAAGTATGGGTTGCGAAGTAGACGGCAACGACCATAAGCACCCCATAGCTCAGGGGCGGCGAGGCCAGAATGTGCATTGCCGGAGCAACGACGTATAGAGACGCAAGAACGGCCAAGGCAGCAATCGCGGCGACCGCGTAGAAGAACCCCTCAACGTCAGCCGCGCTCCGGGCGGGAGCAGAAAGCGCGGACACGGAGGCATTCTTCATAGACCAGCAAGCCTCAGAGAGGTCTGTTCCAACTGGCTATGAGGTTGCAAGAACCTGTGGACCAAGCAGCCCCAATCAACGGGCCGAAGCCGCCGTCCGGCAGCGGGAGGGTCTCCCCCGCTGGGCCAAATTGGTGAAGCTCGAAGCCAAGGTCCCTTATCTGGCGGAGGAAGTCACTCGGTGCGGTGCCGCTAGACTCGCATGCAAAGGGAGTGAACTCGAAGACCACTGTTCGTACCTTGCCCGCTGCCGCCGAGAGCGTCATTCCCCGAATTACCTGGTCTTCGGCTCCTTCCGCGTCAATTTTTAGTACATCAACCTTGTTGATGCACTCCAGCTCGAAAAACTCATCCAAGGCTACAGTGTCGATTTCGATGCTTGACGACCTTCCTGACTCAGGAAGGAGCGTATTACGGTCGCTCCCCCGTTGATCCAAGAAAAGCGTCGCCCTGCCCGAGTGACTGGACACAGCTCTCGGGACGGGCACGATGTTCTTATGGGAGTTGAGGGCAATGTTCCGCTCCAGCAGCGCGAAGCTCGAAGGATCGGGCTCAAACGCGTAAACCCTCCCACCGGGCCCGACGAGCCGGGCGGCAAGGAGTGTGAAATACCCGACGTGTGCCCCCACGTCCACGAAGGTCATCCCAGGTCCTACAACGTGCTCTAGCAAGCGGGTCGTTAACGGCTCGTAGTGGTCGAGCATCATGCTCAGGGCCAACCCCAAGCTCGGGCTCTGGGAGTTAGCCAAATACATCTTGTGTCCGTGGACTAAAAATGGCCTAGAGCGCGCCGAAAGCACGGCATGCATAGCGCTCGTGGCCGCCCGGTTTGCGCCTGCCAAGCAGGCCCGGCCTGCCGGTGATTTCCGCAGACCGCTCCACCGGATAGCTACTCTCGCCGCTCGATAGGCTTTCCAAGCGCAATTGGACAAAACAGACACCAACCACCTCCGAGGGCTACGAGCTCTGTGACCTAAAGGTAAGACGAAGAGCCTCCTGCAGCGAGACCCGAGGGCTCCATCCCAGCTGTTCCCGCACAGCGCGCGTGTCATACCTCACGCTCGTCAGCGCCCGCGCCAGGGCGTGTGGCGAGAAGGTGGCCAATTTCCCCCCACCCGATCGCTTTGCCACGATTGCGATTCCCGGCGCGGCGATCAGAAAGGGCCAGCCGGGGATGAAGGTTGCGTGGATGCCGTCGATTTCTTCCCGAACACGGTAATATTCGCCCTTCGTCAGGTGGTCGTCGTCCACGATGTTGTATTGGCGGCCTTGACCCTCAGTATTCTCGAGCGCTAACCAAAAGGCGTCCAACAGATTCTCAATGTAATTTAAGCCTAGCAGCCCATCGCTCCTGCCAACCAGCACATAGGATCGGCCAAAGGGGGAGGGAAACGCCAGTGGGCCAGTGGGGAGGGGACGCCCACGACCATAGATGAATCCCGGCCTGAACGTCGTGACTGGCAGACCGGTCTCCCGCGCAAATTGAAGTACGAGTCTTTCCGCCTCGATCTTCGCGCGTGAATAGCTCCCGCGTTCCTCCGGCGATCCATCGTATGGCGTGGCCTCGGTAATGCGGTCTCCGTTGGCAGGCGTGCCGTAAACGCCAAGCGAACTTACGTAGATCAGCCGCTTCACTCCGGCCGAATGTGCTGCGCGAACCACGTTCTCCGTACCCACCACCGAATCCCTGTGGAACTCTGCCCATGTTCCTTTGGTTCCCATTCGTGCGGCGCAGTGGATAACTGCTTCCACTCCCCGCATCGCCCTTTCCACCACCATCCCATCAGCGACGTCGCCGACCACCACGTCGATACCGAGCTCCTTCAGGCTTTGAACCCGTTCGCTAGGCCGCGCGAGAGCCCTAGGTCGCTTGCCTTGCTCCAGCAGTCGCCGCACCGTTGCTTTGCCAACAAAGCCAGTGGCGCCAGTGACTAGGAGCTGAGGAGGGGGGCCTGCTTCGCGGGATATGACAGTTGGTGCCTTCGCGTCGCCTTTGGAGCATTGCTCCCGCATCGTTACAACCAATTCATCAATAAGCCTAACCGTCTCACGACCCTGCTCGGGATTTACCGGGGGCGGCGCCCCATCCTGAACGCTACGGTAGAACCGCCGGATCAGTTCCAGAATGTCGGGATACCGCGGGAGCTTACCGGTGGCAAAGCGAAGAACGCTCCCGATGGTGCCCGTAGCAAGTTGGCGGGCCTGATCGATCCCGCCAGTCGACTTTCGCAGCAGCTGCTGCGTGAATCTGTCCCGCTTTACCATCAATGTAAAGTTTTCCAGGTTGACGACCGCCGCCATCTTCGACCCGTAAAGGGTGAAGCAATTCATGTACGGCTGGGCGCTCAAAGAGATCGTGCCCGTGCCCAGAATCCTCTCGCCCTCCATCATCAGGCGGACTTCCTCAGCTGGGCCTGCCGGCACCAGCCCATTTCTCTTGGCCAAGACATGAAACCGCGTTGGTGGACCTACGAATTGTAAAAGAGAGTAGAGGCAGTGCGGGGCCAAGTCTTGGACCAAACCCCCTGGCAGCTTCGCGAACCATTGATCACTAATCTCTGCGGGTGTCATCCAGAAGGGGAAGCCCGCACCCTGAAAAAATTCGACTGAAACCAACTCGCCAAGGTCGCCACAATCGAGCAGTCTGCACGCCTCGATCATCGGGGGGCTGAAGAGGCGGTTGTGATCGACGCACAAGCTCTTGCCTGTCTCGTGAGAGGCCGCGATCATTCGGTCGGCTTCTTCCACACTGAGCGCCATTGGCTTCTCGACAAGTACGTGGCAGCCGGCCCGCATCGCCTGAATCGCAAGATCGGCATGCGTTGCAGGCGGTGTGACAACGTGCACAACGTCGGGTTTCGTCTCAGCAAACATTTCCGAGGGGTCCGCAAAAAGGTTACGCACCTGAAACGCGCGGCCGACCTCATCGAGCCGGGGCCGGTAGATATCGCAAATGCCGACCACTTCCCCTAGCTGGAACCGTGTTATATGCGATAGATGAACCCTCGCAATTTGTCCGCACCCTAGGATGCCCACCCTCAATTTCTTCCCGTCAGCCATGGCTTTTCCCCATTCGAGCGATTACATTATGAGCAGCGTTCACATCGAACAGCGCACTGATCTCCCCTTAGGGTCGGTGTCGATCCGACCGAAGGAAGACTCTTCTTACGCAGGAGAGTATTCAGTCATCCGTCGGCGATGTCGGAAAAGCAGACCCCCGTAGGCCACGAAGAGCAGTCCCAACCCGAGAAACAGACCCGCGTGAAGGAGTTTACCGACCAGGCCAGCGGCCAAGCCGGCCACCGACGGCAGGAGGAGCGCCTCCAAATGGCGAGGGCGAACGAACCGTCGAGCCCGAAACTGAAATAGTCCAAGCGAAACCCCGTAAGCCAGAAACGTCGCCAACGCAGCCCCCGACAGCCCCCATAGATGTGTGAACACTGGGCACACGATCAGGAGCACGAGAGCGGCCAATGCCAGGATTCGGCGATACTCCCGGTCCTCGTGGAAGGCTAGTAGGACACCCATTCCGTAAAGCAGATTAAAAACCATCATGGGCATCACAATCTGGAAAATACGGAACACGGGCACGCCCGCCAAATACTCCTGCCGCTTAAACAAAAATAGAATCACATCAGGCGCGTAAAAGAGGCCCCAAACGGAGCCCGGAATGAAAAGCAATGCGAGTTCGTTGTAGGCCCTCTGGAAGTACTGCCTAAAGGCGGCGGCACTCGTTATGCTGGCTCCGCACAAGAGAGGGAAAGCACCACGCATATAGGAGTTGACCAGCCAAGAGACAGCTAGAGCGGCGCGATTGCCCGCGGCGTACCAGCCGGCGGCTTGCGGCCCGAGCAAGAGGCGAACCGTTATCGTGTCCGTCCAGACCAGCATGCTCAGCAGGATGGTCCCCGTCCCGAGAAGATGCCCCGTCTTCATTGTGTGGAGCACATCCCGTAGGCTGGCCGGGCCTTGACGCGGTCCAGCCTTTAGCAAGCCCGAGAAGCGGAGCCACGCGAATCCTGCTAGGCTCGCCGCCAGAGCCGCGACGCAGAGGGCTATGGGAACAACAAGGATGTTATTCCAAGCACGTGCACCGATGTACGTCAACCCGAGCCAGAACGCCTGCCAGACGGTATTGAGAGCCGCCGAGGCGGCCTGACGATTCAGGCCCTGGAATGCCCAATCAAATAGGCCTGCGAGCGGGATATTGCTCAGGCCGAAGAAGGCCACCAGTAAGTAGTCTCGCAGCGCAAGGCCCGGCATAAAGAATAGAAGGCCCAGTGCGGCAATCGTGGCAATGACAGCGAGTCCCGCTCGACAGGCTGCTACGCTCAGGAGGAGACGTGACTCGACTCTACCGGAAGCCGCTACGGCCCGAGACCCGAAAACCGGTAAGCCAAACTGTGAAATAACGTAGATGAATGAGTTGATTGCATTCGCAAAGGCAACGGAACCGAAATCAGTGCTGGAAAATGTGCGGGCAATGTACAAGTAGACAAGGAACTTCAGCCCTTGCGCGAGAACCCCGCCTGCCGTGGCGACAGCGGACTTGCGCGTTAGCAAGTTCGCGGCTGAGAGAGGCTCTTCACGAGTCGCGCCGCTCTCAGTCAGCAGTGTCTCTGTAGATGGCGATTCAGACACGCAAACAACCGCTCGAGGGTTGGAGGGGATGGTTCCCATACAGGTTTTGAAGTGGTGTAGTCTGTGCGGTCAACTGCCGTTGTTCCTGACACGCACTGCGATCTCCACCAGTGCCTTTTCCGCATCTTGATTGAATTGCCTGACGGTTTCGCGCGTGTATTTGTGGTCCACCATCTTTGGCAGGAATTGCGGCGGAATCGTGACAATATGAGCGCCGGCGAGAGCCGCGTTCTGGATGTCCATGACCGTGCGGACGCTGCCGACGATGATTTCCGCCGGATATTTCCAGTCGTCGAGCCACTGGCGGACGTTGCGAATGACGATGGCGGGATCGCCGCCTTCATCGGCCACGCGGCCGGCGAATATGCTGACGAACGTCGCGCCGGCTTTGGTGGCCAGCAGGGCCTGATTGAACGAAAGAATCGCGGTGCAATTGACGCGGATGCCTTTGCGCGTGAGCGCGTGAATGACCCCGAGACACGACTCACCAAATTCGTTGACCACCGGGATCTTGACGACGATGTTCTCGCCCCACGAGGCGAACTGCTGCGCCTGCCGGAGCATTTCGTCGTGGTCGTTCGTCGTGACTTCGACGCTGAGCGGGCGATGGCCAAGAAGCGAGCAGATGCGGCGGGCGCCGTCTTCGGCATCGTAGACGCCGTCTTTCAGCATGATGCTGGGATTCGTGGTGGCGCCGTCCACGACTCCCTGACGAAGCCACTTTTCAATTTCCCGGTAATCGGCCGAATCAATGAAGATTCGCATGCCACGCTCCTTGGTGTTTTAGCAAATCGCGCAAGCCGAAATTCGAAATGCGAAACTCGAAAACCGAGGGCGCTTAGGCGGAGGTGGTGACGGCCGAGGCTGCGGAGCTGCGAACAAGCTGCAGATCGGATTTCACCATCATTCGTATCAGCGCGTGAAAGCTGACCTGCGGCTGCCAGCCGAGTTTCTGGCGCGCCTTCGTTGCGTCGCCAAGCAGATGGTCCACTTCCGCCGGACGCAGGAATTTCGGGTCGATTTCGACGTATTCCCGCCAGTCGAGGTCCACCGCGGAGAATGCGGTTTCCACCACGTCCTTCACGCTATGCATCTCCCCGGTGGCAATCACGAAATCCTCCGGCTCCGGCTGCTGGAGCATGAGCCACATCGCGCGGACGTAATCACCGGCGAAGCCCCAATCGCGTTGCGCCTCGAGATTGCCCATGCGTAATTTGCTCGCGAGGCCGCACTTGATGCGAGCGACCTGGTAGGTGACCTTGCGGGTGACGAATTCGAGGCCGCGCCGGGGCGATTCGTGGTTGAAACTGATCGCGGCACACGCGAACATACTGTAGCTTTCGCGATAGTTTACGGTGATCTGGTGGCCGAAAACCTTGGCGGCTCCGTAGGGGCTGCGCGGATAAAAGCGCGTCTTTTCGTTCTGAGGCGTTTCCTGGACTTTGCCGAACATCTCGGAACTGGACGCTTGCAGGAATTTGGCTTTCGGCGCGTGCTTGTGGAGAGCCTCAAGGACGCGCAGCACGCCGAGGCCAGTGACGTCGGCGGTGAGAACCGGCTGGTTCCAGGAGGTGGGTACGAAACTTTGGGCGGCGAAATTGTAGACTTCGTCGGGCTGGATTTCGCGAATCAGGTTGTCGAGCGAAGATTGATCGGTGAGATCGCCTTCGACCAGGCGCACGCGGTCCACCAAATGCCCGATCCGATCGAATTTTTCCACGCTGCTCCGGCGCACCAGCCCGTAAACTTCATAGCCTTTTTCGAGCAGCAGTTCGGCCATATACGATCCGTCCTGCCCCGTAATTCCCGTGATCAACGCACGCATTCCGCTCTCTCCTCCCATGCAGGACCCGAGGCCGGACGCTCAATGCGCAAGCCAAGAGATACGAAAATCCTATTTTCGCCCCAGAAGAAAGATATTCTAGGGCAAAAGCCTGTTTCGTGGTTCCGATGAGTCATCCCACTGGCTCGAGCATATCGGCGTTCAGATCGAGCAGAACCGAGCGCTGAATGAGGTCGATGGAAATAACCACGCGAGCGGGTCCCTTGCGTCGCAGCAGAATGCCTTCGCGGCCGGCGAGCGGACCGCCGGTGATGCGAACGCGGCGGCCAACGGTGAGATAAGGGTGCGGAGCGGCTTTCACGCCGGCGGAAAGCGCGCGGCGCAAACTTTCGACGTCTTCGTCGTCGAGCGCCACCGGTGTGCCATCGAAACCCACCAGGCGAACGACGCCCGGCACTTTCAGCACGTTCAGCCGGTCGCGCAGAGCGATGTGAACGAACGCGTAGCCGGGGAAAAGCGGGAGTTCGATGCGATGGTCGCCGTTTTTCCAGCGGCGCAGGGTGGAATAGAGCGGCAGGAACGTTTCCACGTCTTTGCGCTGGAGCAGGTCGGCGACGGATTTTTCGTGCCGCGAACGCGTGTAGGCCGCATACCATCTCGGTTCGCGCTCGCTGCCGAGCAGGATTGCGCCCTCGCCGCGGTCTTCTTCAGGCATTCGTCGCCGTCCCTCACTCACCACTAACCACTCGCCACTAGTCCGTGCGTTTCCATAGCTCCGCCCCGTCACTTCGCAGGGCTCCTGTGACTTAACCAATGCCATATCAATTACTTACAGACGCATCCCCGCTTCTTATTCGCCGGTATCGCGTTTCTGGCTCCGGCCGAATCTCTTCCAAAACTGGCGGCCTTCGCCGCCCTTGTGCGAGCCATTGCGACCGTTGAACGGCCAGCGCGCATGCACGTCCGACCACACTTCGATCGCCACGGCCTTCCGCGGATCGTTTGGATCAACGGCTTGCCACGCCGAATTGCCGAGAATCCAGGTGGCCGCGAAAACGAAAGCCAGCATCGTGCCCAGGAGCATGATGATCAGCCGCGGCGGAAAGGATTTTTTCTTCGGCACGAGCGGCGGATCGAGCACCTTCACGCTCGGAATCTCCTTGGCCTCCTGTACCCTGGCCATCTCGTCCTGTTCGGTGAGAATTTCGAAAACCGTTTCTTCCACCTTCATGCGCCGCAGCAGATCGGCGTAGGTGACGCCCAAAATCGGGAGTTCGCGCAGGGAAGGGTAGAGCTGTTGTGCGGA
>JAKAWN010000164.1 GCA_021827245.1 Acidobacteriota bacterium | reverse complement strand
CGACTCGGCTCCCGCGCAAGGCGCTGCGGCTGATTTGCGGGCACTCCATGATCGAGTGGGTGTACCGGCGCGCCCGCGAGTGGCCTGGCTTCTCGCGCTTGCTCGTGGCCACCGACTCAGAAGAAGTGATGGCGCACTGCAGGCAGCTCGAAATCCCGGCCATGATGACTTCGGCGAAACACCGCTCAGGAACCGAGCGGACCATCGAGGTGATGGGCCGCGTGGCTGCGGACATCTACGTCAACGTCCAGGGGGATGAACCCATGGTGACCGCGCGGCACATCGAGCTGATGGTCGCACCGCTTCGAGAGCGAACGGGCACGGCGGTTTCAACTCTGAAGGTGGCGATCACCCCGGAAGCTGCTGCTAATCCGAATGACGTCAAGGTGGTCACCGGTCGCGACGGCCGTGCTCTCTATTTTTCCCGCGCACCCATTCCTTACGACCGTGCCGGTTCACACTCCGCCCGTTATTACAAGCACATGGGACTTTATGCTTACACGAGAGAGGCGCTCGTGGCTTTCAGCACGCTCGCCCCATCGAAGCTTGAAACAGCAGAGGCGCTCGAACAGCTTCGATTTCTCGAAAACGGCATTCCGATTGTCGTGATCGAGTCCAGTGAGGATACGGTGGGCGTTGACACCGAAGACGACCTGCGCAAAGTGGAAGAGTATTTCCGGCAAGCGAAGATCACCCTGCCGGAATCGCGGTAACAATTCTCACATCGTGCGCAATACGCAGGAGCCGCGTGTCTACTGTTCGCCGATGAGATAACGGCAACCCTGCGGTCCCATGCGGGCCGAATGCACCTTGTCGGCAGGAACGTCGCATCGGTCTCCCGCTTTGTACGTGCGTGTCTCGCCCTCGGAGGTCAGCGTCATTTCTCCATCGAGGATTACATGTGCGGTGGTCATCGAGTGGGTGTGGTCGGGATAATAAGCTCCCGGGCCGTCCTGCCAGACGTATGTTCTGTTGAAGCCCTCCTCGTGCAGTTTCTTTTCCCACTCCCTGACGTTCATTTTTCAGCCCCTGGCGCGGCAATCGATGGGGTGAAACTTATGGTAACGGCGATTAACACACGCCGAAACAACATGATACACCTTGCAAGCATGCTCGCGTACGAGTGAGGAAGAAAGGGTGCAGATGGAAGGCTTTGCGGCGGCTGGAGGGCATCGCGCTTTGCATTACAAAGTACTTGACATCGCGTAGCAACAAGCGTATCTAATTCCTCATGGCGAGCATTCGCCCCATTCGCCCGCGGTCCGACGACCCTCTGGCGCTCGAAGCCCGCGCCATGGACAACCTCCGCTACATCCGCGAGACGATGGAAGGCGCGTCCTTCTTCACGGCGGTCCCTGGCTGGGGCGGTATGCTGATGGGCGTTACGGCACTGGTAGCGGCTTTTATTGCTTCACTTCAGCCAAAGCCCTCCCTGTGGCTCGGCGTGTGGATTGTGGAGGCGGCAGTTTCCTGCCTGATCGGCGCGGTGGCGATGTTGCAGAAGGCGCGCAAAGCAGACACGCCCCTGCTTTCGCAGCCGGGCCGGAGGTTTGCTCTGAGCCTGGCTCCTCCTCTTGTGGCCGGAGCTTTGTTGACCCTGTTTCTTTTCCGCTCGGGATCGTTTGCCGTCCTGCCCGGCCTGTGGCTGCTGCTCTACGGAGCGGGCGTAGTGACGGGCGGCGCGTTTTCCGTCCGCGTGGTGCCGGCGATGGGGGTAGCCTTCATGGTTCTCGGGGGTGCCGCACTGTTTTCACCCGCCGCCTGGGGTGACATCTATATGGCCGTGGGTTTTGGGGGCCTGCATCTCATTTTCGGAGCGATTATCGCCTGGAGGCACGGTGGGTAGTAAGACAAACGTATGGATACGCGACCGGCGCACGGAGGCGGCGGGCTACGATCCTGTGACCCGGAACGTTCGAGGGGAAAAGGTCAGCCGGACTTCGCGGCTTGACCGGCTGATCCATGAGCGCATCCGGCTGGGGATTGTCAGTGCGCTGGCGGTGAACAAGGCGCTGAGCTTCAACGAGCTCAAGCAACTGCTCAAAACCACTGACGGCAACCTGAGCGTCCACGCCCGGAAGCTGGAAGATGCAGAATACGTCGAGTGCATCAAATCGTTCGACGGGCGGCTACCTAAAACGATCTATCGCCTGACGGTGCCGGGTCGGCGGGCGCTGGAGAATTACCTGGATCACATGGAAGCGCTGATCCGCGCTACACGCGAGCGGTAAGGGTTCGAGGAGGGGAAATTTTTTTGGATGGGAGCTTTATGATCCAAAGTGCTTTGCAATCTGGAACTTCGCACCAACTTCATGTGGCCATCATCATGGACGGCAGTGGACGCTGGGCGCGTATGCGCGGCCTGGCGCGTCCGGAAGGCCATCGCGCGGGCGTCGAAGCCGTGCGGCGGGTGATTGCCGCCTCGCTCGATCAGGGCGTCGGCACCCTCACGCTCCATTGCTTCTCCTCAGACAACTGGCAGCGCCCGCCGGAAGAGGTGAAGCGGCTGTTTGGAATTTTCGAAGACTTTCTGTTTGCAGAACCCACGCTCTGGATCGGGAGCGGCGTGCGGGTCACGATCGTCGGCCGGCGCGACCGCCTGCCCGAGTCGCTGCTGCAGACTATCGAATACGCCGAAAGCGCAACCTCCGGCTGCCACCGTCTCCACCTGCGCTTGGCCATCGATTATTCGGCGCGACAAGCCATCCTCGCGGCGGCCCGGCGGTTGACCCCAAATTCCGAAGCTTCGGAATCCCAGTTTGGGAGGTTGCTCGCCGATCCCAACGACGAAACCGTTCCCGAAGTCGATCTGCTGATCCGTACAGGCGGCGAACAGCGGCTCAGCGATTTTATGCTGTGGGAGTGCGCCTACGCCGAACTCTATTTCACGCCACGCCTCTGGCCCGATTTCACCGCCGAAGATCTCGACCAAGCGCTTAGAGAATTCCATTCCCGCGACCGCCGCTACGGCGCCCTCGCCGCCGCCGTGTAGCGCCGGGCTTCAGCCCGATGCCGTCCCGAAACCCGACGCCTGGGGGATGTATCGCGCTGAGGTCTGCAAGCAGGTCCTGACCTCTTTCCGGGTCTTCGGCTCCCTCTGGAAAAGGACCTATCCCACCACGATCAAGCGCTTGGAGCCGGACGTGCAAGAGCCGCTCACGTTTTTCGGCTCTCCGCGGCCGCTGTGGCGCTTGCAACACACCACCAATCTGATCGAGCGCTGCCTTGTGGAAGTGCGACGCCGCACACGTCATGCGGTCTGCTTCGTCAATATGAACAGCCTCGACCGGACCATCTACGCTATCTCTAGCGGCATGAACGAGAGGTATTCTTGGAAAAACCGCACCCTCGGTTTTCTTACACAAGCACCTTGACGTCACACACCCGCGTGCGCCTCGTATTGAAGACTTGCGGTGCCGGGGCTACACTCATCTTAGATAGGAATTTATTCGAATAATTGAGTTTCGAGTGTCCGCTTCGGAAGAGGATCACTGGGCTCAGGGTGTCTAGGCCTGGGTTATTTTCTAACTGACCTCGGCGCAGGTGCGATTGAGGTTTTTCTCTTGCGGAAGGAAGAGCGAGCGCCCATCGGTAGGAAATCAGGCCGTGGAGGGACACAATGTTAGCCAGAATGATGCAGAGTGACATTGCCGGCTACGTGTTCGCGCTCGTGGGGACAGCGGGAGTAACCACATTCTGCTCCCTTATCCCATGGCGGGTGAATGACACGACCGTGGCCCTGGCGATGCTGTTGACCGTGCTTTTCGTCGCTGGCGCCTGGGGGAGCATCCCGGCCCTGGCGGCTTCCGTCTTCGGAGCACTCAGCCTCAATTTTTTCTTTATGGAGCCGGGCGGACGTCTGGCCATTACATCCACTGAAACTTACGTTGATCTCGCCGCCTTCCTAATCACCGCGGTGACGGTGGGTGAGCTTTCCGCTCGGGCCAAACGGCGTGCCGCCGAAGCCGAAGCCGAAAGGAGAGATGCAAAGCGCGCGAATGCTTACAACCGAAGCTTGCTGGAGTCCGCGATTGACCCGCTGGTAACAATCGGCAAAGACGGGAAAATCACCGACGTGAATCTGGCGACGGAAGCAGTCACCGGGTGTTCGCGGACCGAGCTTCTCAGTACAGATTTTTCCGACTATTTCACAGATCCTGCCAAAGCCCGGACAGGATATCAACGCGTATTTCGGGAAGGAATCGTGCGCAACTACGAGCTGGAGATTCGTCACCGTGACGGGCATGAGACCCCGGTCCTGTATAACGCGTCCGTCTACCGTGACGAGGCTGGCGAAGTTGTCGGCGTGTTTGCGGCTGCTCGTGATATCGCAGAAAGGAGGAAAGCTGAGATTGCCCTGCGCGAAAGCGAGGCCAACCTGCGGAAGGCGCAGGCGATTGCACACATTGGAAGCTGGCATTTGGACCTTGTAACCAAACGTCTGACGTGGTCTGATGAAGTCTTTCGCATCTTCGGAGTGCCCAAAGGTCAGACAATGACCTATGAGGATTTCATTGCCATCGTCCACCCTAATGACAGGGGAATGGTGGAACAGGAATGGGCGGACGCGCTCCAGGGCCTCCCCTACGATGTGGAGCACCGGATACTGGTGGGAGAGCAAGTGAAGTGGGTCCGGGAAAGGGCTCACGTGGAGTTCGACCAGAACAACCAGGCAATCCGAGGCATCGGCACCGTCCAGGATATTACGGAGCGGAAATTGGCTGAGGAAGCCATCCGCACGCTCAATGCCGAGCTTGAACTGCGCGTCCGGGAGCGCACCGCCGAGCTTCAGGTTGCGAACCGGGTTAAAGACGAACTTCTGGTGCGGGAGCGCGCAGCCACAGCAGAGCTTGAACAGGCCCGCGAGCGCGAAGCCGTGGTCGGCTTCAAGATCCAGAGGACCTTGCTGCTCGATCAGCCGCCCGCGGATGTCCCTGGGTTGCGCGTGGCGGCGCTCACCATTCCGTCGCAGCGGGTCGACGGCGATTTTTACATCTTCTTCAAGCATCGGGACCAGTGTCTGGATGTCATTCTGGGTGATGTGATGGGCAAGGGAGTGCCTGCGGCCTTGCTGGGCGCGGCGACCAAGAGCCATTTTCTAAAGGCACTCGGTTACCTGACCGACTTCTCCGGCAACGGAAAGCTGCCCGAACCCAGGGAAATCGTGATGCTCTCACATGCCGAATTGGTGCGCCAACTGATCGAGCTTGGGAGTTTTGTCACCTTGGTTTACGCGCGTTTAGATGTGCGTCACCGCCGTCTGGACCTGGTCGATTGCGGACACACCGGAATGGTTCACGTGCATGGCGAATCGGGCACTTGCGAGCTGGTGCACGGAGACAACCTGCCCCTGGGGGTTCGCGAGGCGGAGGTTTATGAACAGATTTCTGTGCCTTTCGAGCCGGGCGACACTTTCTTCTTCTACTCGGACGGCATTACAGAGGCGCGCAACCCGTCCGGGGAATTGTTCGGGCCCGAGCGGCTCCGGGCATATATCCAGGCCAGCCGGCGGCTGGAACCGGGGGAGTTCATCGAGGCCATTCGCCAGGCCGTTGTCACATTTTCGGAGAGGGACGGCCTCAGCGACGACCTGACCAGCGTCGTGGTGAGAGTGGAGGATCAGGAGGCGCCTGCTCGACCGAATTGATTCAAGGCACGCGCTACCGGTAGAGAATTGCTTGTGATATACACTGACTCAGGCGGCATCTCAAAACGCGTGATCGTCATCCAGCTTGTGATCATTGCCGGGCTCGCTGCCTTCCTGAAGCTCTACCTGCCCCGGATGGAAAAGGCCCGCGCGACTGCCGATTTGGATCGTCGCGAGAGCCGCATCGAAAATTTCTTCAAGGAAATGGTCGTCGAAGATTCCGGCCGCATGGTCGAAGCGCCCGGCGGCGGGGAAACCCATCCACAACGCCTGCGGAGCACGCCATCCGTCAGGGAAGTTGAGCAGGCGCTCGGCGGGCCCGACACCAGCACCACTGACTTTGCCGGCGGTCTCCATCTGACCTGGATCGGCACGCGCCAAACTCTGGAGGCCAGCTTCAACCACGGCCGTCTCTATTGCCTGACGCTCAAGAACCGCCGCACCGGCCATGGCGTGAACGTGTTTGAATCAAGTGCCAACTGGCAGCCGTTCTGAGCCCGGCCAGGAGGCGCAGGCCATTGCGGCTTTCGGATCCAGGGTTTTGGAAAAGCCCGAGAGCCGAGTGCCAATAAAGGCCCGCCCTACAATAAAAAGCCCGCTACAAAAGGCCAACTACACGAAAGACCGTCCTGCGGCCCGATAAGTTGATCTCTGCGGCAACGCTCAGGTTATATTGGCTTGATGGCGTCATGGCTCGAACTTTCAGAGAAGCCGAATTCCCATACCGCCTGGTGGAATGATGGACAAGAACAAGCTGATGCAGAAGGCTATCCGACTGGCCGTGGAGAACGTCGTAAGCGGCAAGGGCGGGCCGTTTGCCGCGCTCGTCGCGCGCGACGGGAAGATTATTGCCACTGGCACAAACGCCGTTACGTCAGCAAACGACCCGACCGCTCATGCCGAACTCGTAGCGATCCGGAAAGCATGTGCCAAACTGGGCAGCTTTCAGCTTACCGGATGTGAGATTTATTCCACCTGCGAACCGTGCCCCATGTGTCTCGGCGCTATTTACTGGGCACGGCCTGCCCATGTCTATTTCGCGGCACTTACCGAAGATGCGGCCCAGGCGGGCTTCGCTGACAAGTCCATCGGGGAACAGATGCGGTTGCCCTACGGAATGCAACAAATTTCCATCGAGCGGCTTTCGCACGGCGACGCAGATCTGCCTTTCCAAGCCTGGCGGGAGAAAACAGACAAGATCGTCTACTGAGCGTTTCAGGGACGCCCTGGGTCTCATTCTGACCATGAGCCGTTCTTCGCGCCTCAGCCGGTTTGGGGACTTGCCCCGGCTGTGGTTGGTGCCAGAGCCGAAGCGGCGACATGTCTTTTGCAGCCAGCCGTTCCAGCGGAACGTCCACAATCAGGCTGCGGGATTGTAACTTTTACCTGACGCGGAGAGAGTTCCTGCGCTTCCGGGCGGGACGCCGATCCATGCAAAAGCTTTTATCCATTAACATTTCGGCACTTAAGGAAGTTGTCATCACATTGGCCACAAGATTGCTCTACCTTGTCGTGACCTCAACGCTGGCTACAACCAGGGGTAGATCCCTGTGCCGTACAGTTGTCCGTCCAGCTCCGGTTGGTGGGCGGCGATTGGTGCAGGGACTTGCCCTCCATAATAAGCTTATAAACAGTCAGACAACGAGCAGGGAGGTGCTTGGATGGCAAAAGAACGTAATTATAGGATGAACCGATTTGAGAGCAGGCTTTCGAGTGACGGACAGATCAGCTTGGAACGCACCACGTTGGGGGCTGGAGAAGACTTGCCGGGAGCGGCCAAAGATGCCGTTCAAAAAGTGAACAGCGGAAAAGGAGTTGCTGTGGGGAAGAGGATTGCGACAAGCCTGGTTGCAGCGTTCCTGCTTGCCTTCGGGATGCTGGCCGCGCCGGCGACGTCATCGGCCAGGGTGGCCATCGGCATCTCCGTGAATTTCGGCCCGCCGCCAATACCCGTTTATACTCAGCCGCCTTGCCCGGGCCCTGGCTTTATCTGGACGCCGGGATACTGGGCCTATGCTCCGGACGCGGGATATTACTGGGTGCCTGGCGCCTGGCTGCCGGCGCCATTCGTCGGCGCGCTATGGACTCCGGGTTACTGGGGCTTTAGCGGTGGTCTGTACATGTGGCATCCGGGTTATTGGGGAACGATGGTCGGCTTTTACGGCGGTATCGATTACGGATTCGGCTACACGGGTTACGGATACCATGGCGGTTACTGGGACCACGACAGGTTCTTTTACAACCGCGCGGTGAATCGAATTGAGGGCAGGCGCTTTGACCACGTTTACTACCGCAGGGAGGATGTCCACCCCAGAGGAGGGCGTGTCAGCTATTATGGCGGCCCGCATGGGGTCAACGTTCGCCCCACACGCGAGCAGATGAACGCCGCGCGGTACCGGCGTTCCGGCCCGGTCAGACAGCAGGTGCGGCAAGAGCAGTTTGCCCATAGTAATCCCGTGCGACGAGCTTCATATAACCACGGTCGCCCGGACTTTGGTCCCGCGCGGGAATTTCGGGGTGCTCCGGCCCGCGGGAATGGCTTCCAGCGCAACACGTACCAGGCTCGAGCAGGAGGACGGCCCGGGAACCAAGGCCGGGGTGGCCCGCAGTGGCACGGTCCCGCGCAGCAACAGCAAAGAGGCCGTGGTGGCCAGGCATGGCACGGTCCCGCGCAGCAACAGGAAAGAGGCCGTGGCGGCAACGGTCACGGAAACCAGCACGGACGAGGCGGACGCCGCTAGATAAAGGAGGGAAGCCGGACAGCGCCTGAGCGGGGTTTCGAGCGGCTGGAGACTCCGCACTGCTCGGCTTCCCTCGGGACGCGCAGGCCTATTTCACCTCTTCGATGCGGATCTGTTTGATGACCACGGGCTCGAGGGGCTTATCCCTCCGGTCGCGATTTACCACGGAAATCTTTGTGGCCACGTGCTGCCCCTGGATGACTTTGCCGAAAATCGTGTGATGATCGTTCAGCCACGGCGTTGGGGCCACGGTAATAAAAAACTGGCTGCCGTTGGTGTTAGGACCTGCATTCGCCATGGCCAGCATGCCCACCTGGTCAAAGCGCAGTTCCTTCGTAAATTCATCCTCAAACTGATAGCCAGGCCCTCCGGTACCCGTGCTGAGCGGGCATCCGCCTTGAATCATGAAATTCGGCATCACGCGATGGAAAATCAATCCGTCGTAGAAGGGCCGCTGGACTGGTTGGCCCGTCTTGGGATCTTTGAATTCCTTAGTTCCCTGGGCCAGGCCTACGAAGTTTTCCACCGTCTTTGGCGCGTGCTCAGGATAGAGCCGGCAAGTAATGGTTCCGGCCGAGGTCTCGATAATGGCATGAAGTCCTGGTTGTGATTTTTCCATTCCTTCTCCTGTTCGTTTGGATTGAATTTGTTTCGGATCCGACTGGTTCAGTGAATTCAATCACCCTGGCATCGCAGATCGAACTCACTGGGGGTCTGGGCTGGGCGCCGACGGCAGGATAACCGCTGTTTTGATGTAGTCGAGCTTGGGAAAGTCCTTGGCGAGATAGGCTTGGCCCTCGGTTTGAATCAGGTGCTGGTCGGGACCCGTTCCCATAGGGGCACCTTCGCCGTAACCGCTGTAGAAGCTCTTGGCGACGTCCATTCCTTCGATAACCTTGCCGAACGGCGCAAAGCCTTGGGAATTAAGGCTCTTGTTGTCTGCGAGGTTGATGAACACCTGTGTTGTGCGCGTATCAGGCCCGGCTGTGGCGAAGGTGACGGTGCCGGCCACGTTGCTCTGTTTGACTGGATCGTCCGGGATGTCCGCCGATTTCCACGCCTCGGAAATGCTCGGATCAGGGCTTATTCCGAACTGCACGACGAATCCTGGCAGCACGCGGAAAAAACTCGCGCCATTGTAAAATCCGTTTTTCACCAGGTTATAGAAACGGTCAGCTCCGTAAGGCGCCCAGGAAGGCGTGACCTGGATGACGAAGTCGCCCTTGCTGGTATCGAACTTCGCCCAATAAACGTCCGGCGCTTTCTCGTTGAGCGACGCAGGGTGCTCAAGCGACGGAGAGACCGCATGCTCCATCTTCGCAACCTGGGGTGCTGTCACGGGTGCTTTCCTGGAGCGCATGAAAAAGATGACCGCGACGGCCACAACCAGAATGGCCAGCACGATGATGATAAGAGTGCTTTTTTTCATGATGAAGAATCCCCTAAGGCCGCGACCGAGCCGTATTAAATAACGCCCTGCCCTCCGTCGAACAGCCCTAATTATCGGGGTGCCCGCAAGGCTTTGTCAAAGGGCTTTTCGTGCCCGCGCAAGGCGGTGGAAAGTGATGGGGCTCACTTTCAGTCGTAATATTCGAGACCCAGGTGGGTAATCATCTCCTCGCCTCGCAGATAGCGCAAAGTATTCTTGAGTTTCATAAGCTGGATGAACAGGTCGTGCTCGGGATAAAGGCTGGGGGCGCACATGGGACTTTTGAAATAGAAGGAAAGCCATTCCTGGATTCCTTTTCGTGCCATGTCCGGGCAGCGCTGGGCCAAATCCATGAAGAGAACAAGGTCAAGAACGATGGGCGCAGCCAGGATGGAGTCGCGGCAGAGGAAGTCAATCTTGATCTGCATTGGATAGTCGAGCCAGCCGAAAATGTCGAGGTTATCCCATCCTTCCTTGTTGTCTCCGCGTGGCGGATAGTAGTTGATCCGCACCTTGTGGTAGAAATCCTTGTAGAGTTCGGGATACAGATCCGGCTGCAGAATATATTCCAGGACCGACAGCTTGCTTTCCTCCTTGGTGCGGAATGACAGAGGATCGTCGAGCACCTCGCCGTCGCGGTTGCCGAGGATGTTGGTGGAAAACCAACCGTTCAGCCCGATCAGGCGCGCCTTGAGTCCGGGAGCGATGATCGTCTTCATCAGCGTCTGTCCGGTCTTGAAATCCTTTCCGCTGATTGGCACCTGGTTTTCAAGGGCCAACTGATGCAGCGCCGGAACATCCGTCGTCAGGTTGGGAGCGCCGTTGGCGAACGGGATGCCGAGCTTCAAAGCCGCATAAGCGTAAATCATGCTGGGCGGAATGCCGGGGTCGGATCCGCGGAGGCCCTTTTCGAACGAGGCGATGGACTGATGCACGGGCGCCGGCTTCATAAAGATTTCCGTGGACCCGCACCAGACGATGACCATCCGGCTTGCGCCGCTCCTGTCCCGAAACGCCCGGATATCGTCCATCAGTTGTTTCGCAAGGTCCATCTTGCTCTTGCCGCGCTTGACGTTTGGTCCGTTCAGTCTTTTCACGTACTTGCGGTTGAATACGGCCGGCAGAGGGCGAATCTCCTCCAGGAAGTCCCTGACCTCATTAAGAAGCGAAGGTTCCAGCACGCCAGCCTTCAGGGCGGCCTGGTAACAGTTGTCAGGGAAAATATCCCAGCCTGCAAAAACCAGGTCCTGCAGACTCGCGAGCGGAACAAAATCTTTGATTAAAGGAATTCTCCGGTCGGTGCGCTTTCCAAGCCGAATCGTACCCATCTGGGTGAGGGATCCGATGGGGCGGCCGAGATTACGGCGGACGGCCTCAACCCCTGCCACAAACGTGGTGGCCACCGCCCCCATGCCGCAGGTCATGACCCCCAACTTGCCTTCAGGTTCGTCAATCTGTATAGCTTTCTTGGCCACGTTACAATCCTCTCTGACGATCAATGGGATAGCTGCTTATGTGAAAGTTGCCATATTGGGCCAAACGTGCGAAAATTGCAATCCCTTTCGGTATTCTGGACAGGGTATCTGGAGTTCCCGTTTATCGGCAGGGGCGAACTCGGGTCGCCCGGGAAGGATGCGGTGCGACCAGGGGCAGCGTTGAGGTTGTGATGAAACCCCGGGCGCACGGTGACCTTTGGTGCCTCATCCTGGCCGCAACAGGGACCCTAAAATCCCCGCCAGAAAGCAACCCGGGCCTGCAAAGACTGGGTATCGCGGGATTGCACGGGAACAAGGGTTCCGACGAAGGCATTAGGGCTGGAAACTGCCGGAAGCGTGTTTTGAATATGTCCCCAGCGAAGATAAATGGTAAGCTGTTAGTTGAAGTGGGCCTTTCATTTGCATCTAAGGTAAGAGAGGGTTTTGTTCTTTTTGAGGCAGCACAGCAGATGGGCAGTAAAAGATTTTTCTTGCAATGTTTGTGAAGTCTTGGTATTTGGAGAAATGCTCCGTAAGGACGGGGTCCTGCCGGCCGGGTGACTGGGCGCAACACTGCAAGTCGTACGCGGCGGACTCGGGCCAGGCATCGCGTTCGCAGTTTGGCCCGGCGATCAAACCCTAGAACTAATGAGGTAGTTTTCCGATGAAGAAAATAACTGTGCTTTTCAGCATGATGTTGCTGGCTGTCTTGGCCGGTCTGCCCAACACTGTGCGCGCAGCAGGCAAGCCTGAAAGTTCGCTTCTGCTCGCTCAGGCGGCCGCATCGCCAGCTCCGGTTCCCGCCGCGGCGCAGCAAAAGACGCCGCAATGGAAGAGCCGCGCCGAATACGACGCATTTGAAGCTTTCGTCAATGAGAAGAGCGCGGAAAAGCGCATTCCATTGATCCAGGCTTTCATTCAGAAGTTCCCGAATTCTGATTTTCTGTCGAACGCGTATGTTGCCGAAATGCAAACATATGCTCAGCTCAACCAAACGAATGAAGCCACCGCGGCAGCCAAGAAGGCGCTGAAGGCCGACTCTGGCAATCTGCTTGCCCTGGCGTATCTTAGCTACACTTTCCCTTACACTTTCAAGTCTTCGGATCCCAATGCCCAGGCGGAACTGTCGGAGGGCACACAAAACGCCCAGCATGGCCTGCAGATATTGCAGAGTATGCAGAAACCGGCCGGCATGACCCAGGACCAGTTTGAGAGCACAGTCAAGACGGACCGGGCCACCTTCAACATTGCCGTCGGGTTTGCGGCGCTGCAGCAGAAGGATTACAACCAGGCGATAAAATCTCTGGAGGCCGCGGCCCAGGACAAACCGGAAAACGTGCTGGTTTATTCACTTCTGGGGCAGGCGTATTACAACGAGACGCCACGGGAGATCAATAAGGCCATCTGGAGCCTGGCGCGCGCCGCGGCCCTGGCCGAGCAGAACAACAGTCCGAACGTGGCCCAACTCAAAAAATTCTACAGCCAGGTTTATGAAGCTCAGCATGGGTCCAACGCCGGCGAGGCTCAGGTTTTGGCCCAGGCAAAATCTTCAGAAACCATGCCGGCCGACTTCGCCGTTGCCCCTCCGCCGCATCATGCTCCCACGGGGAATCCTAACCTCGACGCTTTTTATAAAATTGAGGACGCCCTTGCGGTGGGTGGCAATACAGCGCAGGAAAACTGGCAGCAGTTGAAAGGACAGCCCCTGGGGCTCGTTGGCCACGTCGAGGGCGTGGAAAAAGGGACCGATCCCAACACCTATCTGGTTCACGTGGATATCACTCCCCAGTCACAGAGCCAGCAAGGGACTTACGACATCACGCTCCAGGATTCCCAGCCGAATGCCAGGTATCTGCAGGCTGGAGATCCGCTACGGTTCCAGGGAACGATTTCAGCGTATTCAATGACACCCAATTTCAACCTCACTCTGAGCGACGCAAAGATCGATGAGAGTGTTCTGAAGGCCGCTCAGGAGAAAGCCATGGCTGCCGCCCAGGCTGCAAAGGAGAAGAGGGAAACTCGCAAACCGCGGCGGTAAGGGGTGAAGCAGAGCTTTCTTTCAGAGCAACCGCCGAATTGAATCTCTTCGATTAAGTGCCGGGATTTAACCTGACTTCCGCGCTCGGGCGAGTGAGGTATCGCATTGGCAATGAGATAGCATTTCATTCCGTCACTATGGCGAAAGGGCGGACCAACTTTTGAC
>JAKAWN010000001.1 GCA_021827245.1 Acidobacteriota bacterium | reverse complement strand
TGTAATCAGCCAAATCGTTACACCTCCAATTCTCCGAAGGCGTGTTATAAATCGCGAACCGCGGCCGGCTGGCTTCAATGAGGCGTCCAATGGCCTCAGCCACATCCTCGACGTGAATGACCGGGATGATCTTGTCGCGAGCAAAGGGAAGGTGAATGAGAGTGGGCTGCCTGGCTGACAATTGCTCGAAGATCTGGCTGCGCCACGGAGATGAGGTATTTGTGGCACCCGGGCCAACCACTATCGAAATGCGCAAAGCCGCGAACTGGAGCAGGCCTTGCTGCCGGTATTGCTCTCCAACGATTTCGACGAAGCGCTTGGAGACGCCGTAAACATTGGAGGGTGAAGCCGGTTCGGACTCAGAGACTTCGCCATAGTCTTCATAGCACTTCTCGCCATAAACGCTGATGGAACTCCCGTAGACGAAGTTCTTCACTTCGAATTGAATCGCCAACTGGAGCAAATCAAGGCTTCCGCCCATGTTGATGCGCAGGGCTTCATCGGGGTGCCGGCATGAAGCCGTATTGAGCACGCTGGCCAGATGGACGACGGAGTCAAAAGAATATGCGTGAAACAGCTCAGCAAGGAAATCCGCACAGGAGACGTCACCCTGGACCCTGGTGCAGGGAGGAGTGGCTGCGAAACTGCGGTCCAGCGCCACAACGTCCAGCTTCTTGGAGCAAAGCAGGCGACAGACCCGGCTCCCGATGAAACCACCGCCGCCAGTGACAAGGATCATTTCATTTCACTCACTCGCCACAGGATAAGATGTCGACCCAATTGAATCTCTTGCCGCCCAGTTACGACTCACGACTGCGCGCGGCATCCGCAACTCGACAGCGCAAGCCAGCCTTTTGATCGGGCCCTGCCAGCTTGTCAGACGTGGCGAAAATCGATTCGGGCTTTGGAGATCGGAGTGCCGATCACTTCAATCCGTTTCAGATTGCGGGTGCCGATTCCGAGACCCTCAGCAAGCCTGAGAGTGCTGTCGCACTTCTCAAACGGGGCAGTTCCGTGATCAGCCATCGGGTTGAAGCCCATTAGGGCGGTTGCGACCGCGTCCGTGGTCACAGGATTTGTTCCGGCAATCAGCAGGCCAGCATGCACAGGGCGGCAGGCCGGGACCCATGGCCCTTCCCCGCCGGCGACGGTGTGGATGCCATCAATGACGGCCAACTGGAACGGGCGTGCGTGAACAAGGTCCGCGACGATGCGCGGGACACGATACCCAGCGACCCGCGGGGAGTTCGGGTTGTTTTCCGGCAGAGCCGGTTTAGAAGGCTGGCGCGCGCCTCTGTGCAACATGCCGCGTGCCCCTCTGACGACGGTGGAGGGCTTGTCAATGCCGGCGCCATGTCCATAGATGGTGCAGGGCGTGATGCCGAAAAAGTTTTTCATGGAGAGCGTGACACCTGCTGTCGAATGCTCCTTGAGCTTTGCCAGGGAGACGTAGACATCGCAATCCGTGTAAACGGGATTCAAATCATAGGCGCGGAACATAAGTCCCCCGCCCGGAACCCAGAGCTGTTTGTACGTGCCGCCGGGACCGCCATAATTGGTATCGACGAATTCCACGTGCGGGGCCGCGCTTGTGAAATCGCTCGGGTGCCATCCGGCGTCAGCCATGAACTGCCGCAGAGAGTGCATCGGGCTCAGTGCGCCTTCCACCAGGAAAATCCTTTTCGCGCCAGCTTTGCCCAGCAGATGAATGGTGTTGCCAATTATGTCAGGATTAACCCAGTGCGTCATGCCGAAAGGCATGCCGTGGAGAGTGTCGTGGAGGGTTCCCGTCATGTTGATCTTGACGGCAACCGTCTTTCCTTTGACAATGCGTTGCAGTCCTCCAAGCTGGTCAAACATCGTAGCCAGCGTGGGGCCAACCTGGGGTCCATATTCCAGACACTTTGCGACAGCGACTGGAGGCGCTGGCGGCGTGGCCGCTCCAAAAAGGCGGCGCGGAGCAAGTGCGAGCCCGGCGACCCCAGCTCCGAAACCCTGAATAAATTCCCGGCGATTTCCATGAATCTTCATTAAAATTCCCTCCGTTGCGGATGTTATTAAAAGACGACGATGATATTTCAAATCAGGATCGAGAGCAACGGGGCAAGCTCGCGGCAAGGTTTGTGGAATGGTTGCCGCCGCAACCGGCCCCCGGCTTTGCTCCGGGACCCACAACCGCCGTTGCCTTCCATTGCCAGAACCATCACACTTCATGAGAGAGCTTTTGGGCCCTGCGTAAGGCCGATATGATCTTCCAGGAATTCTCCGACACCGAAAGCCCATGGTATAATTTCTAAGGCAGTCCGAAGGAGCTGCAAGGGGATGAAGCAAAGTCGACGTGGGGTATGGTTTATCTTTTCTACGGTGCTTGTGTGCGCCATTCTGGGGGGGTTGTACGGTCCGAAAGTTGACGCCACAACCGATAACGACAACGATTCGTCGTTTCAGGCCAGTCTGAGGGAGTTTACTGACGTTTACAACAAAGTCCAGGAGAATTACGCCAGTCCTGTTGATCCGAATCGTGCGATTTACGGCCCGACGAACAGCAACTTCATTGGCGCGATCCCCGGGATGCTGCGAACCCTCGATCCCCACTCCAACTTTTTCGATCCGCGCGCCTTCGCTGCGCTGAGGGAAGATCAGGAGGGAAGGTATTTCGGGGTCGGAATGAGCATCCAGTCCCGGCCAGGCAAGATGGGCAAGCTCGTCACCTTCGTCGTTGCTCCCATTCCCGGTTCGCCGGCATTTCGCGCCGGGCTTCGGCCGGGCGACGTGATTGAGGAAATTAATGGGAAAAGCGCCGTTGGTCTGGAGTCATCGCTGAACGAGCAGACCGACAAGGTCGCTAAGATGCTGAAGGGACCACGGGGCACGATCGTGCATGTGACAGTCCGTCGCGAAGGAGCGGCCAAGCCGCTGCAGTTCACGATTACTCGCGGCGAGATCACCCAGCCCAGCGTCGACGAAGCCTTCCTGGTCAAACCCCACGTGGGCTACATTCGCATCAGCCGGTTCAATGAGACGACCAATACCGAATTGGCCCAGGCGCTGAAGAAACTGGACGCCGACCACCTGGACGGGCTCATTCTCGATCTGCGAGGGAATCCAGGCGGATTGCTTCAAGAAGCAGTGGAAGTCGCTGACCACTTCCTGAAAAAAGGGCAATTGATCGTTTATCACTTTGGACGATCATCGCCCGAGAGACGCTATTATGCGACCCGCGGCGACAAGGGAAATCGATACCCGATGGTGGTACTGATCAACCGGATGACGGCAAGCGCAGCTGAGATTGTGACAGGCGCTTTGCAAGATCACGACCGCGCCCTGGTGATGGGCCAGACGAGCTTTGGCAAAGGGCTGGTTCAGACCGTCTATCCTCTCAGCGACAACACCGGTCTGGCGCTGACCACTGCCCGTTATTACACGCCAAGCGGCCGCCTGATCCAGCGCAATTACAATGGTGTCCCACTCTACGATTATTACTACCATCCCGAGGATGTTCCTACGCCCCACACCGAAGTAAGGCTGACCGATGGAGGCCGCAAAGTATACGGCGGCGGCGGGATTACACCGGACGTCAAGGTCCCACCGCAGAAGCTTAACAAAACCGAGAGTACCTTGGTGCAAAATGGGGCCTTTTTCGGCTTTGCTCAAAGTTACCTGGCCACGCACAACACCATTCCAGAAGATTTTCAGGTGAGCAACGACGTGATTGCAGAGTTTGAAAAGTTCCTGGCCAAGCAGCGAATTCCCGTCACCACCCAGGACATCCAGAACAATCTGGACTTTGTCAAGCTGCGCATTCGTGAACGCCTGGTCGAGGACATTTACGGAACAAACGTCTCGGACCGAATAAAAGTGGAAAACGATCCGCTTGTCGAGGATGCCATTGCACACCTTGGTGAAGCACGGCAGCTTCTCGTCAATGTGCAGAAATACATGGCTGAACGGGAGAACAAGTAGGTGTGGGGCGACGCCTCCTCGCGCTGAAGTTCTTCTTTCGAACCTCTCAAATACTCCGGGAGAGGCAAGCCTCCCGTAAAGGGTAACAACAGGAACTGCATCACCATCGCAGTCCGGACTCTCGCACGAGTCCTCGCCTGCCGAGTGCCGATCTGGCCCTGATAATCAAGCATCATCGCGTACTTCATAAAATCCACTCCGCAACGGCAGCACGGGCTTCCGTGATCCTGGTTGTGCTTGCAGGCCGGGCAGGTGAAGCGAGCTGGTGCATGGCACCGTGAAGAGGATTGATTTGTTTCAGGATTATCCTGCCCGTGCTTAGTGCATCGTATACGGCAAGTTTAATGTCGCGTTTCAGTATTTCTATCGGCGAAGTCGCGCCGCAACTGGAGGCTGGGTCCGGCTTTTCTCGAGTCGAGAAAAACCGACTCCAGATTCGCCTGGTGGACGCGAAGGGATTCGAACCCTCGACCTCAGCGTTGCGAACGCCGCGCTCTCCCAACTGAGCTACGCGCCCAAAATACCCTGCAATTTCGCTAATATAACACGGGCCATTCACCACTGGCAATTTCACGGAAGCGTGCCACGGCAGGCCTTCCGCCGGCCGCACAGGGCGCGGACTGCTCGCGGCTCATGCTACAATTCATTCAGGATGCCCATTCGTTTGATTGCAGTAGACCTTGATGGTACGCTGCTCAACAGCCAGACGGAAATTTCGCAGGCCAACCGCCAGGCTCTGGCCGCAGCGTCAGCACAAGGAGTTCGAATTGTGATCACCACGGGGCGGAGGTTTCACTCTGCCCGACCGTTGCTTGATTCTCTTCCCTGCCCTGTCATCCTGGTCACGTCCAACGGCGCGATGGTTCGAACGCTTTCCGGCAAAGTTATGCATCGGAACTTTCTGCCCAGAGAGATCGCCATTCAGATCCTCAAAGCCGCCATCGATTACCGTTCCTATGCGGTGGCGATCTTTGACAAAGCCGGCTGCGGCCAGGTGATGATGCAACAGGACGCCTCGCTCGATGGGCCACTCCGATGGTATTTGAAGACAGCGCGCGAATACCTGCTGCAGGTTCCGGATCTTCCGGCTGCGCTGCCAGGCGATCCGATCCAGGTGATGTTTGGAGGCGCGCCGGCGTTTCTAGAACCGCTCGAACATCTGTTGCATTCATCACCGGCGGGCGAACGCGTCCATCTGACGTGGACCAAATACTTCGAGCGCGACGTTTCTCTGCTGGACGTTATGAACCTCGGTTGTTCCAAGGCAAGCGGGCTCAAGTGGCTGCTCGGCCAGACAGGCTTCAGCACAAGTGAAGTTATGGCCATCGGCGACAACTACAATGACCTCGAGATGCTCCACATGGCCGGTTGCCCGGTAGTGATGGGCAACGCCAGCCCAGGACTGAACACCGATGGATGGCACGTCACAGCGTCCAACGATCAGGACGGCGTCGCCGCGGCTATTCGAGACTTTGTTCTGAAATAACCCGCCGGATCGGCAGAAAAACCTTCATCTCCCCCCGCTGCGGTCTGTGCCCCATTTCATGGCAAAGCCTCGCAAGGTGAAAGCCCAACTCCTCCGCAAAAGGCTATTCTTGATTGATAATCTGGGTTCCAGGCGGCGGGGTGAGTTCAAACAAAGAAGCCGAGAGTTTGGGATTGCGGTTAATGTGGCTGAAACGGAACTTCATGACGCTGTTGTTGGTATAAAAGATGACAAGCCGCCGGATGTCCATTTGTGGGTCGAACTCCATCTCCACGCGCTTGTACCCCAACTTCTTCGCGTGCTTCGGGTAGGCAATGATCACACGATCCTCTGCCGGGTGCGGGAAGGCGCTGTTTGCATCTTCAAATTTCGAGAAGACTTTCCTCAGGTTCACCCGCGAAAGCAGCAGGCGAAACGGAACACGGTAATCTTCGTTCTGCTTCACCGACGAACGGTTGAGCTGGTTCTCCTCGGGAAGATAAAGAAGAACCTCTTTCTTGTTGGAAAGGAAAACCTTCTTTTCGGGCTTTTGATAATCCCATCGCATCAGGCCGCCCCGCGCAAAAACGACCGTACCGGATTCGATCCGGCTTCCGCCGCCCGAATCGTAGGTTTGCGTGAAATCCGCACGAATCGCCCGCACCTCGTGATAGCTTTCCTGCACCTTGTTGATGAATTGATTCAGCGGCAAGCTGGCGGGAGGAACCGGAGTCGAAGCTGACAAGATGATTGGCACAAGAGCCAGGGCGGTGCACGCCACACATCCTGCCATTACCAATTGAAAGCCAACCTGCCTTCTATTTTTCGGAAAGAATTCTTTCATTTGTTCGATTTGCCCTCAAATTTTGAAACGCCTTTTGGGCGCGTCCAGACCGCATGCCCCACCCTAAGCTTACTGCAGGCACGAGCGGCGCAGATTTTCTATTGCAGCCATTCCGCGCTTCACCACGCCGAGACTCCTCATGTCCCGCATCCCCCGGAAAGCCACCCTTCTCTAACATACAACGTATCCGGCCCGTTGCGACAGCCTGGAATCGACGCGAACAATATCAATCCAATAAAGCGCATCGGGCAGAAGCCAAAACGGCCGCAAAACCTTGAGCTCCAGGTTCGTTCTTCAACCTTGAAGTCTTTTGCACGGAGCGGCGCAAGTACCCAGTACATCACGCTGCTGCTGACCCTTTCGTCATGGGCCTTCAACGGCGGACAGCAGCATATAAAGAGATGGGGGAACCATATGGTTCCCCCACGGGACTTGCATGAACTCGATCGCGGTCGAACGCGCCGGCGGCTCAGCCACCGAGAAACGGAAATGAGGGACCAGCCTGGGCGTTGTTCGTATTCACACGAATCACTGCAGAGGCGGGGACGAGGGGCTAGCCTGAGTGTTGGTCGTGTTTACACGAATCACTCCCGACTGATCGGTGAAATAGGAATCCGTGCCAGTGGTTCCGCGTGTCACGGGGTCAGCCCAAATTTGGTACGTGTCGATCCGCCCACCCACGACCGGCCCCGGTGAGTACGTGAAGCTGTAGCCGCTCTTCACGGCTCCCATAGCCGCCGATGTGCCGCCAGACAGCACATCGTCAATCAAACCGGCCGCCGTCGACGTCGGCATGCCTCCACTGGCCGGCGGGCCCATGTAGCCGAGCGTCGCCGTGTAGCCAGTGTTGTATGTGGAAGCGTATGTGACCTCGGCGGTGTTATAAGTTCTTAGTGATCCAACCGCTGACGCCTGGTTAGCCGCAATCCTCGAACGCAGCAGGTTCGGGATGGCAATCGCGGCGATAATCAGAATAATCGCAATCACGATCAGCAGTTCGATCAGCGAAAAACCTTTTGAGTCTCTTCTCATTCACTCCTCCTTCCTTTGGCTTTCCGGAATCGTGCGATCTCACAAAAGTGCTAATGGTTGAGCATCTTTCATTCCACATTCGCGAAGCTCAAAATCTCTTCATGAATGCTCCAACACATTAAAATACAAAGGGTTATCATACCACTGCCCTGCCTGGTCCACGAGAAGTTTCGCCGATGGGTGCAGAATGCCTCTTTTTGTTGCGCGATAGTGACAAAAATCGTCACATGCGGCGCTCCTCCAGGCGGCTCTTACTATAAGCCGGTGCTGGACACTGTGGCAAAATTAAAACCGCCTGCCCCGCACGGCGGCGGATGCCCCTGCATTATCGCAGCCAGGCGTTACTTCCCGCTTGTCCTTTGCATCTGGATTCTGATGGCTTGGATCTGCTGCTCCGCGCCCGTCTCTCCCGGAAAGTTCCTCAATTCCTCTTTGAACTGGGCCAGCGCTCCCGGGATATCTCCTTTCAGCTTCAGGATCATGCCCATGGCAAAGTGATAGGCCAGGCCGCCCGGCTGGAGCTTCAAGGCATGCCGCACCGCCTTTTCGGCATCGTTTACATGGCCAAGTTTCAGCCAAGTCAGCCCCAGGTAGAAATACTCATCGCTGTCAACTCCGTTGATCTCGATGGCCCGCTCGAAATACTTCTCGGCTTCCGGCAGATTTCCCATCCGGTAAGACGTGTAGCCCATGTTATAAACCGCCAGCCAGAAGTTCGGGTTCCTTGCCAGGACCTGCCGATAGAGTTCCAGCGCCTGAGCGTAATGGCCCGCCTCGCCCATCGCGTTGCCGAGATTGGTTCTGGCCAGCAGATTGTGCGGCGTGCGCTCGACACCACGAGCGTAAAGAGTGAGATCATTCGCCCAGTACTGGTCCTGCAAAGCGGTTGCGATTGCGAAAACGAGCGCCAGCAACAAAACCGCAGCCGCCTGCCAGGCCGGAAGGCCATAGAGCTTCAGCCTTCCGAACCGAATCCGGCGTAAGGCCATAGCGGCAAGGATCGAGAACCCAATCGACGGCAGGTAGAGGTAACGGTCGTGAGCGATTTCGCCGATGGGCAGGACTGAGAGGTCAAGCAGCGGAATGAAGGGGATCAGAACCCAGGCGCAGGCGAAGATTGCCAGGCGCCTATCTGATGTCTTTCCCAGCCTGCGCACCAGGAGCCAGGCCAGGCATGCGACGGCAATAAGCCCTGCCAGCGGCAGGAAAAAGGATTGCAGTCCGGGCGTCTTAACATAAGGCACATTGTAAAAAACGCTCAGGTTGAAGGGCCAAACGAGATGCCGGAAATAGAACAACAGGAGATGCGGCCAGGTGAAAACGATGGTCGAAACCGCCAGTGGCGTCATAGTGTGTCCCAGCCCGTGGACCACGTGCCACCTCATCGCCAGGTAGGCAAAGGTGAGCAAAACGAACGGCACGACGCGAACCGTACTGATTCGCGCGCGCTCAAAGACAGACCGGAACCATGAGATCCCTTCGGGCACTTCCTGCCATAACCACTCGAACGTAAAAATGAGAATGGGCAGAATCAGGGCCGTTTCTTTGGAAAGCATCCCCAAGGCATAGAGACCCAGCGCGCCTGCAAGCCAGGCCCGGCGGTGGCCCGATAGTTCCCGCGAATTGAGATAGCAGAGGAATGACGGCAGAAGAAATAGAGCAGCCAGCGGATCAGTGACTCCGGAAATCCACGCCACCGATTCGATGTGCACCGGATCGACCCCGAAAATCAAGGCGGCGATCAGGGCCGTTTTGGAATCACTAGCCAACCTCCGCGCCAGAACGTAAACGCAGTAAGTGACGCCAACCTGCGCGGCCACGCTCATGAGATGCCAGCCGGCGGGATATGGACCGAAGACTTTGTAATTCAGAAGGAGATACAGCAAAAAGATGGGCCGGTAGTAATTGCCAAGAATGCCGGGGTAAGCGAAGCTCCACACCCTTTCAAGAAAGAAGTGAGGAGCGTAGCGCCAGTAATGGACTTGCACGTTGGCCAGGATCTGGCCGCGGTCGTCGTAGACAAAGTGGAACCATAAGGTGCCGCTGTAGGCGAGAAAGGTCACAAGCAGCACCAGGCTGACCAGAACCCAGGGCCCAGCCGTCAGAAAAGGCTGGCGCGGGCGGCCACTTAAATCGCGGTTGTTTCTGGAGTCGTTCAAACGGGCGGGATCGTTCATTTCAAGGGTACCAATGGCGGCTACACCCCGTGTTTCTTGGCGTAATGGCGAAACGACCGGTAGGACATGTGCAGCAGATCCGCGGCGCGCGTGCGCACTCCTCCCGCCAGACGCAACGCTTCCGCAAGATACCGCTTTTCAACCTGGGCGATCTGAGTTTCAAAATCCAGCCCCTCCTTCGGGAAATCGAAAATCTTATCTCCCGGCGACCCCGTCCCATGAACGGCTTCCGGAAGATGTTCGATTCCCACCACGCCATCCCGCTCGCCGCTGATGGCAACCGCATGCTCAACGGCGTTCTCCAGTTCGCGAACATTGCCGGGCCAGGAATAATGCACCAAGGCGGAAAGCGCCGCGGGATCAAAATCTTTCACCGGCTTTCCCATTTCGAGCGAAAACTTTTTCAGAAAATGTCGTGCCAGCGGCTCGATATCGTCTTTGCGTTCACGCAGAGGCGGAACGTGAATGGGAATCACGCTGATGCGGTAATAGAAATCCTCCCGGAACTGGTTCTCAGCCACCATCGCCTTCAAATCGCGATTGGTCGAAGCAATCAGCCGCACATCCACCGCGACGTCCTGCGTCCCGCCGAGTGGCCGCACCATCCTTTCCTGCAAGACACGAAGCAATTTGACCTGCATGCCGGGGCTGGTTTCGCCAATTTCATCCAGAAAAAGCGTGCCGCCGTTGGCCGACTCAATAATTCCCTTCCGGTTGGTATCAGCTCCTGTAAAGGCTCCTTTGAAATATCCGAACAGTTCGCTCTCGAGCAGGGTCTCGGGAAATGCCCCGCAGTTGATCGAAACAAAGGCCTTCTCGCGCCGCTGGCTGGCCTCATGGATGGCGCGCGCCACCAGTTCTTTGCCGGTCCCGCTTTCGCCCGTAATCAGAACCGTGCTGTTTGTGGGCGCGACGCTGCGAACCATCTCCAGGATGGCGGAAATCCTCGCGCTGCGGCCGACGATATTCTCATGCGCGAAGACACGCAGCATTTCCCTTCTCAGCCGGGCGTTTTCTTCGTGCACGGCCATGTCTTCAAGAGCGCGATCGACCACCAGCTTGATTTCTTCCACGAGTTTGTCGGTCTTGATGACGTAACGGTAAGCGCCCAGGTTGAGGGCCTGAATGGCCGTGGGCATGGTGGGAACTGCGGTGATCAGGATGAAGGCGGCGGGATTGTGCGTGGCGCGAGCGTGATGCAGCAGATCGATCCCCGTCAGGTCAGGCATGCGAATGTCCGCGATAATCGCGTCATAAACCTGCGACTCGATCTTCTTTTTGGCAATCTGGCCGCTCGTGACGGTCTCAACAACGTGCCCTCCTTTGCGAAAAGCAATCTCCAGAACCTGGCAAATGGATTTTTCGTCGTCTACGACCAGCAATCTTGCCATGCAGTTATCCTTGCCCCGGATTTCTCCCCTTTGGTATGCGTCAACCTGCGCCCCTTCGCGTAGCCAACGCGTGAGGGGGCACGATTGAAGTCGTGCCTCGAAATGCTCAGGCTTGCAATGTTGATCGGCTCTAGCCGACACTGCAATTCACTCGCTACGTTACCATCATAAGTCTTATTGTCGATTCCCTGCCGCGGTGCGAGGACGTGTTTTGAGGGAGTCTTCGATATAACCTCGAAGACGCGGGTCTTTCTCACTCGGAACATGCTTGCGTAAAGCCAGGAGGGCTGCCGGTGAACCTATGTGAAGAAGTATCCTCGCAGACCGCCACCTGCCGATTTTATTACCTTCCTCCAAAACCCGGGCCACTGGCCGAACTGACGGTTCTCCTATCTCGACCAGAGACTTTGCAGCAGGATCATTACCAAACCGGGCCGTCGCCGCAAAGTCTGTCATTCCAGCAATGGTGTTCCACTGCTGCAGATAGGGAGCAAGTACAGGCGCGGCCGTCTTAAGCTTCAAGTCTCCCGCAAGCTGCACGGAATATACCCACACTCGTCCGCGCGAGGACTTTATTAAGGCTGGCAAGTGACCCGATATATATTTCCTGGCCGCCGCACTCTCTTTCCCAAGTTTCTCCAGTTTACTGGCGGCCTCGCTAGCGGTGGCGCCTTCTTGCAGATGTTCAAATAGCGTTTGTACCTCAGGCGCAGCAGACTGTCCAGTCTGCGCCAATGCCGTTGTGACGCACATGAAGGTCAGCAAGGTCAAACCAAGCGTGCGCATGGCGTAACCTCCGAGGGCTGTCGTAGTAGTACCGGCTGTTCTTGCTTTCAGACATGAGTTTTGGCTTCCTCCGTTTTTTCCACCGGCTGCACTTTAGGAAGCTCAATCGCGAATTCCGCACCATGGCCGGGAGACGATTCTACCTGAATGTGCCCTCCGTGGCCCTGCACAATCTGGTAGACAATGGCAAGCCCCAGCCCGTTTCCATGGCTGAACGCGGACTGGAAAGGTTCGAAAAGCATCTCAAGTTGGGAGGGGGCCATGCCAATGCCGGTATCGCGAAAGACAATCTGTGTGCCGTTCCGCTCCTCGGTGCGGACCTCAGCGGTGAGCGTTCCGCCGTTCTCCATGGCTTTCAGCGCATTGTCGCAAATGTTCCAGAACACTTGGCGCAGCTTGTCAGCGTCAGCCATGATGGAAACGGGACGGCTGGGCAGATTCCGTTCGATCCGTATGCCCGGCGGGAAGTCCGGACGGTGCTGCAGCAGAAGCAAAGTCTCTTCAATGAGGACCACAACGTCCACTTCGCAAAATTCAAAGCGCTGCTCACGCGAATAGAGCAGGAAGTCCGAAACCAGCTTGTTCAAACGCTCCGACTCGCGGCTGACGATGGCGATCAGTTTCCGCTCGTCCTCATCGATATTGCCCATCGTCTCAAGGACCTTGGCTGATCCTGAAATCGAGGCCAGAGGATTGCGAATCTCGTGCGCAATGCCTGCGGCCAGCCGCCCGAGGGTGGCCATTCGGTCGCGCAGTTGGAATTGCGCCTCCAGCCGTTTCTGGACGGTCAGATCCTGAACGCTGTAAATGTAGCCCGCCGTCCCACCTTCAGGAATGACCAGAGGTGAAACCGAGGCGCCAAATACGCGCTTGCCGCCAGTTGGATGCCGGTATTCCATATCCTGCCGGCCGTGAGCCGAAACCAGGCTGCTAAACGCCTCCGATCCCGGCCCCAAGCCCCTGAGGACTTTGTCGACCGGTTTGCCGAGAAGGGAATCACGGCTGCATCCAAGAATGTCCGCTCCCGCAGGATTAAGCTCCGTCACGATTCCGTCAAGGTCCGTTGTAATCAGCCCGTCTCGCATGCTGCGGACGACATTTTCGTTGATCGCCTGAAGGCTGGCCACCTGCCCGCGCTTGTCGCGAAGCTCCGCGCCGGTCTTGCGCAGGGTTTCCGCCAGAAAGCTGGCGAGATAGGCGACCGCGAAGAAGCCAAACAGGCTGGCAAGGATCTTGACCTGGAGTGCCCCGATGTCCACGGGGGTACTGGATGAGTTTGACAGGACCGCGACCCAAGGATGACGCGCTGCAAAGACGGGATAAAGCGCGGGCAAGTGGGCGAGTTCCAGAACGCCGCCCATCAGGACAAAGCTCACACCCGCAATCAGAAAAACACGCGCCCGTGGCAGCAGAATGCTGGCCAGGATGATGGCCACGAGGTAGAGAGAGAAATAGTTGCTGCCCAGGTCGCCCGTCACGTGAACGATGGCGGTGATAATGAAGATGTCGGCAAACAATTGCAGGTGGGCCTGCAGGGAATAGTCCAGGCTGATCTGGTTGTAGATCAGAAAGAACAAGTTGAGGACATACCAGAGAATGACAAAAGCGCCCAGATATTCAATCGAATGGAAGCCATTGGGGCTGGGAGAGATCTGCTCGATGGCATAGTCGATGGCGAAAACAAAGGTGATGATGACAAACCTGATCTTTATAACCCAGGGAAGCCAGCTTTGGAGTTCGCCAGTGAATTTCATAGCAGAACTAAAGAGCATTATAGTGACTGAGCTTCCATTGGACAACCATTCCTGCTTCAGCCAAACTCAGCCTCCACCGTGCCCCGTGCGCCTGCCGGCATTCGGGCGGAAGCTTTGTTTTCCTGCTGCGGGGAGAGGATTGCAAGGCATTGCACCAGCGGCAGACCGGCATCGATCCGAACTCCATGCCCGGCGTCAAAGCACGGTTTCGCGAATCACTTCTTCGAGGGTTGTCACGCCGGCGGCAACTTTCAGCAGCCCGCTGCACCGCAGCGAAATCATTCCTTGTTCAATCGCTTTTTCCCTCAGTTCCAGCGCAGAAGCTCCCGCCAGGATCAACTCACGAAGTTCGTCGGTCACTTCGAGAACTTCGTAGAGCCCGGTCCGGCCCTTGTACCCTCTGTTGTTGCAGGCCGTGCAGCCTTCCCCGCGGTATGTCTTGACTGTCCCGGCCTCCTGGGGAGTAAAACCGGCGTCAACCAGGAGCTGGGGTGAGATTTTGCTCTCGACTCTGCATTGCTGGCAGATGCGGCGGACAAGGCGCTGCGCGCAGATCAAGTGGACTGAAGTGGCCACCAGAAAGGGCTCAATGCCCATGTCCCTCAGTCGCGAGACGGTGGACGGCGCATCATTCGTGTGCAGAGTCGAAAGTACCAGGCGCCCTGTCAACGCCGCTTTGATGGCGATTTCGGCCGTTTCAAAGTCGGGAATCTCGCCCACCATGATGATGTCCGGATCCTGCCGCAAGAATGACCGCAGCGCTGCGGCGAAATTCAGCCCGATCTGCTCTTTCATCTGGACCTGGTTGATGCCGGGCAACTGAAACTCCACGGGGTCTTCCGCGATCAGGATGTTGATGTCCGGCTTGTTGAGCTGCGAGATGGCGGAATAAAGCGTGGTGGTCTTGCCGCTGCCCGTCGGGCCGGCAACCAGAACCATTCCGTGAGGCTTGAAGATTGCCCTCTGAAACTTTTCAAGCGATTCCGGCTCAAAACCGAGATTCGTCATATCCAGGCGCAGATTCTCCTTGTCGAGCAGCCGCATGACGATCTTTTCGCCATAGATGGTGGGAAGCACGGAAACCCGGAAGTCCAGTTGCTTGTTTTTATTGTTGTGGACCAACCGGATCATAATGCGGCCGTCCTGGGGCAGCCGCTTTTCGGAGATGTCGAGTCTGGCCATGGCCTTGATGCGGCTGATCATGGCGTCGCGCAGCTTGATGGGCGGCTGCATGACGGTCTGCAACAAGCCATCGATTCGATAACGAACCCTGTATTCCTTTTCATACGGCTCCAGATGAATGTCGCTGGCGCCGCGTTGAACGGCTTCCGTCAGAATGTGATTGACCAGTTTGATGACTGGAGCTTCTTCCGCTGCTCCTTCGGGAGCGGCCAGGTTCAGAGTCGGCCTGTCTTCGGCCGCCACTTCCACGCTTTGGGTCTCTCCGTCGTCAATAAAGTTGACCAGTTCTTCAATTTCTTTCTTGCGTTCCTGATCCTCGATCGACCCATAGTTCTTCTTGATAGCTTCCGCGATCGACACCTCAGACGCCACCACCGGCTCAATATTGAATCCGGTCATGACCTTGAGGTCATCCATCGCAGAGATGTTCGCAGGGTCCGCCATGGCCAAAGTCAGCGACGCGCCCACGCGGCTGAGAGGCAACACCTGGTACTTCAGGGCAGTCTCCATGGGAATCAAGTGAATGACGCTGGGATCGGCCTCAAAATGCTTGAGATTGACGGATGGAATGCCATACTGGCGGGAAAGAATGGCGGTGATCTCATCAGCGGTCAGGAATCCGAGCCCAACCAGGCTGCTGCCCAGCCGGCCGCCGTGCTTCCGCTGGTGTTCAAGGGCCTGATCGAGCTGAGTGGGTGTAATTGAGTTTTGTTTAACCAGGAGTTCGCCTAATCTCCCCGACATCCCATGTCCTCGGACGCTGTCCGAAGTGTCAGTAATTGGTTTCATTCCTGAGTCTCTGGATTCCATGAAGACCCCGATCAACGAACGATTTGTACCTTTGCGACCCGGCCGATTGGGCAAAAAGCTCGTTGCCTGCCCAGCGGATCATCTCCGCAGCGGCCCGAACCTTCCTTGACTCGACTTGAGACTGTGGCGCCCCGCTGTTACCGCAGCGGGCGCAATCCCTCATCGGGAATCTGCCGCTGAACTTGACTTTCCTGACATCGCCGTATTAACTTCAAACCTATGCAACGCACGGCTCAGCCGCCTGGAGTTGAGCCGGGTGAAGTGCTGGAAACGTACTACGAAGAGCTCCTTCGGGAATTCGGCCCTCAGCATTGGTGGCCGGCACGCACTCGCCTGGAGGTGATCCTCGGCGCCATCCTCACCCAGAACACCACCTGGCAGAATGCTGCCCGGGCCATTGCCCGCCTTCGTGAAGCCGGTCTTCTTCGCTGGTCCCGGCTGCGGCAGACCTCGCTCGCGGAGCTTGAAAGATGTGTCCGGCCGGCCGGATATTTCCGGCAGAAGGCGCGCACCATCCAGACCTTCGTCCATTGGCTCGACGAGGCCCGCAGCGGCTCGCTGGAGGTGCTGTTTGCTCAGCCGCCGGAGGTGGCACGGTCCCAATTGCTGGCGCTTCGTGGCCTGGGCCCGGAAACCGCAGATGCCATTCTGCTCTATGCCGGGAAGCTGCCATTTTTCGTCGCAGACGCTTACACTCGCCGTGTGCTGGCTCGGCACAATTTGATTCATCCGGACGATGGCTATTCCGCTGCCCAGGACTTTATCCACCAGCATCTGCCGGCCGATGAAGAGCTCTTTAATGAGTTCCACGCTCTGCTGGTTGAGGTGGGGAAAAGGCATTGCAAGCGGCAAGCAGCCGAGTGCCGGGGATGCCCGCTTGAGCCGTTTCTGCCAGGCCATGGGGAGCCCCAAACTCGCCGGCGCATTAAGGTTCCGCGGCCCCAAGCCGCATTTCGGCCATTTCAGGAAAGGGAGGTTGGCGTAAAGGCACATGGCTCTGAATGAAAAACCGCACCCTCCCCGGCGACCCTTCCTGGTGTTTCTACTCATCGTGGTTCCCGTCTTATTGTTTATCGGCTGGAGCCAGGCTTCCTTAAACCTTTCTTTTATTCATCCGCGAAGCGCGTCGCAGACGATTCTGCTCATCGTAATCTCCGTCCTCATCTTCCTGACCTTCGTCATTTTTGCGCTCATCCTTGCCCGGAACCTGCTGAAGCTCTATGTCGAAAGGCGAAGCCACAAGCTCGGTTCGCGGTTTAAGACCAAGATGGTGGTGGCGTTTCTGGCGTTGACGCTGGTTCCGGCGTTTTTCTTGTTTGCATTCTCCTACGGCTTGCTGAACCGAAGCATTGATAAGTGGTTTGGGATTCCGTTTGATGTGGTCCGCTCAGACGCCACTGAAGTGGTTCGCCAACTCGCCATCCAGGCGGAAAATCGCTCACGCCACCTGGCGATCCACCTGACCACCAGCCCTCAGCTTGCCGAAGCCGCCTCACTGGGTAACCAGGCGGCCATCAAACATCTGCTGCAGCGGGAAGTCGCCGATCTCTCCTCAGAATCCGCAATGTTCTTCGATCCCGACGGAAAGCTTCTAGCCTCGGCAGGCAGGGTGCAATTGAGCGGGCCGGCGATCAGCGCTCTTCTGCCTCATCACAGTTTCAGGAATTTGCCTCCGGACGGCCTATCCGTTCGCAAGAGGTTCAACGACGAAGAGATTTTCATCGCGGTGAGGCCACTGAATTTCGCCGCTGGCGGGACATCCGGCGTCGTGGTTGCGATGACCCGCCTGCCAATGAACATTGCGCACATTGCCAGCCAGATTCAGAGTGAAGCGCAAAAATATGACCAGCTCAGCCGCCAGAGGAAGGCCGTCCGCCGAGTTTACCTGCTGTCGTTGTCTCTGCTGACGGTGCTGATTCTCTTTGTCGCTTCCTGGTTTGCGGTCTTCTTTTCAAAACAGGTGACCGTGCCCATCCAGGCGCTTGCAAACGCCACCCACGAAGTCTCCAAAGGAAACCTTGACTATCGCATTTCAGCGCGCGGCGATGACGAACTCGGCAGTCTGATCCAATCCTTCAACGAAATGACCTGGCAATTAAAGGAAAACCGCCTGGCGCTTGAGCGCGCCGCGCAGCAAATCCAGAAGGCCAATCGAGAACTGGAAGAGCGCGGCAACGTCATGGAAGCCATCCTCGAAAACATTCCTACCGCCGTCGTTTCCTTTGATCCGCAAGGGCGTATTATGCGGGCCAACACCACAGCCGAGCGGATGTTCGGCCATGACGTCATCCTGAAGGCGCACCGGCTCGGCGACCTCTTCTCGCCGGACGAGGCCCGCGAAGTTGCAACGCTGTTCAGGCGCGCCCTGCGCCAGGGTGTTGTGACGCGCCAGATGGAAGTAGGATTGGGCAGCCGGCGCGCCTTCGTTGCCCTGACGCTCTCTTCCATTCGAGCCCGCCACGGCGCCGTGGGATCCCTGCTCGTCCTGGAGGACCTCACCGAGCTTCTCCGAGCCCAGAAAGCGCTGGCCTGGCAGGAGGTGGCCCAGCGCATCGCTCACGAAATCAAGAACCCCTTGACTCCTATCCAGCTTTCCGCGCAGCGCATTCGCCGGTGGATTGGCCGGGCGGACTCGCGTCGCACGGGCCAGGATCTGGTGACGGCGGTGGAACAAAGCGCCGCGCTGATCGAGAGCGAAGTCGCAACCTTGAAAACCCTGGTCGATGAATTTTCTCATTTCGCTCGTTTCCCGGCGTCCCGGCCCGTTCATGCAGACCTGAACAACATTGTGGGGAAAGCGTTGCAGGTTTTTGACGGCCGCCTGGATGGGATCGCATTGCGATGCGAGTTGGCGGCCGGTTTGCCCGGGATACATGCCGATCCGGACCAGATGAAGCGCGCGGTGATCAACCTGATCGACAACGCCGCTGAAGCGCTGCAACACTCGCCCGCAAAAGACATCTGGATACGCACGATGCTCGATCCGGAGCGGGAAATGGTTGTGCTGCTGGTGGCGGACAGCGGTCCCGGCATTCCGCTGGAAGCCAAAGAGCGCCTGTTCCTGCCGTTCTTTTCCACCAAGCGGCGCGGCACCGGCCTGGGCCTGGCCATCGTCAGCCGCATCGTTTCCGAACATAAAGGAACGATACGCGTGGAGGAAAATCGCCCTCTTGGAACCAAGTTTATAATCGAATTACCCGTCGAGCATGCGCCCGCTGTCGCGGCGTCTCCTGCTCACGAAGCCTAGGCGTCAAAAATAGTGGGCTGTCGTGCTGCCGGAGAAACAAACGGTGGACGGCTCGCAAAAAAGCCGGACGGAGGAAGTTGCATTTGGGAAATTATTCGGTGCTGGTCGTCGACGACGAAGCCGGCATCCGGCAATCTCTGAAGGATGTTCTTCAGGATGAGGGCTATCAGGTCGCGGCCGTCGAAAGTGGCGAGGAGTGCCTGAATTTCCTCGGCAGGGAAAAGGCCGACGTCGTCCTGCTCGATATCTGGCTGCCCGGCATCGACGGCCTTGAAACGCTGTCCAGGATTCAAGAACGCGAAGACCCGCCGGTCGTCGTCATGATTTCCGGCCACGGCACCATCGAAACCGCTGTCCGCGCCACCAAGAAGGGCGCCTTCGATTTCATCGAGAAACCGCTCTCGATCGAAAAAACGCTGCTCACGCTGAAGCATGCCACCGAAGAACTGGCGCTCGCCACCCAGAACCGGCAGTTGCGCCGTAAACTTGAGGGCGACGACCGCATTATCGGGAACAGCGTGCCCATGAAAGCCTTGCGGCAGCAACTGGCGCTTGCCGCTCCCACCAATGGCCGCGTGCTGGTTTACGGGGAAAGCGGGACAGGCAAGGAGCTGGTGGCTCACGCTCTGCATCGAATGAGCCTGCGTCGTGACAGCCCCTTTGTCGAAGTCAACTGCGCTGCCATCCCAGAGGAATTGATTGAAAGCGAATTGTTCGGCCACATCAAAGGCTCGTTTACCGGGGCTGTCGAGGACAAAGTGGGAAAGTTTGAGCAGGCCGATGAAGGAACCTTGTTTCTCGACGAAATCGGCGACATGAGCCTCCGGACACAGTCCAAAGTGCTGCGCGTAATTGAAGAGCAGCGCTTTTCCCCGCTGGGCTCGAAGAAAGAACTTGCGCTGGACGTTCGCGTCGTGGCCGCCACCAATAAGAACCTCGAAGAAGAAATCCTCAAGGGCAATTTTCGCGAAGACCTCTTTTTCCGTCTCAATGTAATTCCCTTTTACGTTCCGCCGCTGCGGGAACATGTGGAGGATATTCCGGAACTGCTGGATTATTTCCTGGAGACTTTTGCCGCCGCATACGGCCGCAGGCCGAAGCACTTTTCAGAACCGGCGCTGGAAGTCCTCCTTCGTTACCGGTGGCCGGGGAACGTCCGCGAGCTCAGGAATCTCGTTGAGCGCATGGTCATCATGGTCTCTGGCGACCGGATCGAACGCCGCCACCTGCCACAGACGCTCACCAACCACCGTGGCCGGTCAGCCGCCTCCCGCGGGGTGGCTGGCGGTTTTTCTACCCTGCACGAAGCCCGCACAGCTTACGAACGCGATTACATCCTTCGCAAACTCGACGAGAATCACGGCAACGTCAGCCGCACCGCGGAAGTCCTGGGGCTGGAACGCAGCCACCTCTATCGCAAAATGAAAGCCCTCGGAATCAGCACCAGCGAATAGCTAAACGACATCACCCTTTCTCTGTAGCGGCGATCTATGATCGCCGTTGGGTGGCGCAGGGTTTTGGGTCCGGTAGGAGCGCCCCTTGTGGGCGCCCAAGGGCGGGCACACACAAGGCCCGCCCCTACAACCCGAGTGTGGATAGGAACCATCGGCCGTCCGGGTTGCGGCTCTTATGTAGGCACAAGGGGCGACGGTCGGGTGGCGTTTGCCTTGGAGTGTCGATCTCGCGAAGCGAGAAGTTCTTGCTGCCAGAAACCAGCCCCTTCGGGGAATCGCAGGCCCCACAAACCGGCGTCTGCGCCAGCCCCGAGTCTATTGCACCGGGTAGCTCCAGCTTCACCCTTCCTTGCGGTAGTCGAGCGCTGCAATCAGGGAATTGTTATCGCGCCAATGGGGTTCCACGCGGACAAAAAGCTGAAGGAAAACTTTTGGTGGGAAAACCTTTTCCAATTCCTGCCGCGCTTCGGTGCCGATCTGTTTGATTCGGCTTCCACCCGCGCCGATCACGATGGGCTTCTGTGATTCCCGTTCCACCAGGATGGTGGCGTGGATTCGCGTGATGGTCTCGGATTCTTCAAAACCATCCATCAGCACCGCGCTCACGTGGGGAAGTTCCTGGTGCGTGTGGCGAATCACCTGTTCGCGGATGATTTCGCTGGCCAGGAAGCGTTCCGGCTGGTCGGTATAGATGTCTTCAGGGAAATATGCCGGGCCCTCGGGGAGCCTGGCAACAACGGCATCGAGAACCTCATCTAGACTGATTCCCTTCAGCGCGGAAATCGGGAAAATTTCTTCAAAGTCGTGCAGCTTCGCGTAGCGGTCGATCAGGGGCAGAAGTTTCGGCTTGTGGATGAGGTCGATTTTATTGAGCAGAAGAATTGACCGTGGAGCGTGTTCCGCGACAAACTGGACGGCAAACTCATCCCCTTTGCCGAAAGGCACTGAGGCATCCGCAATCAGCAGGGTCAGATCGCGTTCTTCCAGCGCTTCGCGCACGAAGGCCATCATCTGTTCATTCAGCCTGCAAAGCGGGCGGTGAATGCCGGGTGTATCCATCAGGACAACCTGAGCCTCAGGCCGGTGCACAATTCCCAGGATGCGGTTTCGCGTGGTCTGGGCCACCGGAGTCACTATAGAAACCTTCGCGCCGACCAGAGCGTTGACCAGGGTGCTCTTTCCGGCGTTGGGCCTGCCCACGACTGCGACAAAGCCCGACTTAAGCGGTTTTCTGGGTTCCGGCATGAGTGGCTTGTGCTTCGGAATTCGGCGCAGGAAGGATCAGCCGAACTTTCAGGACCGTGCGCCGGTTGACTTCGAGAACCTCAAAGATCGCCCCATTGGCTTCCACCTTTTCGTGACCGTCCGGCATGTGTCCCAGCTTGGCCAGAACCAGCCCGGAGACGGTGGAATAATCTCCGCTCTCGACTTGAACGTTCAGTTGGTCGGCAAGATGGGCAAGCTCCGTGTTGCCGGCCACCAGATAGGTATTCGCGGTTTCTTTGATGATATCCCGCTCGTGCGGCTCAACCTCATCACGGATTTCACCCACCAATTCTTCCACAAGGTCTTCCACTGTTACCAGTCCTGAGACACTGCCATACTCATCGATGACGATGGCCAGTTGCATAGTGGTTTTCTGCAGCTCTTTCAGCAGGTCCCGGATGCGCTTCGTCTCCGGCACAAATCGCACAGGCCGCATCAGGGTGCGCAAAGTCACGAACTTCTGGTCCTCCGGCGACAGCTCCGTCAAGTCACGCACGCTGACGACCCCTTCAACGTGGTCGAGATCCTTCGAATACACGGGGTAACGCGTATAGCGCTTCTGGCGGAACAGGTTGCGCAACTCGTCGACTGGCATATCGATCTCGACGGCGGCGATCTCAGGCCGCGGAGTCATCACCTCCCGTACGACCTTGTCATTGAAATCGGCGACCGATTGCAGCAACTCGCGCTCGCCCTTTTCGATCAGCCCTGCCTCTTCCCCGCTCTCAATCAGCTCTTTCAACCCCTTCTCAGGCTTTGGCGGTTCCGCCTCTTCCGCCGGAGATTCCAGCAGGCGGGCAATAGTTGTCGAGATCAGGATCGGAAAGGTGACCGGCAAGGCCAGATAAACTGCCGCTTTCAACATGGGCAGCCACTGACGAAGGATGGCTTCCGGTTCGTCATGGCGCGCCACCATGATGAACGGAATCAACTGGTCGAAAATCATTATTGTGGCCAGGACCACCACCAGCGAGGCGCTCAGGCTTTCCCACACGGCACCAGAATGATAAAAAATAAACAGGGCCGTCACTCCAATCGAGTACAACGCCATGGCCACGCCATGCAAGGCCGAAATCGAGACGCCTACCCGTTCGCGGTCAGCCCGAATCCTTCGCGGATCGTCCGTCTTGAAAAGTGCCCGGGCCCCCATCGGAGTCAGGCGCCGCATCAGCAGCCGCAGGTACGAGGCTACGGAACTGGCGGCTATCAGCAGTCCAAGCACGACAATCCAAAGAATCACGTCCATCTTCGCTTTACCTGGAGAGCCCGGCCGATTGCGCCTCCCGTCCCCGAGCGCCGCCTCCAGCCTTTTCCAGCCGTTCGCGCAAGGAAAGTTCCAGGGACCTCATTTCTCCGTTGTCGGTTTCATGATCGTAGCCCATCAAGTGCACGACGCCATGCAGGATCAGCAGGCGGATTTCCTCCTCTGTCGAGTGTCCCTCAGCCCGCGCATTTCTTTCTGCGGTTGCCACAGAGATCACAACGTCACCCAGAAAGTTCCGGAACTCGCCTCTGACAGGTTCTTCCAGGCCGCTCTCTCCTTCACCTTCCCAGGAAAACGACAGGACGTCCGTCGGCGCCGCCTTGCCCCTGTACACATGGTTCATTCTGCTGATGTCTTCGTCACTCACAAAACAGATGTTGAAATCGCGCTGCCCAAGATCCAGGACGCTTTTCACGCGGCGCTCATACGCCCGCAATGATGGCAGGTCTAAAGCGAATTGATCTTGTCGGTTGATAATCATAGCTTGACACTCCTCCGCAGCCTCACATCACCCCTCAAAACTTATTATCCAGAGCCCCTTGATCATCGGACTCTTCGCGCGGCGCGCTACGACCCTCTTCGCACGCTTTCGGCCCCCGCCCGCACCTGGTCAAACTCCTCGTAGGCTCGAATAATGCGCTGTACGAGCTGGTGCCGCACAACATCGTGTTCCGTAAAATAGACAAAGCTGATACCAATCACCCTGCTGACCACGTCAACGGCTTCCATCAGCCCGGAGCGCCGCCCCTCCGGCAGGTCCACCTGGGTGATGTCGCCCGTGATCACCGCCTTGGAGTTGAATCCCAGGCGCGTCAGGAACATTTTCATCTGCTCGCTGGTGGTATTCTGGGCCTCGTCGAGGATCACGAAAGCATCGTTCAGAGTCCGGCCGCGCATAAAAGCAATCGGCGCGATTTCGATAGTTCCCTTTTCAATCATCCGCTCGGTGCGTTCGGGGTCCAGCACATCATAGAGCGCGTCATAAAGCGGGCGCAGATACGGATCCACTTTTTCCTGCAACGTTCCAGGCAGGAATCCCAGCCGCTCGCCCGCCTCGACCGCCGGCCGGGCCAGAATGATGCGCGTCACCGCCCGTGAAAGCAGTGCGTCAACGGCCATGGCAACCGCAAGGTAGGTCTTGCCGGTGCCCGAGGGACCAATGCCGAACACCATGTCATGCCGCTTGATGGCATCCACATAGAGTCGCTGGTTCAGGCTCTTCGGCGTAATGGTCTTCTTTCCGAAAGTGCGGGGACGCCCGGCTTCCGCCAGTCCCTTCAGCGTGACCGTGGGGTCCTGAGCAAGGATCTTCAGGAAGGCCTGCAACTCCGTCCCGTCAAAGTGGGCGCCGCTATCGACCAGTTCGACATACTCCTCCAGAAGCCGTTGCGCGCGCGCCACATTCAAATCCCCGCCCTCGATTTCCAGGTTTTCGCCGTTCAGATGGATGGAAACCTGCAAGCATTGTTCCAGTAGCTTCAGGTTCGCGTCATAAGTGCCGAAAAGCTCTTCGACGCCCCTCTCGATTTTGACACTTGCCTTCATACAAAGAGTCGCGAAACCCTCTCACACCCCCAGATTAAATTGCGAAGCAGGAAAACCCGGCGCTTGGGGAGGAAGACATGACGTCGGTAATATATGGGGAAATTCTTCTCTTCCAGAAATTTACACTAGCAGAAGGTGCGCACCAAGTCAATGCCCGCCCTCAGGGCCAACAGAGGAGTAATGGTCACAATTCCCGCCTTGAATTGCGCAACGTGTCGGAGAGGCTGCCGCAGCGAAGGTAGCCGGGCGCAGGCGGAAATTGGGTCTCAGACCCTTCTGTAATATTGCTTGCATTGTGCAAGTTATTATGATAGCTTTCCCACAGTGTCTGGGGAGTTCAAGTCAAAACACCGGTCCGGATGTCCGGTGAGTATTTCGCTTGAGATTTTTGGGGATCGCTGGTCGCTGCTGATCATTCGCGACTTGATGGTACGCAGTTACCGGACTTTTAAGGAGTTCCTGCAATCCGGTGAAGGGATTGCCACCAACATCCTGGCGGACCGGCTCAGGAAGTTGCAGGAAGCCGGGATCGTCGTGACCGAAAGAAGTAAGTCAGACGGACGGAAGGTGAACTACCGGCTGACGGGAAAAGGCATCGACCTGGCGCCGGTGCTTTTGGAACTGCTCATCTGGGGCGCACGGCATGAGGACACAGGGGCTCCTTGTGCGGTGATTGAAAAAATGGCGGAGAATCGCGAAGCAGTGCTGGCAGAGGTCAGACGGCGCTGGAAAGACCGGGATCCAAGGCCGTTTCTTCCCAAGTTCGGGAGCAGCAACGGCCGCGGCCGTTAGGGGCAGATGCGCGTCAGAAACTCGCGCGCATAGAAGAAGCAGAGGGCATTCACCATCCTTCAATGACGAAAGGGACAAACCATGCAACTCAATTCTTACCTCCTATTCACAGGACAATGTGAAGAGGCCTTCAAGTTCTACGAGAAACTGCTGGGCGGGAAAATCCAGGTGATGATGCCGCATGAAGGCTCGCCGGCCGAAGGCGGGGTGCCGCCCGAGTGGAAGAAGAAAATACTTCACGCCCGCATGACCACGCCCGGCGGAGTCTTGATGGGCTCTGACGCACCTCCGGGCCGCCAGGCAAAGCCGCAAGGTTTCTCAGTGTCGATCAGCGTGGACGATCCGGCGGAAGCGGATCGTATCTACCAGGTCCTTGCGGATGGCGCCACTTCAGTCACCATGCCCATCCAGGAGACCTTCTGGGCCAAACGCTTCGGCATGCTGACGGACCGCTTCGGCATTCCATGGATGGTCAACTGCGAGAAAGATGAGTAGCAGCGCGCCTCCGTCGCTCCAGAAGTTGTAGCCCAGAGTTTGTACTTTTCAAACTCTGCGGCATTTCGACAGAAGTACCGCTCGGTGGCGTGCTGATACCGGGACACAAAAAGGAGGTAACCATGCGTTTCATGGTGATTGTTAAAGCCAACAAACAATCGGAAGAGGGCGTGCTGCCTGATAAGAAAATCTTTGAAGCGATGGGCAAGTACGCCGAAGAGTTGGTCAAGGCCGGTGTGTGGCTCGCTGGCGACGGGCTGGCCCCAAGTTCGAAAGGCAAACGGGTCAAGTTTTCAGGTGACGAGCGAACGGTCATCGACGGCCCCTTCCCTGAGACTGATCAACTTGTTGCCGGCTTCTGGCTGTGGAAGGCGAATTCGATGGATGAAGCGGTCGAGTGGCTCAAACGCGCTCCGTTTGGCGGTGGAGTCGAAATTGAGCTTCGCCCAATCATGGAGTTCGAAGATTTCGGATCGCAAGTCTCGTCGGAGCTCATCGAACAGGAAAAGCGTCTACGCGCACAGACTGAGCAGCTTGCAAAGAGCGCGAAAAAATGAGGGTATACAGCCCGGATCTCGCGACATTCAGACGCTGCAGCTTTTACCCTGGGATGGCAGGAAAACGTGTCGAGGATTGATTGCTATGGAAACTGGCAGCGTAGAGGGGTAGCGGAGCTACTCTTTATGACCATTGCGGCGGACGAGCTTGTCAACGGTTTCAATGAGGGCATTGAGCTTGTATTCGGTACCGGCCTGAATTTCTTTGAGCTCACGAAAGCCGACCTCCATGCGTTCGGTCAGGCCGTCCACGCGCTCCGCCAATTGGATTTCGGCCTGGGCCAGGCGGCCCACAAGGTCGGTCACGGTTCCCATCGAAGACTCCAGCTTGGCGAGGCGCTCTTCGTGCCCTTTGGCTAGGGCCTGAAGTTCGGCGATGCGCTCGGCGTTCTGCTGGCCCATAGCTTCGATCTTGGCCTGGGTGTTCAGAATGAACTCCATGGTTTTTTCAATGTCCATGGCGCTTATTATACGGCAAAAGTTGGCCGCGCAGCGTTCGTGCTTGAAACTCCGCGTCCTGCTGTCTGGAATCACAGCAAAAAGCGCAGAACCGTGATTGCTACGGAAATCGGCAACAGTGGCAGGAAAGACAATTACTCTTTATGACCATTGCGGCGGACGAGTTTGTCAACAGTTTCAATGAGGGCATTGAGCTTGTACTCGGTACTGGCCTGAACTTCTCTGAGCTCTCGAAAGCCGGCCTCCATGCGCTCCGTGAGACGGATTTCAGCCTGGGCCAGACGGCCGACAAGGTCAGTGACGGTCGCCATCGAAGACTCCAGCTTGGCGAGGCGCTCTTCGTGTCCCCGGGCCGAGGCCTCAAGCTTCTCAGCCGAAGCTTCGAGTCTAGCCTGAACGTTCAGAATGAACTCCATGGTTTTTTCGATATCCATGACGTTGATTATACCGCAGGGGTTGCGTATTTCACGAAACTCGACAAGGAGGAAAGAATGGGCGGAGTAAGGCTATTGGTGGGCACGGTCAAGGGCGCGTTCGTTCTGGAATCGGACGGAACGCGCAAGCGTTGGAAAGTGAGCGGGCCGAATTTTACCGGCTGGGAGATTTACCACATGAAGGGCTCGCCCGTTGACCCCAACCGCATCTATTGCTCGCAGTCGAGCGGCTGGTTCGGGCAGGTGATCCAGCGTTCGAACGACGGCGGCAAGACGTGGGAGGCGCCCGGCGGCGGCGTGACGATGGCGCCCAACGGAATGCCTCGTGGCGAGAGCAACCGATTCGTTTACGACACTTCTTCCGAAACCGGCAAGCCGCTCACCACACACCAGTGGTATGACGGCACGCAGCATCCCTGGGAGTTCAAGCGCGTCTGGCATCTGGAGCCGTCGCTCACCGATCCCGACACGGTCTACGCCGGGGTGGAAGACGCCGCCCTGTTCCGCTCCGCCGACGGCGGCCACTCCTGGCAGGAACTGGCAGGGCTGCGCGGCCACGGCACCGGCCCCAAATGGCAGCCGGGCGCGGGCGGGATGTGCCTGCACACCATTATTCTGGACCCCAGCGATCCCCAGCGAATCTTCATCGCCATCTCGGCTGCGGGAGCGTTCCGCACCGACGACGGCGGCAAGACCTGGAAGCCCATCAATCGCGGACTGAGGTCCCAGTACATCCCGGACCCGGGCGCCGAAATTGGCCACTGCGTCCACCACGTGGCCCACCACGGGTCACGGCCCAACGTCCTCTTCATGCAGAAGCATTGGGACGTGATGCGCAGCGACGATGCCGGCGACAACTGGCACGAGGTCAGCGGCAATCTGCCCACCGACTTCGGCTTTGCGATCGACGTCAACGCGAATGACCCGGAAACCATCTACGTGGTTCCCATCAAGAGCGATTCCGAGCACTATCCGCTCAACGGCCGGTTGCGCGTCTACCGCAGCCGCTCGGGCGGCAACGAGTGGGAGCCGCTCACGAAAGGCTTGCCACAGCGCAACTGCTACGTCAACGTGCTGCGCGACGCGATGAGCGTGGACAAGCTCGATCCCTGCGGCATTTATTTCGGCACCACTGGCGGACAGGTGTACGGCTCCGCCAACGGCGGCGACAGTTGGAAAGCCATCGTGCAACATCTCCCGCGCGTGCTCTCGGTTGAGGCGCAGACACTGCCATGAATAAGCGGGAGGCTCGCGACCGTCGAGGCTATCAGAAGCACCCAGTAGACGCGCTGGAGGTTGAACAATGGGAGCGTGAAGCGGTGTGGCCGGCAATGCGGAAGACCCATAATCTGAAATCCCAAGGGAAAGTCACGAATCATGAAACGAGGTCCGATATGATCCGAGTCATGCTTCCATTCCATTTACGGACGCTGGCGCAGGTTGATGACGAGGTCACGCTCGATGTGCAGGGGCCGGTCACGCAGCGCTCGGTGCTGGATGCGCTGGAGGCTCGCTATCCGGTGCTGCGCGGGACCATTCGAGACCACGGCACGGGCAAGCGCCGGCCGTTTATCCGGTTTTTCGCCTGCGAGGAAGACCTCTCCCACGAGTTACCCGATGCTCCGCTGCCAGATGAAGTCGCAACCGGGAAAGAGCCCTTTTGCGTCATCGGAGCCATTGCCGGCGGTTAGAGCGGTCGAGTCGCTGAGGACTGCGGGAGAAAAGTCCGCAACATTCAAAGACCTCACGTCAAGGCGCAAAACCGCATAGGAAATCAAGGAACTCGATTCTTTGTGCCTCTGCGCCTTTGAGTCAGAATGCCTTTCCATTTGGTTCAATTAATATTCAACCCTCACAAGGCAAAGTCCGCTTGCAGGAGCAGTCGGTCCCGCTTTGTTGCGGTCGCGCGCCTCAAGAATCGCCCGAAAATCTTCAGGCGAAAGTTTTCCACTGCCAACTTCCAGAAGCGTCCCGACGATGTTGCGCACCATGTGGTGAAGGAAGCCTGAGCCGCGAATTTCATAAACCACCAGCGACAATTCCTTCCGAATCCGAATGCGCGACTCAAAGACTTTCCGAACATTCGAGTCTTTTCGGCGCTGCTTGCCCCTGTTCGCAGGGTCTGTCCCGGCAAACGACGTAAAGTCGTGTTCTCCTTCCAGCAGCCGTGCCGCCTTTGCCATTTCTCTCGAATCGAGCGGACAAGGGTGGTGGCAAACATACCGGGCGAGGAACGGCGGCGAGAGCGGAGCATACAGAATCCGGTACCGGTAAGTCTTTGACTTCGCGTTGTAGCGTGCGTGGAACGTTGCGGCAGCATCTTCCACCTTTCGCACTCGAATCGCGGCGGGTAGCACATCATTAAGGGCCTTCAGCAGGTTTTGGCACGGGATCGGGCACGCGGTCCTGAAATTCGCCACCTGCCCCGCCGCGTGAACGCCCGCGTCGGTTCGCCCAGACCCGGCGAGTTTTACCTTTTCGCCGACAATTCTTGTAATGTAGGTCTCCAGAACTTCCTGGATTGTCGTCGCATGCGGCTGGCGCTGCCATCCGTGAAAATCCGTTCCGTCGTAGGCGATAACAAGTCGAATGTTTCTCATGCTCACTCAGAGTAGGGCGACTCAGCCTGCAAACGCCACCAGCCTCCGAAACCGGACGCCCAAGACGCTGGTGCCGGAAGTGGGCGTTTTTCGCCTTTGCTCAATGATAACGATCTTCGACCGGCGCATCAATCCCGTATCCGACTGAAAACAAGCATCTTGTAAAAAATGTGCAAAGGATTTAATTATTTACTTGACAGTAACTCTGTAAAATATTACTAATATGTCAATAGACAGTAGCGCTTTGATCGAAGGGGGGAGAGGATGGCGCGACATCTGTCAGTCCGGCGACGCATTCCAGGCGTTCCTCCTCTCCTGACCAACGGTGCACAATTACTGCTATGCAAGATTTTGCAGGCGGTTTGGCCAGGTCGTAATAGCGGCCAGGCCGACGAGGACCCCCTCCCGCGGCGGACGGAGCATTGATTGTTCCGTCCGCTGCACCTCGTTTTCTCCAGACAGTTACGCACTTAAAGCGTCCCCGGCCAATTACTGTGCAGGCAACGCTCGAGACTGGAGATCCGGTCTTCGGCTTGCCTCGAGCCTGATCGCTGCGCAGGGACTCAGGCGAGGGGATCCGGTCTGCAGCGCGCCGTCGGATCGTTTTCCAGAATGCCGAACTCATTGCCATGCCCCCCATTTGAATGGTAAATTGGGCGTCTAGCACAATGCCGACCACGCCTGCAGGGTTTGTTCTTGCTTGACCGCAGCAAAGGTATCTGATGATGGCAACTGGATTAGAAAATCACCACGCGGCTGCACAACAATAATCCGTTTTCAGCTCCGTCGAATTAGGTGTTTTCTCCCACCTTGATGAAACTGAACATCCAACGCTTTCGTAATTAAATTATGGTCGCAAAAAGCTAGAGACTTTATGGTAGAGGGAGAGGTCAGGACATGAGATTGAAGAAAGCTACGGGGCTTGCTGTGCTCGGGATCTTCGCCATTTCATTGCTGTTGGGGGCATTACCAGCGGGCTTATTTGCCCAGCAGAGCAGTGCCAAGCAGTCGCCGCCCGCGAAAAACTCATTCAGCTACACAAATGGCACTTCCATCTTTAAAGCATACTCTTATCCCTATGTTCCCCCTCCGACACTGACAAATACGCCGCAACTGAATCAATTGATCCAGAACAACAAGCTCAAGCTCTCTCTTGATTCAGCCATTGAGCTGGCGCTTCAGAACAATCTGGACATCGCCGTGGCCCGTTATGAACTTCCTCTCTCCCGGCTTGATATTCTCAGAACGAAAGCTGGCAGTGCCGCCCGCGGCGTCCAGGGCGCAGTGATTTCAAACGCGCTGTTCACAGGCGCGATCGGCGCCGGTGTCAGCGGTGCTGTAAGCGGAGCCGCAACGGGCGCCGGAGGCTTCACCAGCGGCGGAATTGTTAGCACTCCTTTCCTCGGCCCCGGCGAACCCATCACCGGGGTCACCTTCGGATGGAATAACAGCTCAACGCCATTGAATTTCGCTACGGTGCTTGGAGTTCCCGTCGAGGGCAGCCACACAGCGACATACTCGACTTTCTTCGGAAAGGGTTTCTTCACAGGAACCAGTTTCATAGCATCCGTAAGCGGCGATCGGAACAGCACGACATCGACGACCTCGTTATTCAATCCCTCCATTCCCACCAGTCTGACCGTTGGATTCAACCAGCATTTGCTCAAGGGGTTTGGCCGCCGGGCTAATGCTGTGTTTATCCGTCTTGCAAATAACGACCTGCACATTGCGGACACCGTTTTCAAGGAGCAGGTCATTACTACTGTCGCCGCAGTTCTCAACGCTTACTACACTCTGCTGGCTGACAGGGACCAGGTCCGCGTGGCGCAGTCGGCCGTAAATTACTCTCAAAAACTTGTCGAGGACGATAAGAAGCAGGTCCAGATTGGCACGCTCGCCCCCCTCGATGTGGTGCAGGCCGAATCCGAGCTTGCCAGTGATCAGCAGAGCCTCATTGTGGCCCAGACCACCTACCTGCAGCAACAGGAAGTGATTAAAACGCTGATTTCCAAGCGCGTGACCCCAGAGGTCGCCAGTGTTGAAATCGACGCAACCAGCGCCCTCCCTGAGCCCAGGCCGAATGATATTCCTCCGCTGCCGCAAGCCCTCGCCGAAGCGCTTAAGAAGCGCACTATACTTCACCAGGACGAATTGAATCTCCGCAACCAGAATTACACGATCCAGTCCAACCGCAACGGACTGTTGCCCACTCTTGACGCTTTCGCCACCTACCAGTCGAATGGTTTGGCGGGCGTTCCGCTTGGAGGACTTATTTCCACCGGGCCCGGAGGGCTGGGAGACTCACTGTCGCAAATCTTTACAGGAAAGTACCCGAGTTACTCCGTTGGGCTTACTCTCCAGATTCCTATTCATAACCGAATCCAGCAGGCCAACGCCGCCCAGGCCGTGGTCGAACTGCATGAAATGCAGACTAGCATGCAACGAGATCAAAACACGGTTGAGCAGGATGTCCGCAATGCGGAGATCGCGGTCACACAGGCGAAGGCTCAGATTAACGCCGCCATCCAGGCACGGACTTACTCCCAGGAGGCCCTGAACGCTGAGATCAAGAAGCTGCGCTTGGGCGTTTCCACCACCTTGAATGTCATCCTGTTGCAGCGCGACCTGATCACGGCGGAAGGCAATTTAGCCAAGGCACGCCAGGCCTACGCCCAGGCCTTGGTTCAATTTGATCAGGCCACAGGGACGGTCCTCGATGCGCACAGTATTATTCTCACTGATCCGGAGACAGGCCACTACTCTCGACGCCCGATCATCCCCGGCACACCCATACACACGGCTCCCCAGCCCTGAGCGCGCGTTGGAATCTGCAATCCCGGCAGGGCGAAGCCATTCACAGGGAGCACGAGGGGCTGCCTCGATCGCATAGAAAGACATTCAGGCCAAGGGTCAGGCTGCTTGCGGCAGGCTGCGGGGACGGGCAAGAATCATCGCCGCCGCGCATGCCTGAGGAATAAGTCGCTTTTAATCAGTTAATTGCCCTCTCGGTGGAAGGCTGCAGCCCGCGCTTTCCCTGTTCTCGGGCACCTGAACAAGCTTCAAGGTTCCATCTTCTGCGCAGCCAAGGGCATCTCGCATTACCTCTTTATTAATTTATTTTCGCCGCACGTGAAATTTTAGTAACCAATGATGCCCTCTTAGGTGTAAATTATCAGTTGTTTCAGGGGGCTAGCACAAGCTAGCCCTCTGCGATACAATTCAACGCACGACATCGGAGGAGTCAACATCGGAGGGGAATCCGGTGTGGCAGAGAGGTAAGGACACAGTGAGCCGATTCTGGTCAGCCACCATAAGTCCCAAGAATCACGAAGAGCATCAAGGAGATAAAGGAGGCCGTAACATGGTCGACAGCGATCCCACCACTGTGCTGGCTGCTTTTGAGATTCTTCTCGAAGAGATGGAGACGGAGATCGAATTCATCAATCAGTCAGGAGCAAGGGCTTTTGCCGCTCGCAATTACGAAGGTGCGCGGGCCGTCCTCGATCGCGCCGACCAGGCCACAGCCCTTCGAGAGAAGCTTGCGGAGCTTCGCTCTGAATGGGAAAAGTTGGCCCCGGCGGGTGCGCTCAAGGGTGCGGATGCCAAAACAAACGGCAGTTTTGATCTCAGCCGTTTGCAGCGGGGCATTCGAACCCGCGAGGCAGCCTATTTCAAGCCGATTCTGCAGGTCTTAAGCCAGATGGGCGGTGCCGGCGAGATGAGCGACGTCCTTGAGCGTCTCCCCAAAGTCATGAAGGGAACCCTGACTCAGGTTGATTATGAGCCTCTGACCCCAGACTCCGAAGTGCCCCGCTGGTGGAATACCGCACAGTGGGCGCATAGCGCGATGAGGCAGGCAGGCCTGTTGAAGGCCGACTCGCCGCGCGGCGTCTGGGAAATGTCGGAAGTCGGCCATAAGCTGATTGCAGAGTTCGCCTCCTAGCACAGCCCGCCGGCACACCCGGCCCTGAACAACCAGGAGAACCCGTCTCCGCTCGCAACCCCTCACGCGGGCAGGCGTCAGGTGGTGCCGTGTCGAATTCCCCCGCTATTCCCTGTGTGTGCCAGGAATAAATGCCCCCGGCCAGATCCGATTTTATTTCTAATTCATGAATTTTCGCCCCCGCTGCGGAACGTTGGTGTGATGAACTGGGGTAGCCGCGACGGTGTTGTGTCCGTCGCGGCCTTTTCTGTTTCTTTGCGAAAAACCCACGACACAGCGGGCAGCGAGGACCGCCGGTTTTGCGGTCCGCGCATTTTAGCACGAATGTACCGAGGACGGTACCTTGTCTCGAACAGAGGGGTAGCGCAGAGCTGTTTTGTAACTCTGCGGCTTTTTAGATTGTAACTGATTGCATATTTAATAATATGTATTTTGATGATCGCAATGCGGAGTCCAGCGGCCGGAAAGAAATGGGCGACGCAGCCTGGACACCGCGATACAATACGACACCGTAAGGACGATTGCCAGGAAAGAACCGCCGACCGCGAACCCGGCGGTCCCTTCTACCCGCTGCGGGCGTTCTGTGCTACTCTGCTACTTTAATAAAGGAAGCAAAGAAGGGCATTTCACGTCCTGCGCTGCGTGACCTAATCATTGCCTTGTGACCTTCCGATAACGTGGAACAGGGAGGAATAATGAAAACCCAGAGCACTCTTATGCCCCGTAAATCACATCGTATATCGACAGAGTTCGCAGCCGCTGAGAGTGTTGTCGTCTACCACGGCGACTGCCTGGACCTGCTTGGCAAGATTCCGAACAACTCCCTCCAACTCATTGCCACGTCGCCACCCTACAACATAGGCAAGGAGTACGAGAAACGACTTGATCTCGACCTGTACCTCAGGCAACAACGGGAGGTCATCGCCGAATGCGCGCGGGCACTGGCGCTGCGAGGCAGCATCTGCTGGCAGTCGGCAACTACGTTGATAACGGAGAGAGCGTATTCTTGAGCAACTAGTTTGGATCGACACCCATGTCGAACCTAGTAAAATTAGCGTTTCTCGCGGAATTGCAAAGACAATTTGGAGTACCCCGCAAACTCGACAAGAGCGAGTCGCTTTACGATGTTGCCAACGGGAAGGCACGGCTTTACTTCCGTTACTCCAAGAAGCACCCGGGCAATCGTACTTTCTTCGGTCTACGCAAAATCGACCTCCAATTACTAGAGGGACGCAATAGTGTCATCTGCTTTGCCTGGGACGGCCAAGCCGAACCTCTCTTTGTTCCTTTCGACCAATTTGAGGAAATCTTTGCCGCGTTGACGCCGGCCGGCGATGGGCAATATAAAGCGCAGGTCTATGAACTGGCTGGCGCGACCGAGCTTTACATTGCAGGCGCCGGGCGATTCAATGTGGACAGCTATCTCGGGTGGCGTTACCTTGAATCACGGATCGGAACGCTCGACATCGTACTTCCGGAGCTATCTCATGTACAGGTACAGACCCTCCTCGGCGGCATTGGCGATGCCAAAGGGTTTGACATATGGGTCCCATTGAACGACAGGGGCAACCTAGACTGGAGTCTGACGGAGCGCTTCGGGCTTAGGGAATCACTACCGCCCTCCCTTGCGGCAATCAGGGATATTGCAGAGGAAATAGATGTGATCTGGATGGAGCGCGGTGCTGGCCAGCCAACTGCTTTTTACGAAGTGGAACACTCCACGCCCGTCTACAGTGGTCTGCTGCGATTCAACGATGTTCATTTGATGATCCGGAACGGTCAGACGCGCTTTGGTATTGTGTCGAATGATGAACGTCGGGCGCTATTTGTACGACAGGTGAGCCGACCCACGTTTCGGGCAAGCGGGCTTGGCGAGCTCTGCACATTTTTCGAGTACCGCAATGTCTTTGACTGGCACAGGCGGATGCTGAAGAGAGGAAAGCGGAATGAATAGGGCAAATGGTCAGAAGATATGGGTTGCTGTCCGGGTCGAGCGTGGCTTTGTTTCCGACATAAGAGCTTTTCGCGAAAAAGAGTCCGCCCTCAGGCAGGAGCGATCTTGGCGACGCCGAATGAACCCGGACTACGACGAGACAGGCTTGGCCGAGGTGCGCGTGAGGATAGCAAAAACTCCAGGACGATTACGTCGCGGGTAAAGTGACGGATCCGGTCCTTCACGAGCCATCTGAGAGCTTCAGGACGTGTTGCTAAATAACCAGAAGCGATAATCTGATCCGCAAAACCCTGACGACGGCAGCTGATGGACACAAGAGAGATAGAGGCGGCGGGTGAGACGCCGATCTTCAGTTACAATCAGACGGATTTCGTCAAGGACCGCGTCGCAGTTGAGGTTCAATTCGGGAAGTACGCCTTCGTCGCGTACGACCTCTTTGTCAAGCACCTCGCCTTCTACGTTGGCGATCGTATTGACGTGGGAGTTGAAATCCTTCCAATGAAATCCCTCCAGAGCGACATGAGTTCCGGGGTTCCGTACTATGAGGGTGAGTTTTACAATGTAGTCCGCCAGGGCCGGGGCGTGCCGGCGGTCCCGCTCATCCTTGTGGGAATTGAACCCTGAATCAACGGAATGCCGGGGCCGATGCAGACCCCGATTTTGGGGTCTGAGTTTCCCGAAGGCAATTCTCCCCGACTTAAGGCAGGCCCCCTGCGGAACCCGATCAAGCAGAATTTACTTGACAAATGTCGGCTAGCGTGGTAGTCTTATTTGAGTCTCTGGAAGGATGCGGCGCCGCCCGGAGCGGAGGGGAAACGATGGCACGATTGGATGCAAACTGGGCTAGAAAACTGTACGAGTGGGCGCCCGAAAAAGGCAAAAAGACTGCCTTAGTGCCTCCAGGTAGCGAGGCAAATGGGACAAAAAATATCTATTTTTGCAAAACGAACCGGAGAAGTGATTGAAAACAAAGGATCGGGGTCCAAAAACGAACCGAAACGAACCTGAAAACGAAGCGGAGAAGTTGTTGAAAACACTAGAGTGCATAAAAAACGAACCGAAACGAACCGAAAAACGAACCTGGCCATCTTGTTGAAAATAAAAGATGGACAAAAAATGGCCGGCCGTCAAGTCGCGGACTTCCAGCCGGTTGTTTCGCCCAGCCACCCGGCTAACAGCCCATGCCGTTCCCCGGTTCTCCCCTGGTTCCTGCCTTGTCCAGAAAACACCCAGGGAATTCTCTTCAACTTTCCCCCGAAGACCGTCCTGTGCGTTATATAATTGTAGGTTTGCATGCCGGGTAAAATCGGGTCAGGAGCGCAATGAGTTGGGATCGAAAGAAATGGTTGCTGGTTGCCGGCGCGGTCGCCGCCGCCGTTGTTGTTGTGCCCTTGCTTCTGGTCGAGAGGCGGTCGGTGGCACAGCCGGGCAAGGGTCTGGGAGCAACCGCAGCCCAGTCCGCCACGAGCGCGGGGGCGCTTCAAACTTACCGCAACCTGGGCAAGGCTTATTACGAGCAGGGCAAGTATCCTCTGGCGATCGGCGAGTTCCAGAAGGTGACCGAGTCCGGCCATGCCATCGCCACGGATTACATGGATATTGGCCTGGCTTTCATCCAGGCGAACAAACTCAACCAGGCGCTTGCGGCCCTGACCACCGCAAAGCAGATGGCCCCCAAGCTCATCAACATTGATTACGCCCTGGGGATTCTCAACAAGCGGGAACTTCGCTTCGGCCCCGCTGAAACGGAATTCAAGAAAGTTCTTGCCGTGGACCCCGACGACCCTGCCTCATGGTTTAACCTGGGTTCCGTCTACTTTGCCGAGAACAAGATGGAGCCTGCCCTGCAGGCATACGAGCGAATCAACAGCATGGGCTTTGCGCGCGCGCAGAATTTCTATGTTGCCTCCCTCTTTCGCACTTTCACCACTCTGGTTCGCCTGGGCCGGCGCTCCGAAGCAATGAAAATGCTGAACCTCCATCAGCGGTACAGCAATCGAGTACCCAGCGTTTCTCTCCAGGGTACGGCGCTTGAAAATGGCAAGTATGGGAAGATTCTTATTCCATCCTCTTCACCCGTCCGCGTGGCGGGCGGAGCTGCTTTGCGTCCCGTTACGTTCCGCCAGATCAGCTCGCAGATGGGCATTTCATTGAGCGGCGCAAGCTCGCCAGAGGCCGGCTCTTCAGTCGAAGTCAAGAGCGCAAACTATTCGCTCGATTTCGCGCGAAAGAAATTGGTTCCGCTGCTGGGGCCGTCGATCGCGATGGGAGACTATGATGGCGACAACCATCCCGATCTTTACGTAGTAAATCCCGGCGGCACGAACCAGCTTTTTCATAACAACGGCAACGGCACTTTTGAGAATGTCACCGCAAAAGCGGGAGTGGAAGGTCCGCCGGATTCCGTGTCTGCCGCTTTCGCGGATTACGACAACAGCGGCCGCCTGAGCCTGTTTGTCGCGGGGCTGGGCGGCGTTCGCCTTTATAAGAACAACGGCAATGGTACCTTCACGGACGTGACGCAAAAGGCGGGTCTCAAGCCTGAGCTGGGCGAGCTCGATACGCGTGCGCTCTTGTTTGACGCCGACAACGACGGCCTGCTTGACCTTGTTGTCACTTCGTACACGGACCTCAACTCTCCTCCGCATCGGGCCAGCTTCCGGTTTCCCAACGATTTCCCGCCCGCCCAGATTCATTTTTACCGAAACAACGGTAACGGCACGTTCACCGACGTCACCGCCCAGTCCGGCCTTGGCAGCGTCCGTGGGCGCTTTCGCAATGTCCTTTTCGCGGACTTCAATGGCGACGGCTACCCCGATCTCGTGTTCTTTCGCGATGACGGCCCGCCGATCTTCTTCGAAAACCTCGGCGGCGACAAGTTCGTCAATCAAACCGCCCAGGCAGGTCCGGCGTTCAGCAAATCGACCGCCATTGGGGGAGCAGTCGCTGATTTCAATCACGACGGGAAGTTCGACCTTGCCCTTTGGACCACGAATGGTTACGAGGTTCTGAGGAACAACGGTCACGCAAGGTTTACGCCCTTTCCCAATCTGCCCGCCATCAAAGCGCCTGCCGGACTTCTCGCCTTCCGCGGGCTCGCCGCCGACATCAACGGCAACAGTTTCGTTGACTTGCTGCTGGTCGATTCCACGGGAAGGTTGCACCTGCTGGCCAATCGCTTGGGGCATTTCCATCCCGAACCTATCCATCTTCCGCTGAGTTCGTCTGACGGGATCGCTACGCTTAAAACTGCCTGGCTTGAACAGCCCGGGATCCTGGACCTGGTGGGCGCCGCACGCGACGGGAAATTCCTGGCCTGGCAGAAAACAGGACCGAATGAACATTGGCTTGAAGTCGGCATGGATGGCACCAAAAGCAACAAGGGGGGCGTTGGATCGGAAATCGAACTGAAACAGGGGGATTTTTACGACAAGGTTCTGATCACCGGCGGTCCCGCCTATGTCTACACCGGCCGCCTTGCCAGGCTGGATGTGGTGCGGGCAACCTGGCCGACTGCGATTGTCGAGAACAAGCTTAACGTGGCGACCGACACGGCAATAGAATTTCGCGAGTCCGAACGCCTGGCCAGCTCCTGCCCGCTGCTCTACGCGTGGAATGGAAAGCGCTTTGTTTACGTCACCGATATCCTCGGCGTCGGGCCCCTGGGCGAACTGGCCCCGGACGGCACGCGCATCAAGCCTTATCCTCGCGAGTTCGTCCGGCTGCCCGGCACCTTGCACGAGCGCAATCGCGCCTACGATTTCCAGGTCACGGATGAGATGAGGGAGGTTGATTATATCGACCGCCTCGGCCTGCTCGTCGTCGACCATCCCGCCGGTGAAAAAATCTTCTCGAATGAAATCTATTCATCGACGCCGCCTCCGCCGAAGCTCTACGCCGTCGGCAAAGAGTACCTGCCGCTTTCCGCCGTCGATGGCCACGGCCGGAATGTTCTGCCGCTGATCAGCAGGGTTGATCATCGTTATCCGCACGATTTCCCGCGCCTGCGCATTCTGGGCATGGCTCGGTTGCACACCCTGACACTGAATCTCGGAAGCCTCCGAAACGCCCGCGACGTTTCTCTGTGGCTGACCGGGTGGGTTTTCTGGACGGATTCGAACGGTGCGCGGGCCATGATGCACGATCCCAGCCTGCCCATGATCTCTCCCTATCTCCAGGTGCGGAACCCGCAGGGGAAATGGGTCACCGTGATCCACGATATGGGCTTGCCGAGCGGAACGGAACGCACCATGCGCGTCAACCTGACGGGCAAGTTCCTCTCAAACGACCATCACGTCCGCATCGTGACCAATCTTTGCATTTACTGGGATCATATCTTCTTCACTACCAACGACCGGGTTATCCAGCCCAGCGCCGAAATCCCTCCGGAATCGGCCAATCTTCGTTATCGCGGTTTTTCGGTCGCCACGAGCGACCCGCGCCACATCCAGCCGGACCATTTCGAGTACACTTCCCTGATGCAACAGGCGCCCTGGAATCCCATGCGGGGCTTCTATACGCGCTATGGCAACGTCGAGCCGCTGCTGACCAGGGCCGACAGCCATTTGGTGGTGATGTCCACCGGCGACGATATGGCCGTCCACTTCAGCGCTGCGAATCTTCCGCCTCTGAAGCCGGGCTGGGTCCGGTCATTCTTCCTGGATGCCACTGGCTACGCGAAAGACGGCGATCCCAATACGGCATACTCAGCCACCGTGAACCCGCTGCCCTTCCGCTCCATGGCGAACTACCCGCCCGGACCGGCGGATCATGCGCCGGGTAGCCGGACTTATCGAGAGTATCTGCGGAAATACGAGACGCGGCCGTCTTACAAGCTGATCCCGCCCCTGGCGCCGCCGGATTAAGAGGTGGGCGCGCGATTGCGGAAAATCCAGGAAGCCGTAGGGTCGTCTCGGGCCTCCATATCTAGCCTACATAACGATTTCGGCTGGCTTGCTTCCGTAAGGCGAGCGTCGAACTCCGGCCGCCTCAACACGACTCAAGCCATTGGGGGAAGTTGGCAAGCGTCCGCGCCGGGAAGACAGGTCCTCCCGCTCGTAACGCATGCGTCATTCCAGCTTCCGCCCTTCCTTATCGAGCATTGCCCCGCCGTTGAAACCCGGCCGAATGTCCGGGATGGCAGACAATCCGGAGGTCATGCCTGCTTTCTGCCAGCAACGGCCCTGCATTCTATTGAACGCGGTTTGACGACTCCGCAGTCGGCAACGAAGCAGCCGGCGCTAAAAGTCCGAGTCCCTGCAGAAGAAAAATCGTCCGCTGCGCGGCGCCACGCCACACCAATTGGCAACTTTCTCCCTGGCAGTTCTGGACATACACATCCCCTCCCGAATACTCCAGGCTGCAATTCTTGAAAACACAGTTGACAAACACACCCTCATCGAGAATGACGTGCTGGTTTTCGAACGTTCTGTCTTCGTATCGAGTCATACGTGCAAACCCAATCCTTTATAGAAGCACTCGGGAATTTCATCGATTTCGCCCCTCCCCCGCACTACCCATCGAGAGTGCGCCCGGCAACGGGCGCAACGCGGAGAGCCTATCATTTGCAACGGCAGGATGCAATCGTTAGCAGCTGTGTAATTACCGGCCATTGACTTCTCCGATCAGTACCCCGCTGTGTGGGCCTCATCTCTGCCGGCGCAAGCGAGAGAAGCCATCTTTTCAGGCCTGGGCCGCAGCGGTTCCTCGCGACCAAGCCAGTCCGGAAATTGGGACAGGCCGGCGAAGCATGTCGCCAACTGCACGGCGCAGCCTTGCCACAGCGCCAGCGTGCAACTGCGATACCCTTGACTCATCGATTCCAAGCTGTGAACCAATCTGCTTCATCGTCAGCAAATCCTTATAGTACAGAGTCAGAATCGCACGCTCGCGTTGTGTCAGGTTTCCAAGCGCGCGCGATAGAATATCTCTCTGTTCGCTGCGATAGCAAAGAGCAAAGGGATCGTCTTCCACACCAGAGGCGAGATCCTCTTCGTCAACCCACTTGCAGACATCCTGCGAAATCCTGCAACCTGGCCCTTCGAATCCCAACCGCTGCAACTCGGCCAGGCGCGCGTACCACTTCGTGAGGCTCAATCCCATCGCCTCAGCCATTTCAGAGTCTCCAGCCGGACGGCCCAGCCGGCGCTCGATCGCTTGGCATGTCGATTCGATCTTCTTGATCCTTCTCCTCATGTCGCGGGAAGCGTGGTCCTGGCCTCGCAGCGAGTCAAGGATCGCCCCGCGTATTCTGTGCCGAGCGTAACTCTCGATCGTTACTCCCCTGGCGGGGTCGAATTTCCTCACCGCATCAAGCAACCCCAAGATACCCTCACTCACCAGATCATCCAGTTCAACATGTGCCGGGAGACGTCCTCGAAGCTGAAGGGCAACACGCTTAACGAAAGGCAACAGCTTTACCACCAGATTGTTGGAGTTCGCCCCGTCATGCAAAGGTCCTCGACTTCGGATCGCAAGGGGCGCCTTATTTGTACAAAGACAACTTCGGCAGGGTTTCGGAAAACCATTACCCCGGCGGCAATCTTGCCTCTCTTCCTGCTTCTCAACAGCACTTGACGGAACTGCGAATTGGATGGCCACTTCGGCACCCCCTCAGAGTTTTCACGCGCCTCTCAACAGAAATCGAGTCACGCAATGTCGCGGTGCGACTTCACGCGGCTGAAAGCCTGCATTCGCCGCGCGCTGACCTTCCAAAGCACGGCACGGGCCAACTCCGCTTCGAGGCTAGCGAAGGCAGCTATCGGAAGCCTTTGAAAAGTCGGCATAGCCCCCCGTCCCCACGGCGAATTTCAACCCATTCGGGTCAGCCATTCACCCCTCCGAAGGCAGCGCGCCGTCTTATATTCGTCGTCTTTTCAAGAGGTTCAAACCAGCGACAGCCTGGGAAATGCCAGCCGGGGATCGCGAGTCAGAATCGCGCAATCGCTTCCTTGCACGCAGCGTGAAATTAAATGAAACTGAAGCCTGAGCGATGCTTGGAATCTACACGCAGCGGAACACATGGAATCTATGAATTTTCAAAACGGGAAACGCAGAAAGTCCGCCCACCTCATTCTTGTCCGTGAAATCTAAGAAGGCCTTCATGAGAGGAAACTATGATTTATGCTGGAGCTGAAGACGCTTAGGAAGTTAAAGGCGGCACGATTTCTGTCGGATCCCAAAACGGGAAGGATTCCCGTTTTGGGAATCTTTCCCACGATGCCACGCCACCACTTCCGCTTCGAGCGCCCATGAAGAACCCTCGCCGGAATCGACGCGCAATAATGTAGCTGTCGAAAGGATTGCTTGGTGCCGTGCTCGCGAGAGTCCGCAGACATGCTGAATGGCGGCAAAAGGACCAAGATTCGAAAGAAGAAGAACCACTAGCCAACTCTCCCTGGGTCCAATTCAAGGCTCAGGGAAATAGCATGAATGCGGTCCGGATTTCCGATGAGAAAGCGTATTGAAATATATGACATTTGTCACTAATAACGAATACCTTTTGCAAAATTCTGAGACATCGTATATATTTTGTGGTTTCACTGGGGCGTTAGTCATTAATTGAGGCCTCGAGGGGCGAGGTCGAATTCATTAACGCAAAGACAAACTAGAGGAAGCTGACTGCCTCACTAGCCGCAGCTTGTCATTCTGCAGGTTCGTACGTAGGGCTCTCTCATGTCTCAAATATTTCATCGCAGCATGAACACCCTTGCCAGGGTCAGCATTTATGGCATCATTTTCATCTTAGCTTTGATTGGTTATGTTAGCTGGCAAGTTAACCGGTCCGCTTACTTCACGTACATCGATGAACCGATTCCGCAACCGGTTCCATTCAGCCACGAGCACCACACGGCCCAACTCGGCATCGATTGCCGCTATTGCCACACCACGGTAGAAACCTCATGGTATGCAGGCATGCCTCCAACCCACACCTGCATGTCCTGCCATTCACAGCTTTTTAAGCATGCCGCGATGCTGGAGCCCGTGCGAGCCAGTTATCGGACCAACGAGTCGATCTTGTGGAACCGCGTCAACGCGCTGCCGGACTTTGTCTACTTTAATCACAGCATTCATATTGCTAAAGGAATTGGGTGCACGACGTGTCACGGTCAAATTGGAACGATGCCGATCACATGGCGGGCGCACACACTGTACATGCGATGGTGCATCAACTGTCATAAACATCCGGACCGTTACGTCCGGCCAAAAAAGGACGTATTTGACCCGATTTATTATCCACCTCCTGACCAGATCGCCATGGGGAGGAAACTGGTGAAGGAGTATCACATAAAGAGTCTCACTAGTTGTGACACGTGCCATCGCTAAAACGCACATATAGGGATAATCAATGAAGGATAAGAACTTCATCGACCTCGCCGCAATTCAGGCAGGCCTTGAAAAGGACGGCAAGAAACGCTTCTGGCGAAGCCTGGAACAACTGGCGGAAACGGACGAGTACAAGGAACTTGCGAGTCGCGAATTCCCCAAGAATCCCCCCTTCAAGCAAGCGGAGTCCGGAATAAGCAGGCGGAACGTTCTGAAGCTGATGGCGGCTTCCGCCGGATTGGCGGGTCTGACTGCCTGCACAAAACTTCCGATCGAACACATCGCTCCCTATGTGCGGCCTCCGGAGGAGTTCGTTCCGGGAAATCCGTTGTACTACGCGACGTCCATGCCGCGGCCTGAAGGTGGCGCGCTCGGATTGCTGGTCAGAAGCAACATGGGCCGTCCTACAAAGGTGGAGGGAAATCCCGACCACCCCGCCAGCCTGGGCAGGACGGACGTTTTTGCGCAAGCTTCTGTGCTTGATCTCTGGGACCCCGACCGCGCCCGGTCGGTGATGCACGAAGGTGTAATTGTCAATTACAGCGATTTTCTGAGCTTGCTAGATCAATTGCGAAACCAGTATCTGACCCAGCAGGGTGCAGGATTTCGGATTCTGACCGAGACGGTAACGTCACCGTCTCAGGGAAGCCAGCTTAAGGCCCTTTTAGCCGATTTTCCGCAGGCCAAGTGGCACCAATACACTCCTATCAGCCGGTATGCCGAACGGGAAGGCGTCCGGGCGGTGTACGGCGAATACCTCAGCACTTATTACAGGACCGACCAGGCAGAAGTGATTGTTTCACTGGATGCCAACTTCCTTTGTTCCGGGCGGGGCGGTGTGAGATACGCTCACGACTTTGCGGATAAGCGGCGAATAACAGATACGAAAAGTCCGATGAATCGGCTATACGTCGTTGAGACGATGGCGACGATTACGGGCGCCACAGCCGATCACCGGATTCCCCTGCGGCCCAGCCAGGTCGAGGATTTTGCCAGAGCTCTGGCGGCTGCGGTGGGCGTCAAGGGAATCGACGCCGGTGCTCAAGCCCCACCGGATGTGCCTGCGGATTGGATCCCGGGAATCGCGATTGATTTACAGAAAAACCGTGGAGCAAGCATCGTCCTGGCGGGCGAACAGCAACCGCCCGTCGTGCACGCTCTGGCCCATGCCATCAACTCCGCTCTCGGAAACGTTGGGAAAACGGTCATCTATACCGATCCGATTGAAGCCCAGCCCGTGAATGAGATGGAATCCATTCGGGAGTTGGCGGCTGACATGCACGCGGGGAAGGTCGAAACCCTGCTGATCATCGGCGGGAATCCTGTGTACAACGCTCCTGCCGACTTGGAATTCGAGAAGGCGCTCAACAAGGTGGGCCTCCGTCTGCGGCTGGGAATTTACAATGACGAAACCTCATATCGCTGCCACTGGTTTATCCCCCAGGCCCACTACCTGGAATCCTGGAGCGACGAGCGCGCCTACGATGGCACGGCCTGCATTATCCAGCCATTGATCGCTCCGCTTTACGACAACCATTCAGCTCACGAAATCCTTGGCGCTCTTCTCGGACATCCGGGCCGCACGCCACACGAGTGGGTGCGAGGTTATTGGGCGGATCAGAAACTGGCGACACCGATTGAGTACGAAACTTTCTGGGAAACGTGCCTCGAAAGAGGAACGGTTGCCGGAACAGCCTTCCCCGCGAAGAGCATTACTCCGAAACCGGATTTTGCGGCCAGTCTCGCGCAAGCCGGAACCGCCGGCGGCGGAAGCCTTCCAGAGGCCGCCGGTTCAATGGAGATCGCATTCCGTCCCGATCCGACAATCTGGGATGGCAGTTACACCAACAATTCCTGGCTCCAGGAACTTCCCAAGCCGTTGACCACGCTTACGTGGGATAACGCGGCTTACATCAGCCCAAGGACTGCCCAGAAACTCCATTTCGCCATCGACGACGTTATCGAAATCGCCTATGAGAGCCGCAAGCTCCGAATCCCAGTCTGGATTCTTCCCGGCCACGCTGACGACTGCCTGACGCTGAACTTCGGCTATGGCCGTCATCGTGCGGGAAGGGTGGGCAATGGGACCGGTTTTAATGCTTATTCCATCTGGACATCCGACCAACCTGGCTTTGGATCGATTCCCACTCCGAAGAAAACCGGCGACAAGTATCAACTTGTTACGACGCAAAACCATGAGATCATCAACGAAGACGGGCGGAAGGTCGAGATCGAAAGCGTCAACGCATTTAAGCGAGACCTTGTGCGGGTCGCCACCCTGAGCGAATACCGCGCCGATCCGGACTTCGCAGCCGATCCCCCCGGAGAAACCACCCAGGCACCTAACTTGTACCCCCCTTATGACTACAGCACGGGATACCAGTGGGGCATGTCCATTGACTTGAACAGCTGTGTGGGGTGCAACGCCTGCGTGGTTGCCTGCTACGCTGAGAACAACATTGCGGTCGTGGGCAAAGACCAGGTGAGTCGAGGGCGCATCATGCAGTGGATCCGCGTGGACACCTACTGGCGCGGCAGCCTGGAAAATCCCGAAACTTATCATGTCGTGATGCCCTGCATGATGTGTGAGAATGCGCCCTGCGAGTATGTCTGCCCGGTTGGGGCAACCATGCACAGTCCCGGCGGCCTGAACCTGATGGTTTACAACCGCTGTGTGGGGACGCGGTATTGCTCGAACAACTGCCCCTATAAAGTCAGAAGATTCAACTTTTACCTTTACTCTGACTGGACCACGCCGAGTCTTTACGGTGTCAGAAATCCCGATGTTACGGTTCGCAGCCGCGGTGTGATGGAAAAGTGCACGTACTGCGTGCAGCGGATCAAGGAAGCTGAAATCAAGACCCAGGTTGAAAACCGCAAGATTCACGATGGCGAAGTTGTCACCGCCTGCCAGCAGGTCTGTCCGACTCAGGCGATCGTTTTTGGCAACATCAATGATCCCAACAGCAAAGTTGCCAACCTTAAAGCTCAATCGAGGAAATACGTCTTGTTAGCAGAGCTCAATGTCCGCCCGCGAACGTCGTACCTGGCGCGGTTAAGAAATCCGAATCCGGAGATCAAGGAGTAAGGGGATGGCTGCAATGGATCGCGACGATGTGGCTACATTAGCTTCCCCGGGAAGCGAGGTCCTTGGCCCCGGCCACACTTACGGGTCGGTAACCGATAAGATCAGCGCTATCGTTCTCACCCGAGGCACCGGCAAGAAGTATAAGGTTGGCCTTGGAATGGCGGTAATGCTGTTGCTCTTACTCAACTTCGCGATCACGGTCTTGCTGGCAGAGGGCGTTGGAATCTGGGGAATCAACATCCCAGTCGGCTGGGGTTTTGCCATCGTGAACTTTGTCTGGTGGATCGGGATCGGTCACGCCGGCACGCTGATTTCAGCTTTTCTTCTGCTCATGCGCCAGAAATGGCGTACTTCCATCAACCGTTTCGCTGAGGCCATGACGTTGTTTGCGGTTGCCTGCGCCGGCATGTTCCCGCTCCTTCACATGGGCCGCCCCTGGCTTTTTTACTGGCTGTTTCCCTACCCCGACACCATGGGCGTGTGGCCGCAGTTTCGTAGCCCGCTCGTTTGGGACGTTTTCGCGGTTTCGACCTATGCAACGGTCTCGCTGCTGTTCTGGTATGTCGGTTTAATCCCCGATCTGGCGACCCTCCGAGACCGGGCGACAAAGAGATTCAAGAAGATCATTTACGGCGTGATGGCACTGGGCTGGCGCGGCTCTGCACGGCACTGGAAGCGGTATGAGACTGCCGGACTCCTGCTGGCAGGAATTGCGACGCCACTCGTTGTCTCCGTCCACACGGTAGTGAGCTTCGACTTCACGGTTGCGATTGTTCCGGGCTGGCATAGCACGATATTCCCGCCCTACTTCGTCGCCGGCGCTATCTATTCCGGATTTGCAATGGTCATTGCGCTCGCCGTGCCACTGCGGAAGTACTACGGGCTGGAAGATTTCCTGACCGTCCGCCACCTTGACAACATGGGCAAGATCCTGCTGGCCACAGGCCTGATCGTTGCATACAGCTACGTTGTCGAAACCTTCATGGCATTTTATAGCGGGAACAAGTTCGAAATGTTCACTTTCATCGACAGGATGACGGGCGCGTACGCACCGGCTTATTGGGCCTTAATTGCTCTAAATCTTGTTATTCCGCAGTTGCTATGGTCCTCGCGGATCAGGCGCAACCCATTGTATCTGTGGCTGCTATCATTCTCTGTACAAATAGGAATGTGGCTGGAGCGTTTCGTAATCATCATCACAAGCCTGCATCGCGACTACATTCCCTCGTCGTGGGGAATGTATTATCCCACTCGATGGGACTGGTTCATCTTTGTCGGATCGATCGGTCTTTTTTTCACTCTCTTCTATCTATTCATTCGCTTCCTTCCAATGATCTCCATTTTCGAGATGCGCGATCTGGTTCATAAGACCGCCGAGGAGGCCAAACCCTAGATGATCAAGCGCCAAGCGATTTACGGATTGATGGCGGAGTTTTATTCGGCAGAAGAACTTCTGGAAGCCAGCAAGCGCGCGCATGAAGAAGGCTACCGTAAGTTGGACGCCTACTCGCCTTTTCCCATCGAGGGACTCGCAGAGGCCATCGGCTTCCATCGAACGCGCTTGCCCGTCATCGTCTTTTTCGGCGGACTGATTGGCTGCTGCGGAGGATTCTTTCTCCAATGGTGGCCCAATGTCATCGGTTATCCGCTCAATATCGGGGGCAAACCCTTTGACAGTTGGCCGTCCTTCATTCCCATCACGTTTGAACTGACGATCCTCTGCGCCGGGCTGTCGGCAACTTTCGGGATGCTTGCCCTCAACGGGCTGCCATCTCCATATCATCCCGTGTTCAACGCGGAGCGTTTTGCCCAGGCGAGCAAGGACAGGTTCTTCCTGGTGATCGAGGCGGAGGATTCTAAGTTTAATCTGGAACAAACAAAGCAGTTCCTGACGGAACTCAATGCTCGCGAGGTATCGGAAGTTGAAAGCTAAAAGGGGCCAGAAACAACTATTATTTCCGGCAGCATGCTCCGCCTCAATGGACAGGCCGACGCTGCGGTGTGCGCGCCCCGCGGCGGTTCTCCGATGGTTATCGATCGCACTGCTGGGAGTGCTGATGGCGGGTTGTCGATTGGATATGCACATCCAGCCGAAGTATAAGGGACTGGAGCCAAGCAGTTTCTTCGGCGATGGACGCTCGGCGCGCCCCGTAGTACCTGGAACAGTGGCGCGCGGCGAACTACGGACCGACGAGTTGCTTTACGCCGGAAAGATTGATGGGAAGACAGAGAACGTATTTCCCTTCCCAATCACCATGAAAGATTTGGAGCGTGGCCAGCAGCGGTATAACATTTATTGTTCACCATGTCACGATTATGCGGGGACTGGTGACGGGATGGTTGTGCAAAGGGGCTTTCCTCCACCACCGTCCTACCATACGCAGAGGCTGATGAACGCCCCCGTCGGCCACTTCTTCAATGTCATAACAAACGGCTACGGAACCATGTACAGCTATGCGGCACGCGTTTCCCCCAAGGATCGCTGGCGCATTGCAGCCTACATCCGCGCATTGCAACTAAGCCAGGACGCTCCCTTAAGCGACGTTCCGCCCAAAGAACTCAAAAAACTCGAAGGATCGGGAAAATGAACGAAACCGACACCCTAATGCCGAAGCTCGATAGCGCCCAGCGCTGGTCCCTCATTATCGGTGTAGTCGCGCTGGCGGCGTCTGCATTTGGAGCATATGTCAACTGGACAGGCTTCCTTCGAGCTTACCTCATTGCATTTCTCTTTTGGCTGTTGATTGCAGGGGGATGCTCCGGAATTCTCATGTTGCACCACTTGGTAGGAGGGAAATGGGGCTTTGTGATTCGGCGTACGCTCGAAGCCGGGAGCGGGACCTTTCCTCTACTCGCGCTGCTCTTTGTTCCACTGGCCATTGGGCATGCGAATCCGAAGTTGTATCCGACCGTAACTGGGTCCTCATTCGAGGCCTTCTATCTGAATCCGCCCTTCTACTTCGCGCGTGCAATCGTCTATTTTGCTTCCTGGATTATCATCGCGTATTACCTCAACAAGCTTACAGCCCGGCAGGATCTGGGTGGGGAACACGGTCTTTTAAGGAGATTCAGCAACCTCAGTGCCGCTGGATTATTGATTTATTGCACAACCATAAGCTGGGCGTCCTTTGACTGGGTGATGTCACTCGAACCTAAATTTTCGTCGACCATCTTTGGCATGATCTTCATTATCATGTCGGCGTTGGCGGCAATGTCATTCACTATCGTCGTCACCTTGCTACTCGCAAGACACAAGCCGCTGGCCGGTGTGATTACTCCGCAAAACTTCAACGACCTCGGCAACTTACTGCTGACTTTTGTAATGCTTTGGGCCTACACGTCATTTGCACAGTTCTTGATCATCTGGGCCGGCAACCTGCAGGACGAGAATTTCTGGTATACAGTTCGAGCCACGGGAGGTTGGATGTGGGTTGCGCTGTTCATTGTCCTCTTCCACTTCGCGGTGCCGTTTGTGTTGCTCTTGAACCGGCCGGTGAAAAGACATATGAGAGCTCTCGCCGCGGTTGGAGGATGCTTGGTCGTAATGACCTGGATTGACCTTTACTGGTTTATTATGCCGGCGTTCTACCCACTCGGCCCACATATCGACTGGATGGATGTCGTTGCTCCTTTCGGGATCGGAGGGTTGTGGCTGGCGCTCTTTGTTCACCAGCTCAAATCCAAGCCTCGTCTCCCCCTGCACGATCCGCGGTTTGAAGGGGTAGTTCAGCATGGATGAAAATAAGACTCAGTCTGAAACTCCAAAGCATCGCCACGAAACGCGTGAGGCTGTGCCCCGGTACATATTGTATTTTGCCGGTGCCGTGGCCGTAATCGTAGCGATAAGCTTCCTGGTAAGCTGGGGAGTCCTGACATACTTCAGGACTCATCCGAACTATCCTCCTCCGCAGTCGGCGTTGGCTGGACGGCGTGTGTTGCCGCCTCTGGGCATGCCACGGTTGCAGGCTCACCCAGCAACTGACCTGCAAGTATATTTGCAACACGAGCGTGAGATTCTTGACACGTACGGATGGGTAGACCGGAAGGATGGCATCGTTCGAATTCCAATACAGCGTGCCATGGCTCTCTTGCTCAAACAAAAGCTGTTGCCCATTAGCAATAGCAAAACACCAAAAGGTGCGGTACAGCCCGGTGAAGTCCAGCAGTATACGGTTCCACAAGGCTATATGCCGCCAAATTAGGATAAACGTCGAAGCCGGTGGTCAAGAGGCTGCCAGAAAGTCAGGGGAAATCATGGTTGGGGGAAATCTTCAAAATAAGCCTGATTCCGGAAGGCCTGCGCTGATCGGACGATGGCCAATGAAACTGGGAATTTTGATCCTGTTCTGCGCGATGATCGGCTTCAGCCATCCTTCGGTCGCACGGGCCCAACTTTCCAAGATTCTTCAATCCCAGGGATTCCAAGGTCCTCCCCAAGGTGGAGCTACTGCGCAGAATTCCAAGGTGCTGCCTGCCGAGCTCCGGAATGTCGGGATAACCCAAGAACTGAATCACCAGGTTCCGCTGGACCTTGTATTCCACGATGAGACCGGAAAAACGGTACGCTTGGGAGACTACTTCGGGAAAAAGCCAGTAATTCTTTCGCTCGTTTACTTTAATTGCCCACAACTCTGCCCCATGGTCGAACAAGGCCTTGTGGAAGGCCTGCGGGAACTCCCCTTTGACGTAGGCAAGCAGTTCAATGTGCTCACCGTCAGCTTCGATCCACGAGACACGCCCTTCGAAGCCTATGCTAAGAGAGCCATGTACCTGAGTATGTATAACCGCAAGGACGCAGGTGCGGGATGGCACTTCCTGACAGGCGATCAGGCATCCATCACAGCTCTGACTAAAGCCGTCGGATTCCGGTATAACTATGATCCCCGGACCGAACAGTATTACCATGCCACAGCCATCGTCGTCTTGACGCCTCAGGGCAAAGTTGCTCAGTACTTCTATGGCATTCGCTACCCCGCCGGGCAACTTCGCTTGGCCCTGGTCCAGGCCTCGCACGGGAAAATCGGGTCTCCTGTTGATGCCCTACTGTTATTTTGCTGCCGTTACGATCCGGCTACGGGAAAGTACAGTTTGATTATCACGCGCGTGCTCTTTATCGCCGCGCTAGTTACTGTGATCCTTTTGGGTGGAATGTTGTTCGTTCTTTTCCGTAGTGGACGGCGGCCTAAGGCTCCGCCGCTTATCGCGCAGACGTCTGTGAAGGCCGAAAGATAGCGCAACCCCGGAATGATGGGACCTGATTTGAAGAAGGTGAAAGAATAAGATGCCACATATGTTTCCACTATTTCCTCGGGAAGCCTCAACCGTTGCTCCGGCAGTCGACCATCTCTTCTACTTTCTGACGGCGGTATCGGTTTTCTTCAGCGCGCTGATTTTTCTGTTGATCTTTTACTTCGCAATCAAGTATCGGCGCCGGTCGAAGGACGAGCCAGCCCCGAAGAATCAGGTTATCAACAATATTCCACTTGAAGTGACGTGGACGGTTATCCCGATGATCCTGGTCGCTATCATGTATTTTTGGGGCGCCGAAATCTTTGTCAGGAATGCTGACCCGCCGAAGTATGCCACGGAGATCTTCGTTATCGGCAAACAATGGATGTGGCAGATTGAACATACGAATGGCAAGCGTGAGATCAATGCTCTGCACATCCCGTTGGGTGTGCCGATCAAGCTCACCATGACATCCCAGGACGTCATTCACGATTTTTCCGTTCCCGCATTCAGGATGAAAATGGATGTTCTGCCCGACCGCTACACCATGGAATGGTTTGAGGCGACAAAGGTCGGCAGGTACCACTTTTTCTGCGATCAATATTGTGGAATGGGCCATTCGCTGATGCGCGGGTGGGTGTATGTAATGAAGCCCGAGGATTACCAAAGGTGGCTTCGCAACGGTGTTTCAGGCATCACCATGGCCGACCAGGGAGAAACTCTCTACCATAAGCTAGGTTGCATCACTTGCCACGGTACCGGCAAAGGTCCCTCTTTCGTGGGGCTTTATGGCAAGCCCGTCCTGCTCACTACCGGGCAAACCGTCATCGCCAATGATTCGTATATTCGAGAGTCGATTCTGTATCCGACCGCCCAGATTGTTAATGGATACCCTCCCATCATGCCCACTTTCGCGGGCCAGGTAGCCGAGGAGCAGATTCTGCAACTCACTGCCTATATAAAATCGCTGGGCTCAAAAACAGGAAATACGGGGACACCATGAACAGCACAGAAGTTGCGCATGAACCAAGCGTTCATTATTTGAACGTCGAATACAGCATTAAGTCGTGGTTGCTGACTACTGACCACAAGCGGATCGCCTGGCTGTATTTGATCGCGATCACGTTTTTCTTTTCGGTCGGCGGTGTGGCGGCGACCTTGATGCGCTTGAACCTGCTTGAGCCTCAGGGCTTGCTGGTAGAGCCGGAAACCTACAACAAGTTGTTCAGCATGCATGGGATTGTCATGATTTTCTTTTTCCTAGTGCCATCTATCCCGGCTGTGATGGGCAACTTTCTGATTCCGCTGATGATTGGCGCACGTGATGTAGCCTTTCCCCGCTTGAATCTGATGAGTTGGTACATCTTCATGACGGGCGGGTCCTTTGTTCTTTATGCGCTGATCGCTGGCGGAGTGGATACTGGCTGGACCTTCTACACGCCTTTGAGCACGCTTTACCTGAACACTCATGTTATGGCTGCGGCAGCAGGTGTCTTTATTGCGGGGTTTTCGTCGATCCTGACCGGCCTCAATTTCGTCGTGACCATTCACAAAATGCGCGCCCCCGGGCTGACATGGTTCCGGCTTCCGCTTTTCGTTTGGGCTATGTACGCGGCCAGCATCATATTCATTATTGCCACTCCCGTGATCGCTATTTCGCTGGCTCTGATCATCATTGAACGTGTGTTCCATGTTGGCATTTTCGACCCCGCCCTGGGTGGAGATCCAATCCTCTTCCAACACCTCTTCTGGTTTTACTCGCATCCAGCAGTGTACGTGATGATCCTGCCATCGATGGGCGTAATCAGCGAATTGATTACCGCCTTTTCCAGAAAGAAAATCTTCGGCTATCACTTCGTCGCATTCTCGAGCGTTGCCATCGCCGCCATCGGTTTCCTAGTCTGGGGCCACCATATGTTTATCAGCGGCCAGTCGATTTATGCCGGGCTGGTCTTCTCTGCCCTCAGTATGGCAGTGGCAATCCCCTCTGCAATCAAGGTCTTCAATTGGACGGCAACGCTCTATAAGGGCTCGATTTCATACGAAGCTCCGATGCTCTATGCGCTGGGATTTATTGGCCTGTTTACTATCGGCGGTCTAACAGGACTTTATCTTGCGACCACTGGGCTTGACCAGCATCTCCATGACACTTATTTCGTTGTCGCACACTTTCATTACATCATGGTGGGTGGTGCTGTCATGGGTTACATGGGAGCGATCCATTACTGGTGGCCAAAGATGACCGGCCGGCTGTACCCGGACGGATGGGCAAGGGTTGCGGCCATCATCATCTTTGTCGGGTTCAATCTTACCTTCTTCCCGCAATTCATCCTTGGTTACCTTGGCATGCCGCGCCGGTACGCCGTCTATCCGCCCCAGTTTCAGACTCTCAACGTAATCTCGACCGCAGGAGCCTCCATCCTGGGGCTCGGCTACATTATCCCCCTGATTTATCTCGCCTGGTCAGCGCGTTACGGGCCAGTGGCCGGACCGAATCCCTGGAAAGCAACGGGGTTGGAATGGACAACTGCCTCTCCGCCTCCAACTCACAATTTTGAAGAAACGCCTGTGGTAACCGAAGAACCCTACGGGTACGATCGCATCGCGGAGGAAATACAAGTTGCCTAACAGCGAAGCCATTGTCGCGGAACAATTTGACGACCGGATACAGCAGCACGAAGCGGCCAGCCTTGGAATGTGGATTTTCCTTGCCACAGAGATCATGTTCTTTGGTGGCATTTTTGCGGGATACACCATCTATAGAGGACTCTATACGACCGCCTTTGAAACGGGCAGCCACCTGCTGAATGCCAAGATTGGAGCCTTCAACACAGGCGTCCTGATTTGCAGCAGCTTGACGATGGCTCTGGCTGTCCATGCCGCCCAGATGGGCAAGCGCAAACAGCTCATGGCTTTCCTGGTTTCAACCATGATCCTCGGCGGCATCTTTCTGTATATCAAGTTTATCGTCGAATGGCTTCACGACTATAGGAACGGCTTTGCCCCCGGTTTGCACTTCACTTACGCTGGCCCCCATGCTTCCCACGTGGCGATGTTTTTCTGCTTCTACTTCATTCTGACCGGCGTCCACGCTTTGCACATGATCGTTGGAGAATCCATTATGGCAGTCATTCTTGTCATGGCGTGGCGCGGCAAGTTTTCAAAGGAAAGCCACAACACAGTTGAGATATTTGGGTTGTATTGGCACTTCATCGATATTGTGTGGATCTTTCTCTTTCCACTACTGTACTTGCTTGGAGCGCGTTTCTGATGCCTGAACATATTGCACCCAAAAAGACTTACTATTTTGTCTTTATCAGCCTCCTGATCCTGACCGTCGCAACCTGGCAGATCGCTTACATCGATCTTGGCCGGTGGAATACGGTTGTGATGCTCCTCATTGCGATTATCAAGGCAGGACTGGTCGCAACGTTCTTTATGCACCTGCGCTGGAGCCACTCCATGATGCGCCTCGTTCTGTTTGCTGCGCTTTTCTGGCTCTCAATCTTGATTACCTTGACCGTTGGAGATGTTTTTACGCGCCAAGCGGTCTCGCGCCCGCAGCCATGGCAGGCTTCGATCACCGCTTCATCCCCAGGGGCTGCCAGTCACCCGCGGTAGCGGCTCTTATCCTTAATCAAAGAGTGAGAAGCAAACTTCGCGAGAAACCAGAATCGCAGGGCAGGATTCACTCCGGGGCGGGCTCCAGAAGAATGGCCGGAAAGTCTTCAAACATTCGGCTCAGCGGAATAATCCTTTGGCCGCTGGCAACTCGTTTCGCAGACACTGTCGCCTCCGTAAAAACATTCCGCCACTTGCCCGGACATTCAGGTGAAAGAACAACATTCAACGCCGGCCAGCTAACCTGATGCCTGAAAGGCCCCTTGCCGCGTAGAAGTCCGGCAACAAGCCTGGGGGCAGCAACAATTGCCCGCTGTCTCCTTCGCCGGCGCGCAAAAGCAACCACGTGCTCGTTACTCCGCCCCGCGACTTCAAGCGGGATATAGTCACCGGTCCCAACCAGTTCCTTGTGTGCAAGCCGGAAGTTGAGAGCTTTCTGAAGCAGATAGAGCTTGATTCGCCCGTCTTGCCAATTTGATACAAGGTCCTTCAGCAGCTCTGCCAACCCTTCCCTTTCGCGGAGTCTGAGCTCATCCAGCAGCCGGACGCGTTCGTGGAAATCGACCGGTCGGCGGTTGTCCGGATCCACCAGGCTGAAATCCCACAACTCGGTTCCCTGATAAAAATCCGGAATGCCCGGGGACATGACCTTCAGAAGCGCTTGCGAAAGGGAATTGAGGCATCCGTGCGCGGCGACCGTTTCCCGCAACTCCAGAAAATCCTCCATAAACCGATTCTTGCCATTCGAAGCCAGGGAATTCCGGATGAATGCTTCGACGGCGCTTTCGTATTCCGCTGCGGGATCGATCCAGCTTGTATGAACCTTGGCTTCGCGGAGGGCCTTTTGCATGAAGGCAACCAGCCGCTCGACAAACTCTGCTTCCTCAGCCGGATTGAGCGGCCACGCGCCCAGCATCGTCTGATACAACAGGCACTCTTCACTGGCGTCAGGTGCGGGCCTGCCATTCCAGACCGTTTTGTAGGGCTGGTTCCACTTGCTCCAGCGGTGGAGATGCTGGAGCCAAGTTTGGTCGATTTCGGAGAGCACGCTGATCCGTGCCCGGACGTCCTCGCTTCTCTTTGTATCGTGAGTGGAAGTTGCATTCATCGTATGTGGCCAGTGCGCCAATCGGCTCTGGTTGAAAGCATGGAAGGCTTGCACGTCATACGGGGGCTTTTCGCGTAGCGAGTCTCCTCCCACTTCGTTGAGTGAAACCAGGCAGTTATAAACGTACGCAGCAGTGTCTTCAAGCCCTTTTGCCATAACCGGACCGGTAAACTGCTGCCATTGCATGACGAACCTGAGCCATGCTTTCCGCTGCGTCGCCGCGTAAGAAGGTGGCTCCAGCAACAGGACCCGCCGCATAAAATCGAACGCGGCGTCGCTGACCTCTGCAGTGGAAGTCCGCCGGCGTGCCGCCTTGAGCGACCAATCCAGGTAAGCGCGGTCCCGGTCGCTGATAGTGAAATTCCGGATGTAAGTCCGGTAGACGGGAAGACACGCGGTCACCTCGATAAAGGCCCGTACAGGCTCCGAAAGCGGAAGGTCTCGCGCATGGCGGTCTTGCGAAGCCAGCTTTGCCAATGTGTGGCTGAACGCGGCCAACTCGCCGGCGAAAAGCTGATGAATCACCTGCTTGTTGCGCGTATAACAGATTTCGCCGTAGGAAAGCTCGCAGCCCGTAAACCGCCGATAGTCCTGCTCAAGCGTGTTGAGGCCATTCGGGTCAACAAATAATCCATTCACGGCATTCAGGAAATCGTAGCCCGTCGTTCCCGCCACCGGCCAATCGTCCGGCAATGGCTCATCGCGTCCCAGGATTTTTTCGACCACGATGTACCGATTCATAGGGCTCCGGCTTCCATCCTTAGCGGCAACCGCAGCCCGCAGACGTTCCAGATAACGAGGCGGATCGTAAAGTCCGTCGACGTGATCCACGCGCAGTCCAATCACTTCTTCCCTTTTCGCCAGTTCGGCAATAAGGCGGTGCCTGTCTTCAAACACCCTGGGCTCTTCCACCCGCAGCCCAACCAGTTCGTTGATGTCAAAGAAGCGCCGGTAATTGATCTCCTCCGCTGACGTCTTCCAGTACGCCAGTCGGAAGGCCTGGGCAGCCAGAAGACGGTGCAGCGGTTCGAAACTTTCTGCATCACCCGGAGTGCCATTGAACAACCTCAGCGTATCTTCCAGGCATTGCTTCAGGCAGGGGGAATGGTGGTAGATCTCCCACAGGCGGTGCTTAATCCATTTGTGGGCCTCATGTCGTCTTTGAACCCGGCCTTGAGCGGGGCTGACTCGGTCCGAAAGCCGTTTGACGGCTTCGAGAACATGAGAGATTTCCTCGATAACCTCAGTGTCAGCGTGCTTGGCTGCGCGTGTGCCTTCCAGGCAGTGTTCCAGAATCACCTGATAAGTGCTGGGGTTCAGGGGAAAGCGATGGTCATGATAGCGAATGTAAAATCCATTCTCGTCGAACTTGAGATTCAGCTCCTGCGCTTCAAGTGCATTCCCATAGAGGTCGCCAAGAACTGGGAGCAACACTTTGTTGTCCTGAAGAAACGACCCCTTGCCGACTGTGGGATGCCAGTCAATATCGAAATATTTGGCATATTCCGACTCCGGCCCGTTTTCCAGCACGTCCATCCACCAGGGGTTTTCAGAGCTGGCCACCATGTGATTGGGCACGATGTCCAGAAGGAGTCCCATCCCGTAGCTCTTGAGCTTTCGGACCAGCTCGTCGAACTCGTCCTCGGTCCCCAGCTCCGAGTTGATTCGCAACGGATCGGCGACGTCATATCCGTGCGAGCTTCCACGCCCCGCCTTGAATCTCGGCGAAGCATAAAGGTGCGTGATGCCCAGATCATGCAGGTATGGAACCAGATTTCTCGCGTCAACGAAGCGGAAGTTCAGGCTGAACTGTATTCGATAGGTTGCTACAGGAACTGCCAGTAAACGCATGCCTTCTAACCCACGTAAACGCTCAATTTCGCGCCCAGAGCGAGAAATGACTTGACCCACGCCTGCGCAGCTTCATCGTTTTCGGCCGTTCGGTCTCGATACCCTGGATATCTCTGCTGCAGGACGTCGTAAAAGGCATTTTGCGGCTTCCACAGCCTCACCTTGAACGGCATCAGGGAGGTGATATCGACTGCTGCTTCAAATGCCTGCAACTGCTGCAGATCGTCCGGATTCTCGAGAAATGCTTCCGCCACGCTTTCGAAGGTCCGCCGCAGTGCAAATTCCAGGGTCGGTTCGTCGAATACGACTCCGGCCTTTCGCATTTCTTCCAGCAGGGCCTGGATCTGGTCCTTGTCGAGACTTTCAGTTTCCAGAAGCCGCCGCAGTTCGGAATTCAAAGTGAACTCTGCGGCTATTTGAAAGTGTCTCGGCTGGGGCATCCCGAGCGTTGTGACAAAGCGCATCAGCGGAGCGCCACGTTCATAAATCCTTCGATATGCAGCCTCCGCTTCCGCCAGCGCGGACTGCAGAATAAGCCTCAGGATGTGGTGCTGCTGATCCCGAAACAGCAGGGCGAGGGTATACGTCGCGGAGCCAAAGTGCTTATTAACAATGCGCAGACTTTCCGCCAGGTCGCCGCGGTCAAAGGTATCGCTGATTTCCTTTACCATTGTCTGGTATTGTTCTTCTCCACGATAGTCACGAACGCCTCCGTTCAAATTGTGGTCACCCAGATGCAGCACGCCGAAGCTGATTTGCGAAGAATCCCATGTGATCTCCGAAGTAATTCGCGCTCGTCCAAGCGCCACTCGCGTCCTGCCCTCATTCAACACCCTATAGTCCTCACGATCAACCGTATAACAGTAGATTTTCGTTTCGCGATTGTAGGGCTCGAACAATGAACTCACGGCATAATGCGCGCCAACTTTATGCAGATCAATGGCGGCAGGGCGCACGAATTTCTCGAATATCACCGCCCCGTTTTTGTGTTCGGGAATGTTGCTCTTAGCTTTTTCAAGCAGTTCAAAGAAGCGGGATTCATAGGGTTGCTTGAAGATCTCTTCCGCCAACTGGATGGCCCGGCCCGCGTACTGAATCACCTGCACCGTTTCAATCCCGGAAAGCTCGTCAAAGAACCACCCGCAGCTCGTGTACATGAGCATCAAGTGCCGCTGGAGTTCCATGAGCTTGAGGGCCTGAATACTCTGCTGCTGGCTGAGGGGGGCTTTTGCATGCTCGTCCAGGAACTTCTGAGTGCTCTCCTTCGACCGTCCCAAAATCACATCGATATAATGATCTCGCGCGCCCCACGGGTCCTTGAAGAACTCCTTCGCTTTCCTGGGGAATGACGCGTTGATGGTGTCGCGCAGCCAGTCCAGGGCTTCCCGCAAGGGCGCGCGCCACTCCTGGTCCCAATCGGAGTGCATTCCGCTGTTGCATCCGCAATTGCTGCGCCAGCGCTCGACGCCATGCGGACAACTCCATGAGCTTTTCTCGTAAATGCGGACTTCGTGCAGAGGCGGATATTTCTCCAGAAACTCTGCGTAATTCGTCAGCTTCGCCGAATTGTTGGCCTCGATGTGATTCAGAGCGTAGGCCAGGGCCATGTCCCCATAGGGGTGATGGTGGCCATAAGTCTCACCGTCCGTGGCAATGTGAACCAGTTGCGGCCCGTCGCGACCGTCTGAAAACACGCCCAGCAGCCGGTCAGCAAATCTTTCACCGCTTGCGAGCAGCCCTTCGAAAGCCACGCCGCGCGAAATTGGCCCGTCGTAAAAAAAGACATTGATCCATCTTCCGTAGCGCAGCCGCACTCGATAAGCAACCGAGGGATCGATGCGGCCGCCGCTCGTATCCCGCCAGTTGCGCGCCCCGATGGCTCGCACGCGCCATGCCTGGTAGGGCGAAAGAACCGTGTACCTGATTCCGTGCTGGGCCAGGATGTCCAGGGTTTCCAGGTCCACAGCGGTCTCGGGCAGCCACATCCCTTCCGGCGCCCGGCCGAAGCGGTACTCGAAATCCCTGATTCCCCAGATAACCTGGGTCGCCTTGTCCCGGCTATTGGCCAGCGGCACGATCATGTGGCTATAGGCCTGGGCCATGGCCGAACCATGCCCCGAGAAACATTTCTGGCTCTCCTGATCGGCGGCCAGGATGGCGCGATACACATCCGGAGCCTTTGCTGCAAACCACGTCATCAATGTGGGGCCGATGTTGAAGCTTATCCGGGAATAGTTGTTGACGATTTTTTGAATCCGTCCCTCGCCGTCCAGGATACGCGAAGCCGAGTTCGGCCCGTAACACTCGGCTGATATGCGCTCGTTCCAGTCGTGATAAGGATAAGCGGAATCCTGGACTTCTATCGCCTCGAGCCACGGATTTTCGCGCGGCGGCTGGTAGAAATGTCCGTGGATACAAATATACCGGTCTGGCATACACCTCTTCCCGTTCCGTTAGTTGGACTGATAAAGGATTATAGAGCTTGGGGCAATTGAGAGCGAGGCGCTCCCATCTGTCTCCAGCAACTCAGGGCACAGGCTCCCTCTGCCGTGCCACCGCCTGTCTGCAGAGTCCAGAACTTTGCTAAAGCGCGCTTTCGGGAAAGGAAGCACAGCATCAGCCGTGTCACTGCCGAAGTTGGAAATCATAACAGCTTGGTGGCCGCTGTGCCACCGTCTGACCCAAAGCAGGTTTTCTCTTTCGAATGCGATCGCTTCCAGATCCTCATCGTCGTTCCGCGACAACGCAGGCAATTCTTTTCGCAGGCGAATGAGTTCATGCACAAAGTCATTCAGGGCCCGATGGTCTCCGCCCACCTTTAAATCATGGTTCAGCTTGCAACTCTGGAAAGTCGCAGTGTCCTGCGGATCAGGAATCTGCCCATTCCAGTCGAACGCGGCAAATTCCTTCTGCCGGCCTTTCCAGACCGCCTCGATCAACTCAGGATCGGAATGGCTGACGAAATATTTGAAGGGAGCTTTTTCGCCATATTCTTCTCCCATGAAAAGTAGAGGAACAAAGGGAGAGAGCAGAACAATCCCGGTCGCCAATTTCAGAGCCTCAAACGAGACAAGCTGGCTCAGTCGTTCGCCCAGCATTCTGTTTCCCACCTGGTCATGGTTCTGAGCGAAGACCACAAATCGCTCTCGGGGAAGGTGGCGCGATGAGTTGCCGTGTCGGCGCTTGCGATAGGCCGAGTACTGCCCGGAATAGACAAACCCGTCCCGGTAAGCTTTCGCCAGGTCGCCCACTTTGCCAAAATCACGGTAGTAGCCGTTCCGTTCGGGCGTCAGGAGCGTGTGCAGGGCGTGGTGGAAGTCGTCGCTCCACTGGGCGTCCAGACCATATCCGCCGGCCTCGCGGGATCGAATAATCCTCGAATCGTTCCGGTCGCTCTCCGCGATCACATACACCTTGCGCTTGAGTTTCCGCGCCTGCCGGTGAACGGCCATGCCAAGCTCTTCGAGAATAGGGCGCGCCGAAGGGTCCACGATCGCATGAATCGCATCAAGCCTGAGTGCGTCGATGTGGAAATATCTCGTCCAGTAAAGCGCGTTTTCGATGAAGAACCGGCGAACTTCATCCATTTCCCGCC